>JANPLG010000201.1:0-5692 GCA_031426395.1 Actinomycetes bacterium
CATCCAAACTCACCCGCTCAAGGGTGCCCGTCAAACGGTCGCGGACGAAAACGTCGAAGTTACCATTCGTATCACCGAAAACGAGGTTGTCAGCAAAGGAGTGGAAGGCGACAAATCGACCGTTGGAGCTGATCGAAGGAATCTGGCTGATTGAGTTCCCCTGAACACCGGCGGAAGAGACGTTGACCCGCTCGGTTGTGCCTTGTAGTCGGTCGCGAACGAAGATATCGTCCCAACCATTGGTGTCGCCTGGAACCAAATTGGTAGCCGTGGAACGAAAGGCCACGAACCGCCCGTCCGCGCTGATGGCGTGGCCGGCGCTCTCTCCTCCGACGGATTGCGCGCCGCCGGTGGCAACGCTCACCCGCTCAACGGTTAGAAGCAGGCGATCGCGAACGAACACGTCAAAGCTGCCGTTCGTGTCGCCAGGGACCAGATTGGCTGCGTCGGAAGCGAAGGCCACGAAACGACCGTCAGCGCTTGGGATCGGCAGGCTGGAAGCGCCGCTCTGCGCATTCCCGGGTCCCAAGTTGATCCGTTCCAGCGTCCCCCGTGTCAAGTCTTTCAGGAAGAGGTCGGTCTGGCCATTGGTGTCTCCCGGCACCAAGTTTGTGGCGGTGGAAGCGAAGGCGACAAACCGGCCGTCAGCGCTAGTCGCGGGAAGCCCCGAGACACCGCCCACTCCCTGGACCCCTCCGGAGCTCACGCTCACCCTGAAGATGCCTTGAGGCGTGGCCAGAGAGGCAGAAACTCCACAAAAAATGAGGGCTAACCCGGCGACGTACGGGCGGTAGCGGGACAACGAGGGCATGATTGGCTCCGGAGCGGGTGAGGGATGGCTCCAGTGACCTTATCGGGTGAAAGGGAGGGCAAGCGCAAGACTCCTTCAAAGATACAGGTGGCCAAGAGCCTGAACCTGGGCAGGGTCTCCCGCGCGGCGATGGAGTTCCCGTACAAGAACCTCTCTATCAAGAACACCAGACGCAGCTCGCTCCGCATTCGGTTCGTCTCCAGCGAAGCCTTCGAGTACTCCCCGGTGCGGCCGCTCTTCACCCGCTTCCAAGGTGGCTCCTCAGTCTCCATGTTGATACCGGCAGGTGCGACAGAGGTGCTCCGCCTGCGCCTTTTCTGGGACCCGATGGACCTGCCCACCGTGGGGCCCACAAGGCGATGCTAAAGTTCACGACCAACGACCCGAACAAGCGCAGCGTGAAGGTGAGCTTCCAGGTCAGGGTCACCCAGTAGCCTGAACACAAGGTCAGGAAGGCCCGCCGACATGGGCCGTCGAATGTGCGAGCGTAACGCCGACCGCTTCGGCGTTAGAATGGACCCCTTGTACGCGTTCGCCCGCACATCGCCGCGATTCCACGCACGGATCGGCTGCGGACGCGCGTAGCATCGAAGCACGTTGAGGGAGCAGCAATTGAAGCAGCGAGTCTTTGGGGCCGATGGAGCGAGCGTCAGCGAGATCGGTATGGGCGCCTGGCAGATAGGCGGGAGCTGGGGCGAGGTGTCGGAACAAGACGCGCTGGCAACCATCCAGGCAGCGGTGGATGCCGGTGTAACCTTCATCGACACGGCAGACGTCTATGGCGACGGTCGCAGCGAGCGGATCATCGGCAGGTTCCTACGTGAGGGCGGCGCATCTCTCTTCGTGGCGACCAAGCTGGGACGCCGGGGCGATCCCGGCTGGCCCGCCAACTTCACGCCAGAGGCGATGCGGCAGCACACGGAAGACTCGCTCGCTCGTCTCGGCGTCACCGCGCTCGACCTCACGCAGCTCCACTGCATCCCCACCGACGAACTGCGATGCGGAGCGGTCTTCGAGACGCTGCGCGGGTTCCAGCGCGAAGGGCTGATCCGCAGGTGGGGCGCCAGCGTGGAGTCGATGGACGAAGCGTTAATCTGCCTGGAGCAGGAAGGCCTTGCCTCCCTCCAGATCATCTTTAACATCTTCCGCCAGAAGCCCATTGACACGCTCTTCGAGCGCGCGAAGGATAAGGGGGTCGCGCTCATCGTCCGACTACCGCTGGCGAGCGGGCTGCTCTCCGGCAAGCTCACCCGCGAGACCCGATTCCCGGAAACCGACCACCGCAACTTCAACCGGGACGGCCAGGCCTTCAACGTCGGCGAGACTTTCGCCGGCCTTCCCTACGAGACCGGCGTCGAGGCTGCGGACGCGATCCGGCCGCTGGTCCCGGAAGGCATGACGATGGCGCAGATGGCGCTTCGATGGATCCTCAATTGGGACGCGGTCACCACGGTCATCCCCGGAGCCCGCAACCCGGAGCAGGCGCGCGGCAACGCCAGCGCTTCCGACCTTCCCCCGCTATCACCCGAGACGCACGCCGCGCTGGAGCGGCTGTACCAGGACCGCGTCGCCCCGCACATCCGCGGCCCCTACTGACGCACCCACAGACCCTAGCCTCTGAACCAAGCATCACTATGTCCAAGAAGATCACCGTGGCCGCTGCCGGCCTCATGACCGCCCTCTCGCTCTCCGCACTCACACCGGTCGCCGCCGATCTCTACCAATCGCCCAGAGCGGCCGCCGTCGCCATCACCTCCGGCCCTCGGCCCGAGCTGTCACGCGTCAAGCGCATCGTCACTCTGGGAGACAGCATCACCCAGGGCGGCGTACGTCCGGGCGGTTACGTCTGGCTCATGGACCAGTACCTCCAGGTCCTCTACCCCAACCGCAAGATCGAGATCGTGAACGCCGGGATCAGTGGCCACAAGAGCACCGACATGCTCGCCCGGTTCCAGCGGGACGTGCTGGAAAAGAAGCCGGACTTGGTGACCATCAGCGTCGGCGTCAACGACGTCTGGCACGGCTTCACCAAGGAGCATCCAGCGGGCTACGGTCCGCGCCGAGTGCCCCTGGAGGAGTATCGGACGAATGTGGAGGCGATGATCCAGGCCGCGCTCAAGGCGGGGGCCACGCCCGTTCTCTTCACCACCACCATCTTCGAGGACGAGCCGGAGAGCATCCGGAACCTGCGCGCCAGCGGCTACAACCGCGCCATGCGGGACCTGGCCCGGCAGTACCGGCTGCGGCTGGCGGACCAGAATGAGGCGTTCATGTCCGCCTGGGCTGAGAACCGCGCTTCCGGCGCCAAGCTGACCAGCGACCAGGTCCACATGGCACCCGCAGGGGATGAGCTCATGGCTCGCACCGCGCTCTTGGGCCTCGGAGTCACATTGGAGCAACTCGACCGCGCCCGCCCCGAGGTAATGAAGCGCCTCCCGGCCCGATAGCGGCTGAATGGTGCCACTCTGTCCCGCCCTTCGGTCGCGTACCCGACGGACGGGACGGACTCCATGGCTCTAGCTGCCTCGTGGCCACGCTCCTCCCCGCCGACTAAGCAACCATGAGCCGGGATTCCCGGCTTCCTGCCGTCCCGCGCTACTCACTCGGAGTCCTGATGTCTCTGGCAGCAGACCTATTCATTACCCCTGAGGAGTACCTTGCCCGCGAACGGTTGGCGGAGCAGAAGAGCGAGTACGTCAACGGCCGCATCTACGCGATGGCGGGCGCCTCGCCGACCCATTACCGGCTCACCGCCAACCTGATTGGCGCGCTCTTGCGGCTCACCGACGATCTTCCGTGCCAGGTCTTCTCGGGCGACCTCCGCGTCCACATCCCTGGATCGGGGATGTACACCTACCCGGATGTTTCCGTCTGCTGCGCCGAAAGCGAGGATGCGGCTGAGGGTGAGAATCTGCAGAACCCCACCCTCCTAGCGGAGGTGCTTTCCCCATCTACCGAAGCATACGACCGCGCGGACAAGTGGGCGCACTACCAGCTCATTCCGAGCCTTCAGCACTACTTGCTCATCTCGCAGGACCGGATTCGAGTGGAGTGCTACACCCGCCAAGCCGGGACAAGCCGCTGGACGCTCGAGGTCTCGACCCATCTGGAGAGTGCGATCGAGCTGGTTCATCTCGGCGTTGCGCTTGCCGTCAGTGACGTTTATCGCAAGGTACGGCTCGTCCCAGGTCCGGGGACCGCCCGGTCTCCCAGGCATCTTCCCGCAGAGTGAGACGACCTCAAGGAGCCTGGATCAGCGATGTCGATAGCAGAGGACCTCTCCATCTGACCAAACAAGTATCTCGCCCGTGAACGGGTGGCTGCCTCCAGGAGTGAGTACATCAACGGCCGCATCTACGCGATGGCGGGTGGATCGTATGAGCACGGAGTGATTGCGGTCAGCGTGGGTGCGGAGCTACGCAGGGCTATCCAAGGACAGAATTGCCGAGTGTCCTCCTCGGATGTGCGCGTGAGGGTCGTAGCATCGAACCTCTACACCTATCCGGATGTGGCCGTGGTCCGCGGCGAAGTGGAGTTCGACAGCACTGGTGGCGATACCGTCCTCAACCCGTCGCTGCTCGTCGAGGTTCTCTCCCCCTCCACGGAAGCGTATGACCGTGGGGACAAGTGGGCGCACTACCAGCTCGTCCCGAGTCTGCGGCACTACCTGCTGGTCTCGCAGGACCGCGTCCGGGTGGAGTGCTACACCCGCCTGCCTGGCGCGGGAAGCTGGCGCCTGGAGGTATGCAGTGATCTGGAAGGGACGATCAGGCTTGAGCATCTCCGGGCAGAACTCTCCCTGGCGGAGGTCTACCTCGGCATCGACCTCACCGACGGCCACACGGAAAGCCGGTCTCCCCGGGTCTGAGCGGATCGCCAGCCAAATTCTCCCGCGAAGGGGGGCGACTGTCGCTCGCCGAACCTGAGTCGAGACCCGCACCGCAGCGGGTCGGAACTCCTTCCTGATCGAGACACCACCATGTCCCAAAGCAACCTCTCCCGGCGCGATCTGCTCCGAACGGCCTCCCTCGGGGTGGCCGGCGCCGTTCTCTCACCGCTGGCGGCTTCTGCGCAGAAGCGACAGTCGCCGTACGGCCCGTTCAAGATGGGCATCCAGAGCTACAGCCTCCGCAACTTCAAGGTTGACGAGGCGCTGGCGAAGACCCAGGAACTGGGCCTGACCTACTGGGAAGCCTACAGCGCGCATGTGCCGCTGGTCACGGATCCCGTCCAGGTGCAGGCGATCCTCGCCAAGCTGAAGGCCGCCAACGTGAAGCTGCTCGGCCACGGCGTCACCAGCTTCGGCATGGACACGGCGAAGAACCGGCAGGTCTTCGAAGCCGCCAAGGCGCTGGGCGTGGAGACCATCAGCGCTGACCCCGATCCCAAGGCGTTCGACCTGGTCGAGGCGCTAACGGAAGAGTTCAAGATCAACATCGGCATCCACAACCACGGACCGGGTCACCGCTGGGACAAGCTGAGCCAGGTGGCGGACGCCCTCAAGGGACGCAGCCGGCGGATGGGCGTGGTTGCGGACCTGGGCCACTTCCTCCGTTCTGGGGAGAACTCTGTCCAGGTGGTGGAAGTGCTTGCGGACCGTGTCCACGGCATTCACCTGAAGGACGTGAAGGACAAGACCAAGTTCACCATCCTCGGCAAGGGCGACATGGACGTGGTAGGCGTGCTGAAGGCCCTTCGCGCCATCAAGTTCACCGGCGTCCTGGCGCTGGAGTACGAAGAGAACCCGCAGAACCCGATGCCCGATATCCAGGAGTGCTTGGCGGTGGTCCGCGAAGCGGTGCAGAAGCTCTAGCAGCCGACGGCTCTCCGAGCAGCGTGGGATATAGAACACGGATCGCACGGATGTAACGGATGGGCACG
>JANPLG010000202.1:0-13588 GCA_031426395.1 Actinomycetes bacterium
CGGACAGAGCATCGCGGGGACGGCGGACCCGGCGCTCTACAAGGCGGAACGGTACGGCAACGTGACCTACCGGCTGCCGGCGCCCGACGGAGCACAGTCGGGGGCCTACACGCTGAAGCTCCACTTCGCGGAGATCTACGCCAACGGCCCCGGCCAGCGGCTGTTCAACGTGGCGGTGAACGGGCAGACGGTGCTCTCCGGCCTCGACGTCTTCGCGGAGGCGGGGGGCAACTACCGGGCGCTGGTCCGGAGCTTCCCGGTCCAGGCGAGCGGCGGCTTTGTCACCGTCACCCTGACCGGGGTGCGCGGCGACGGCAAGCTCTCCGGACTGGAGCTTGTTCGCTGATAGAGCAAGCTCGTGGGAACGTAGCGGCTAGACCTCCGCTCCCAGAGAAACCAAAGAAGGGGAGGGTCCACTGACGACCCTCCCCTTCCGCTTGACTATCCCCAATCCTGCCTACCGTTTGAGCAGGCCTAACCGCTCTATCCTCAAGGAGACTACCGAAGGGTCCGTTTGAGGTTTACCACCCGTTGGTTGAGTGCATCATGGGCACGACAGAACTCGGACGTTTCTACATGGAATAGTCCCCTCGCGTCCTGCTCACATTGTTGCACTCCAACTCTCATCACAAGCTAGCGCTGATGCGTGCCCCCGAGTTCTGGGTGCCCCTGCTGGCACTCTGCTTCGCCATTCCAGCGGCTCTCGCGCGGCCCGAGGTGGCCTCTGGAGGGGATGGAGTCGCCTACCTTCTGGCGGCGCGCTACCACCCTCTCCTGGATAGCTTCGATAACCCGTCCCACGGCTGGGGCTATCCGGCTGCCATCAAGTTACTTGCCATCCTCGTGGGCGACCTGCACCGAGCCAGCGTGCTGCTTTCGCTGGGCGCTCTCGTCGTCTACACGGTGCTGGCAGTCCGTTTGGGACGCGCGTTCCTCCCCTCTCGCTGGATCTGGCCCTTCGGCATCCTGCTGGCGTTGCAGCCAACGCTTCTCGATCTGGGCAGCGAGACAGCATCGGATATGCTCTTCGCCGCGCTGGTTGCGGGGTCGATTTGGCTCCTGGTCGCCAATCGCGGCACCTGGGCTGATGCGGTAGCCGGAGTCCTCGCCGCCTCAGCCTTCTTCGTCCGCGGGAACACCATCGCGCTTCTCATCGCAGCCGTTCTCTGGCTGATGGTCAACCGGAGTTGGGGAAGGCTGGCCTCCTTTGTAGCAGGAGCGGCGGTGGTGACGGGGTGTGCCGCCGCTGCTGCCGCCATCGGTCACGTGCCGATGAGCAAGGTCTTCCGCTCCGGTGCCGGTGAGCTGGCGTTTGTCATCCTGGATCGCTCCGACAACTGGGTGGAGCGGCTGGGCTATGAGGAGCTTTACCCAAGCTACCTGCCGCTGGTGAAGTCACACACGCCGGCGCTGCTCCGCGCCGCAGCCAAGACCGTGGTCCATGTTCACGACTGGTGGCTACTTCCGGCCTTCTCACTCCTCGGCTTCCTGGTCATTCCTGGCCTGCTGCATTCCGGCCCCCGGCAAAAGCAGGGCCAGCTCGGACTCGTCCTCCTGGTGGGGGCCATTCAGGCAACCTACCTCTGGAGCGGCAAGTTTCAGGAGGTGCGTCACCTCATCGCCTCGCTCCCGTTGCTTCTGGCGTTTGCATTCCTTGGAACGATGACGCTGCCCCGCCGACGACATCTCATCGGCCGAGCCGTCCCGGTTCGAGAACTGGTGCTGCTGGGATTGGCGGTCGTCACGCTTGCCACCTACCTCTGGGAAGACCGAAAGCTCGTCCAGCGCGTGACCGATGACGAGCGCGCGATGCACCAGGCGGGACTCTGGCTGCGCTCTCGCGTTCCTCATCACAACCATCAGGCGGCGGTCGCTGCGTCGCGGCTGAACATCGCCTACCACGCGAATGCCTGGCCCGTATCCCCCATCGATGTGTTCGAGAAGCGGACTCCGACCCGAGACTCGCTCGCGGCGGAGCTTCGGGGAGCGGGCACTCGCTGGTTCGCCTGGATCGATGCTCACTCCCGGTATGAGTATCCGGAGCTTGCCTGGCTCTCCACTGCGGGAGACTTTCCGGGCGCCCGGCTCTCTTATCGACACAACGGCGTGTCCATCTGGCAACTAGATGACGCGCCGGAGATCAGCCGGAAGCTCGCGTCGGGTCCGGCTGATCCGGGATAAGCCGTATGCGCGATGGTGGTCGGTCGAAAGCGACTGGCCTTCGGCTTCAATGTCGAAGCTTTTCCCAGGAATGTGGTCGGGGCGACTTTCGCGCGCGCCTACCCCTAACTCATCGACAGATCCCTCGCTCGCGTGCGGTTTCCACCGCTGCAACTGCACCATCGAATCAGCTATCGCGCGCCTCGCAACTCAAGATTATGCTTAAAAGTCTCGGTTTTCTTCACCTAGCGATTCGAGCCCTGCGCGGACAGCGACGGGTTGCAGGCTTCTACCTCCTTGCCAGCCTCGGAGACAGTCTCGCCGCTGCGCTGGTCATGTGGCTGGTCAAGCGGTACCTGGACACGGTCTCCACCAGCGGCGGCAGCGTAACGCTCTGGGGGGCCGCCGGGGCGGCCTGCGGGTTGATCCTCGGAGCTTGGATGTTCCGGGCCCTCTGCGCCTGCTTCCGACGGATCTGGTCCCAGAAGCTGCAAAACGCGGTGCTGGTGTCGCAGATGATGCTGCTGACCCGGCACCTCCTGCGACAATCTGTAGCATTCTTCGATCGACAGAGCCGATCCGAAATCCTCAGCGCCGTCCGCCTCGACGTCCACACGGTGTACGTGGCGGTCGAGTGCCTCTGCACTCTCTTCTCCAACCTGGTCACGGTGGTGGCCCTGGCAGCAACGGCGTTCTGGCTCTCACCGCGGCTCTTCGGATGGGTCATCATCATTCTCCCGGTGCTGACCCTGCCCATCCTTCTGAGCGGCAACCGAATGCTGCGGGCCTCGGAGAACCAGCGGACGGCCGGCTTCCAGATGATGGACCACCTGATGGACCTCTTCGCCGGTCTGCGGTTGGTCAAGCTTTTCCGCTCCGAGACTCAAGAAGTCAACCGGTTCCGAGAGATTGCGGAGCGGTACTTCGAGGCACAGCTCCGCTTCACCCGCCACCAGGCGCTCGCGCACGTGTCGCTGGAGGCCATCGCGGGGATCGGGCTGGTGGCGGTGATCCTGCTGGGCGGCATGGAAGTCCAGAGCGGCAAATTGACCTGGCCGGGCCTACTGACCTTCCTCATCACCCTGATGGGCATCTTTGAGCCGGCCCGTTGGGTGACCAGCGCGTACTCCACGATCCAGCAGAACATCCCCGGCTCCGAGCGGCTGGGCGAGCTCCTCGCCCTCCGGCCGGAGATTGAAGATGGACCGAACGCGCGCGCCCTCCTGGGTCAGCCCGAGATCATTCGGCTGGAGAACGTTGGCTTCGCGTACTCAGCGGATGCGCCCGTGATCAAGGACGTTTGTCTCGAGATCCGCGCCGGCGAGGTCATTGGCGTGGTCGGCCCCTCGGGCGCGGGCAAGTCCACCCTCCTTTCACTCCTCTCTCGCTTCTATGATCCCACGGAGGGCGCCGTCTACTTTGACGGTGTCAACCTGCGGGACTACAAGCTGGCTACGGTGTACGACCACGTTTCCGCGGTTCTCCAGATCCCATTCGTCTTCAACACCACTCTCCGGGAGAACATCCGCTACGGCCGGCCGGACGCAACGGATGCGGAGGTGGAGCAGGCCGCGCGCGACGCTAACCTCTACGACGAGATTCAACAGATGCCGCAAGGCTATGACACAGTCCTGGGTGCCGGTGGCCAGGATCTCTCCGTAGGCCAGCGGCAGCGCCTCAACATTGCCCGCGCCCTCCTGAAGAACGCACCAATCCTCCTGCTGGACGAAGCCACGAGCGCTCTCGACAGCATCTCGGAGGCGCGGGTGCAGGCGGCACTGGACCGGTTGATGGAAGGTCGAACAGTCATTGCCGTGGCGCACCGCCTCAGCACGCTGCGAGGCGCGCACCGGCTGGTGGTGATGAAGCAAGGGCGCGTGGAGGCAATCGGAACCCACGCGGAGCTGCTCAAGTCCAGTGACACCTACCGCTTGCTGTGCGAGCACCAAGCGATGAGCACCGAGGATGCCAAGCCGGTCCCAGAGGCAGCCGCCCAACCGGCGGCACTGGCTTAGCTCGCACGCCCCGGCACCCTCGGATTGCTGGCGATCGAACCGTCAAGTAGGTTTGATCCCAAGCAAATAGAGGGCAACCTTAGTTGTGGCATCCGCACCAGCCGCGCTCTGCGCAGAACGGCTTGCGGGTGCCTTCCGCTACCCCTGCCCCGGCTCCCCACCCTTCGTCGTCTCGAATCATGCGTGTCCTCGTCATCACTTCCCTCTATCCTCCGAATCACCGCGGGGGCTATGGCATCCTGTCCCATCGCGTGACGGAAGGTGTGCGCAAGAGCGGAATGAGCGTGAAAGTCCTCACGGCCTCACCTAGCTGCTTTCCGCCTGCGGACAGCAGTATTCGCGTGGAGGAAGATGTGGAGCGGACCCTGCTGTGGCATTCCACCCAGCAGCTTGCGCCGCTCATGTCCTCCAGGATCCACAACCTGCGGGCAACGGCTCGAGCGATCAGCAGCTTTCGGCCGGACGTCATCTACTTCCAGAACGGCGATGGTCTGGGCCTCGATGTCTACAACTATGCGGCGTCAAGGGGAGTTCCGACGGCGGTGCTGGTGGGCGATACCTGGCTGGCGCAGGCGTGGCGCAACCCGGTTCGCTATGATGCCTGGACCGGCCTGACCCATATGCGCTCCGAGGAATCGCTCCCCAGGCGCGCCGCGCGCCAGGGATTGCGCATCGCGTCCGGCGTCCTCAACCGGTTCCAATGGAAGGGCGCGTCCCCCGCCGCCCATGTCCATGCCATCAGCCAGTTCCTGATCGACGACCTTGACTCCGCAGGTGTGACCCCGCTTTCGACGCCGCTCCTGACTCCCTATCCGCTCCCGGAACCCTTCATCAACTCCGCCGGCGAACCCGTTGGGCGATTGGACAGTTCATCCACTGCGCTTCGCGCACTCTTCGTAAGCCGCATCGAATACGGCAAGGGACCGGACACCGCCATCCAGGCAGTCGCCGCAGCCCGCAAGAAGGGCATCGACATCCGGCTCACGCTGGCCGGCTTCCACGGCCAGTCAATCCGCAGCGAGCTCACGGAGCTAGCGCGCTCCCTGGAGGTTGGAGACCGAGTCGAATGGGCAACTGCGCCGGACAGCGAAAGCCTCTGCGGCCTCTATCGCTCCCATGACGTGTTTCTCTTCCCTACCCGAATCGTGGAGGGCTTCGGCATCGTCAACGCGGAGGCGATGGCCTGCGGACTGCCGGTGATCGGCGTGGCCAGCGGCGGCGCGGCGGACGTGATCGTGGACGGCCGCACCGGCTTCCGCATCAATCCGGACGAGCCAGAAGTCATTGCCAGCCACCTGACCAGGCTCTCCCGAGACCGCGAGCTGCTCCTTCGCCTCAGCGCGGGCGCCATCGAAATGTCGCGCCGGCATGCCCCTGCGCGCGTGGTGCCGTTCATCGCCGATGGGCTGCGAGCCATCGCGCTGGAGTCACCGGCAACGCGCGGTCTGACAGCTCCCCCTCCGCCAGAAGCGCCTGCATCCCGCAGTCAAGGAGTCTCATTCCAATGACGGACACAACAGCACCTCGCGTCGAGCTCTCTCGCGCAAACCAGATGCCGATCCTCTACCAGGCCTACCGATGGTCGCTGGTCCACTCCAGGCAGCGCGGCGCGACCTTTATCGAGCGCCGACTGAGACCGCACGTTGAGCGCAAGCCGCTCCAGTTTCCCGTGCGGGTCTTCGGCGAGTACTCCATGTGGGTGCGGAGCGATGATCGGAACATTGAGTATTGCCTCTGGCTTCGCGGTGCCTATGGTGAGCACATCGGCAGCATCGTCCGCGCGGTGCGCAACGCGGATCAGGTCATCTACGATATCGGTGCCAACGTGGGACTCTACTCACTGCTGGCGGCGATGCCTCGTCATGATCGCGCCCACGTCTATGCCTTCGAGCCGGTTCCCTCCACGCGAGTTCGGCTGCAGGCAAACATCGAGCTGAATGATCTGACCGACGCCATCACGGTCGTTCCCTGCGGGCTTGGCAACGCGAGGTCCGAATTCGAGGTGTCCATTGCGCCGGACGATTGCGGTAGGGCGTCCCTCCATCACGAAACGGGCGGCAATTCCGAGCGCGTCACCGTTATGCCCCTGGACGATCTATTCGCAGAAGGCACTCTCCGCCCGCCTACGTTTCTCAAGATTGATATTGAGGGTCACGAATGGTCAGCGGTTCAAGGCGCGTCGCAGGTCATCCAGCAGCACCGCCCCATCATCCTTGTTGAGTGCAATCCCGAGACCTGCGAATCCGCAGGATGGAATTTCGAGGAACTGGCGTCTCAACTCGAAGCCTGGGGCTATGAGCTATGGCGTGTGGGCGAACCCCGTCTCCGCAATGATCCGGAACCAGCCATTCGGTTTCCCGATGTGCTGGCCCTGCCTTCGTGCCAAAGGCCGGATTGCTGCTTGCTGCGGGACCTTCTCGCAGACCCGGACCTCTCCTCCGCGCGTGGCATCCATTGCCAGCCTTATCGCGCAACCCATCCTGCTCAATCCATCGCCTAGAACCCAAGCGTTCAGATCGTCCAGATGGCACCAGCAGTTACGGAGCCACCGGAGGAGGAAGCATGACAGAATCAACCACGCCTACTTCCGGCAATGCCTACCACGCCCAGTTTGGCGAGGATCGGATTCTCGATCAGTTCTTCGGTGACCAGCCTCGCTTCTTCGTGGAGGTGGGCGCGGCCGATGGCGTGAGCATCAGCAACACGCTCTTCTTCGAGCGGAAGGGGTGGACCGGCATTCTAGTTGAAGCGCACCCGGAGACCGCCAAAGCCTGTGAGCGCAACCGTCCGGGATCAACCGTGGTGGCGTGTGCTGTGGTCGCCCCGGAAGATGCCGGCACGGCATCATTCACATTGATCGATGGGAATGACCACTATTCGGCGCTTTCAGTAGACGACACTTTGAAAGCCGACATCGCCCGGTGGACCAACAACGCCAGCGTTCGAACCGTGAGCGTTCCCGCGCGAACCCTCGACTCCATCCTGGAAGAATCGGCCCCGGACGAAATCGCTTTCTTGACCCTGGACGTTGAAGGTTTTGAACCGCAGGTCCTGGAGGGCTTTTCATTCGCGCGCTGGAAGCCGCGCTTCTTGATCATCGAGCGCAACAAGGCATTCAGGAAGGTTTTCTCCCTATGCCATGCAAACGGCTACCGCTACTTCCGCACCACCGGGGTGAATGATTGGTTCGTCCCGGAGAGCACGAGCCGTATGCCCGCCGGAGTTTACAAGCTCTGGTTCGCGATCCGCCTAATGGCCCGATTGCGGGTGGGCGAAGAAGCGAGCCGCTTACGCTCCCAAGCGTCTCGGGTTAAGAAGGCGCTTGGTTGGAAGCACTAGGATCTTGCGAGGCTTGAGACGGATGCGACGCGTGGATACGCCGTGCGAGATAGGGTGTGAAGCGGCCTTGATAGCGGCGTTGTAACTCCTCCAGCCGCCAGTCATCACCGGTGACGCGGCCCCGGCAGAGTGGCGATCCGCAGGCACATTGGAACTCGTCGTAGGGGCTGCCGTCGCACATGGCGTAGTCGACGCACAGCTCTTCTCCCGCCGCCACGTCTCTCATCGTGATGACGCCGCACTGGCCGGACATGCCGCAGTTCGGATCGCAAGAGTGGTTGACGTAGTCGGTGGGCTCGGGTGAGCCGGCCGGCGCGAGGTAGAGATCTTCCTCAATCTGCACCGTGTGCGGACGCTGCGCCTCCGGCACCCGATGCAGTTCCTGGCTCGTGAGTACACGGCCCGCCCACATGCAGACCAGTACGCCAGCCGGTATCGGCTCCACCGCGAAGACCCCGCCCCCACCCTTTTCGGGATGGGAGCGCGCTTCAGCACGAGGCGAAAGCCACGAGAGGTTCTCGGCGGATCCGTGCATGTCGCGTGAGGCTCCAACTGTCAGTGAGCCGTCGGAGAACCGACAGGCTACGGGTTGAGGACGAAACCGCCCTCACCGAACTGCGGTAGCGTCTCCATCGTGAATGCCGGTCCGGCGTTGCGCTCGGCCTCTACAACCCACGGAGGCATCTGAACGGAGGCCCACGCCGTAGCGCCGCTGATCATTCGGAAGCCACCCGTCGTCTGCTCTGCCAGGATGGCGTCCAGACGCGCGGGGTCATTGAGCGCCATGGGGCCGTTGGCTGCGAAGAGGAACGCCCACGGCACGCCAAAGCCGCCGACCCAGGTGTTCACGGTGCTCACGGTCGGCCAAACTTCGGTCGCCGTGCGGTGCACCCGGGCGTGGTAGCTGAAGAAGGGCGGAGAGAGCGGCCCCGCCTGCATGCAGAAGCCGCCGTGATCCGCCATCCGCTCCTTGCACATGGCGAAGTACTCGCGGGTGAAGAGCTTGGCTGCAGGGCTCCCCTCCACCGGGTCCGCGAGGTCATGGACAATGGCGTCGAAGGTCTCACGGGAGTCTCGCACGTAGCCCCAGGCGTCCTCGTGAAGCAGCTCAACGCGGGGATCCTCAAAGCCGCCCTCGTGGTATGTGGGGAGGTGCTCCTTGCACATCCGGACCACGTCCGCATCCAGGTCGACCATCACCACGCGCTCGACGCTCTTCCAGCGCAGCGCCTCGCGAAGGCAGGCACCTTCGCCGCCGCCCAGCACCAGCACCTGCCGGGGCGGGGAGTGGACCGCCGCCTGCAACATCGCCAGGTGGACCAACGGCTCGTGGTAGATGAACTCCTCGGCCTCCATCGATTGGACATGTCCATCAAGGACCAGCGCCCGCCCGTAAGCGACCGTCTCGCCCAGGATGACTTGCTGATAGGGTGTGCGGCAATACTCCAGCACATGGGTCAGGCCCCGAGTGGCCACGTCTCCAGGGGAGACGCGCTCGTGGACCCAGATCATCGGTTCTGGTGCTTCCGCCATGTCTAGCTCCGGGTCACGATGCCGCGGCGCATCTCCTGGCTCGTGTAGTACGTGGCCTGGAAGACATCCGCGAGGAAGGCCGCCGCCTTGCTGGGATCGGTATGATCCCCGCAAGTGAACATGTCGATGGCGGCGAAGCCGTACTCCGGCCAGGTGTGGATAGAGATATGCGATTCAGCCAGCAGCCCGAGGGCCGTGACCCCGTGAGGGTCAAACTGGTGAATGACGTCGTTGAGCAGCGTGGTTCCGGCTCGGTGAGCGGCCTCGACCAGCACGCGCCGGATGAAATCCGGATCGTTCAGCAGCGCCGGTGGGCATCCGTACACTTCAAGGAGCGAGTGACGACCCACGGGACGCTGCAGCGCGAAGGACTGAGCATCCATCGAACGTGTGGTATTCCTTGCGCAGAGCGCCGAAGGGCCAGGCTTGGAAGCTGGCAAACACCCCGGGGCGTAGCCGGCGCTTCTTCCGTGCGAACCGGAAGTGCGTACCTCATATCCGGGCAGAGACACCCACTAGTCAGAAGTGTCTTCGCTAGTAATGGGCCGCGTCACATTAGCGGAATCTCGCCTGCGTATCAAGTGGTTTTCAGGTGACGAGCGGCGGGCGACAGCAGCGGAAACAGCCACAAACGCCGGCAAAAGCGAGCTGCGGCTGACGGCTGAACACCGAACAAAGGGCCTCTTTGCCCGGTCACCGGACCTTGCCTCGGGCGGCGATCTTCCAGCAGTCAACTACCTCCCCACCACGGTGCACCCAAACCTCGTCGTGCATGTTCATTGCGGTACAGACGTGGTTAGGGATGACGTGGAGGCGGTCCCCGATCCGATGCGGCGTCGATGCCGCGGCGAGGCGGACGTAGCCGTGCTCTTCGTTCATCTTCTCAAGGACGAGCGTGGGGTCTTCCACGAACCGCCCGAACCCCTCCTCGCCACCAGAGCGGTCGCTGCTGAACGTCTTGGAGCCGCCGTCGACAATGATCTGCCTTGGGACAGCGCGGCTCACCACGGTGACCGCGATCCGCATGGCGCAGTCGTCCCAGGTCACGGCGCCGCTCTGGACCATGTTCCGGTCATTGAAGACGTAGGTGCCCGCGCGGTTCTCGGTGATGGCGGGCGCGAGGTGGGAAACGAACATGCTGGGCGAGGTGCCGCCGCTCACCACCTCGCAGGCGAGGCTGTACAGGGAAAGGTCGCTCAGAATCTCGGTGAGACGCTCCTGCTCCGCCCGCATTTCCGCTTCACGCTCCGCGAGGGTTCCCAGGATGAACCCCTGGTAGGTCATCAGCCCCTTGAACCGGAGAGCCGGCAGTTCCGCCACGCGCCCGCAGAGCGCCACGATGTCGCTGCGCGCGCCAATCCCGCAGCGACGCATGCCGGTGTCTATCTCCACCAGTGCGTCCACCTCAACGCCAGCGCGGGTCAGGTGCCGGGAGATACCCTCCGCGACCTCAAAGGAATCGAACACCACCGTGAGGGAGCAACGTTCCGCTAGCCGGGCCAGCCGCTGGAGCTTCGCTTCGCCCCAGAGCGGGTAGGCGATCATCAGGTCTTGGATGCCTGCGTCCGTCATCACCTCGGCTTCACCCAACTTGGCGCAGGTGAGGCCTACGGCGCCCGCTGCAACCTGCAGACGCCCGATCTCGGGCGTCTTGTGCGTCTTCATGTGCGGGCGAAACTTGATCCCGTGCGTGTCGAAGTAGTCCTGGGCGCGATGGATGTTGCGCTCCAAGAGCTCAAGGTTGATCAAGACAGCGGGCGTATCCAGCTCGGAGATATGCATCAATGGTCCTTCGCGACGTCGGTCAACCATGTTCACGTATGCGGAATCAGTCCAGGCGCTCGAGAAGCCGCAGCAGTTCGTCTCGCAACTCAGGGATTTCCGGCATGTTGGTCTCCACCGCGCCCAGCACTTTCTCCATCCGGGCCTTCCGCATCGCCTCTCGCTCGGAGCGCACCCGGTGAGCAAGTTCCGCAGCGGCCTCCGGGTGGAACGAGGCGAGCACATCGTGGGCCGCGAGGAGCGCCCCGAGCAGCTCATCCTGGGTGAGGGTGCGCTGGAGCGCGGGGATGATCGTCCCGTCGGTGAAGCAGACCAACGTGATCTCGCCGGAAGGGCCGGACGCGATGCAGCCGTGAACGACTTTGCCGCCCGCTTCCGCCCAGGATGCGAGCAGCCCCGGGAAGGAGCGCGCGAACTCGTACTTCTCTCTCCGCTGTGAGAGGGCGGCTTCGCTATAGTGTGTGGTAGGCATTGGTGCTGGCTCCCGGGCGGAGTTCCCTACGAGCGGAGCCGACTCCTGCGGAGGTTTCGGCCGCTCCTCCGGCCACACAACGGGCGATGCGAAGGGGTAGTGAATGAGCTTCGAACAGATCACGCCGGACGTGGCCGCCGAGCGACTGGAAGCGGGCGGCGCGGTGCTCTTGGATGTCCGCACAATGCCGGAGTGGACCGCTCTCCGTGTGCCCGGCGCGGTCCACATCCCGATGGACGAGCTGCCGCAGCGCTATCAGGAACTGGACCCGGAGGCGGAGACGCTGGTGCTCTGCGCTCACGGCGTCCGGAGCGCGGCATGCGCCGACTGGCTGGTGCGCGTGGGCTTCGAACGGGTGGCCAACGTACGGAATGGCATCAGCGCGTGGTCCGGTCGGCTGGAGCACGGCTAGCGTTCCTCGGTGACATTGAGTAACGTCGAGGCAAGCGTTTGGCGAGGTCCGAGGGGCGGGTATCCTGCCGTAGCGTCCCCCCTCGATCCGCAGGGAAGGTCGACGTCCCGTGCCCAGCCGTGGAGCTTACCCGTGAAGAAGGTGCATCGCTACGTTCCGGACGTTTCGCAGCGGACCGCTGACCGCGCTACGGAGGTCGTTGAGCGACTCCTCGCTGCCTACGGAGTGAGCCGTGCCCAGGATCTTCCAGAGGAAGGCCGAGTCCGCCTGTCACGGGAACTCCAGGGCTTCTATAGCCGCGAGTTGCCCGAGGGACTGCGGATGCTGAACCCCAGCGACCTCGGTTGGCGCGGGGCGTTCAAGCGCACCTGGCTCACCCTAACCGGGCGCAAACACTTGATCCCAAGTCCAATCAACGCCCACCCCCAGAAATGAGATTGGAGCCTCCGGGGGGAGGCTCCAATTGATTCACCAGGGTAAAAATCCGCCCCTAAGGGATACTACTCGGCCTTGAAGGACTGACCGCACCCGCACGTGGAAGTGGCGTTCGGGTTGTCGACCTTGAAACCCTGGCCCAGAAGCGCGTCATCCACGTAGTCCACGTGGGCGCCCTTCAGGTACGGGTAGCTCATTGAGTCGACGAAAATCTTGAGGTCGCCGAACTCGACGACTTCATCGTCTTCTGCGGGGTCCTGGTCCAGGGACATTCCGTACTTGAAACCAGAGCAGCCGCCGCCCGCCACGTAGATGCGCAATCCGGCTTCGGGCTGGCCCTGGCCGTCGCGGATCTCGCGGACCTTGATCGCTGCTGTATCGGTGAGTGTAAGCATAATGTTTCCGTCTCCTCGCCGTCCCGGCACCTCGCCCTGAAATCGTACGGCAGCAGCGGTATTCGCCGCGTCCATTACGAGATGAGTATATCCTTCTATCGGAAGCCGGTAAAGGCGCTGGCTGGGGGTTGGGGGTTGGGGGTTGGGGTCGGGCGCTGCACCGCACTTTGCACGCAATCGGGACGGGAGCTTGATGCCGAATCAGACGAATGGCGAGCGCATGGACCGGCGGGAGCTTCTCGTGGCGGCTGCCAACGGCGTGGGCGCTCTCGCCGTGGTGCCTGCGGTGGCACGGGCTGCCACGGCGGATGCCGGGACTGCCGCTCCGGCAGCAACCGATCCGCGCAGCATCGGCAGCCGGAAGCAGCGCTTCATCGTCCGGCGGTTCATCGCGGCGAGCGAGGGTGTGACGCTGACCCTCAACCCGGCGCAAAAGCTCGGCGGCGTGCTCGACTCGGAAAAGGAACCGTGGGAGCGCGGCACGGGAGGGTACTTCCGCGTCATCGAGGGTGGCGGCAAGTTCAAGATGTACTACGACGCCTACACGGACGCTGGTCATTCCGTCTGCTACGCGGAAAGCGAGGACGGCCTCCGCTGGAACAAGCCGGTCCTCGGGCTGGTGGCGGCCATGATGGGCGTCGGGATGATCCGGCGCGGCAGCTACCTTTACCAGTACTACTGGTCGTCCGGCCGCACCCACTACAGCGGTATCCTCCGGCCGGAGTACGACCAGAGCGTCCCCTCCCGGAGCGCCATCGGTGCCCTGCGCCA
The DNA here is from genome assembly GCA_031426395.1 of Actinomycetes bacterium. Classification (GTDB taxonomy): domain Bacteria; phylum Armatimonadota; class SYMT01; order SYMT01; family SYMT01; genus JANPLG01. The sequence goes on from JANPLG010000202.1 coordinate 13,315, forward strand.
GCGGTTGGACGGCTTCATCTCCGCGGACTTCGCCTACACGGGCGGTAGTCTGATTACGCCTCCGCTCCACTTCACCGGCAACCAACTCCGGCTGAACGTTGATACCGGTGGGATGGGCACCCTGTTCGTGGAGATCCGTGACCGGCAGGGCAAACCGATCCCCGGTTTCACCCGCGCCGACTGCGAGGAGATCGGCGGCAACTTCATCGATGCCCTGGTGCGCTGGAAGGGAAAGTCCGACCTCTCCGCACTGCGCGGAAATCCGATTTCACTC
>JANPLG010000203.1:0-9708 GCA_031426395.1 Actinomycetes bacterium
CAACCTCACGGTGCTGCTGCTCGGCCCTAACGACACTTTCTCTGCAGCCATGTACCATACCTGGGACAACGGACTCTACTTCCTCCAAGCGGAAGAGGAGACGGAAATCCGGATCATCCCTCGTGATGCCGTGATGGAAGTCGCCGCAGCCAATCCGGCGTTCTCGCAGGAACTCATGCGACAGATGAGCCACACCCTCTGGAGCCTGATGAGTACTGTGCACATGCTGGCGTTCTTCAACCTCCCGCAGCGCGTGGCCCAGGTTCTGGTGAATCTGACCACCATGTTCGGCATGACGGACGAACGGATCGGCCTGAAGGTCGGCCTTCGCTTCACCCAGGAAGAGCTCGCGGAGATGGCGGGTGCCCGGCGCGAGACGCTGAGCACCGTGCTGCAGGAGTTCCGGGACGAGGATGTGCTGGACCTCCGCTACGCGCGGATCAACGTCCGCGATTTCGATGGCCTTAAGAGAATCGCCGAAGCGGAGGCGCTGCCGTTCCTCAATCCCAGCTTGGGCGTGCGGAACCGTCGCCGGTAGATCGCCACCGCCCAATGTGTCCAGCCCAATGTGTCCAGCCCATGTGTCCAGCCCATGTGTCCAGCATGCGCGGGCTGCCGACAATTGAGCCATCGTCCGGAGGCCAGATTGACCCTCCGGGCCTAACTCGGGGAGCCTGTCTAGCGACAGGCTCCCCCTGATCGCGTCTGAGTAAGACTTCGCTCTCGGCGTGCCTGCAAAGGGGGAACCGATGAACCCGCGCCTTCGCGTGATGATCGCTTCGGCAGTAACAGGGCTTGTATGCGGACTGAGCGCAGGCCACGGGAACCCGGCAGGGGCTGCGCCGCCACGGCCCGCGCCAGGCAAAACCCCAATGAAGCCTGCTGCCAAGCCTGATAGCAAGCCGACATCCAAGGTGAAAGGGAGCAAGCGCAAGGCTCGGCTGGCACACGCGCTCAAGCTGCTGAACGAGGCACACAAGGCATCCAGACAAGCGCAGGTGAAGCATGGCATCACGTCTTTGATCACGTTGGTCCAGCAGGGACGCTACGACGTCGCGCGAGACCGGGCCGGCGAGTTGAAGCGGACTGCGGCCCTGGCCGGAGAGTCGGCGGCGGCGGTTCTGAAGTTGGTGGATGTTGAGGACGCCCTGACGGACCTCGCACTGCGTGGGAAGAAGCGCGGGCCGAAGCCGTAACGGTCGGTTGCGATACGGGCGCCAACCCCTCTAGCAAGCGTTTTTGCAGCAGCGGCTGCACGTTGACATGGCGGGGTGCATTCGATAGGATGAGGGCGGTTTCGAGCGGGTCAAACCGCAAACCCGGACCATCAAGCCCTCGTAGCTCAGCGGATAGAGCATCGGCCTCCGGAGCCGGGAGCGCAGGTTCGATTCCTGCCGAGGGCACTTGCTGCCCCCTCGCGCCCCGCATCAGCGGGGTTTTTTGTTCAATTGGGGTTAGGCATGCAGATCACAGTAGTAGGCACGGGATATGTGGGCCTGGTAACGGGCGCTTGTCTCGCACAGTTGGGCCACCAGGTCACCTGTCTGGACATCGATAAGGCGAAGGTTCTGGCCCTGCGAGCCGGTAAGGTGCCAATCTTCGAACCGGGTCTGGAGCCGCTGGTGCTGGGCCAGCAGGCGGCGGGCCGGCTCCACTTCGTGGACAACTACCCGGAGGCGGTGCGGAAGGCGGAAGCGCTATTCATCTGCGTCGGCACCCCCTCCCTCCCCTCCGGCAAGGCCGATATGTCCTATGTCGAGTCGGCTGCGCGCTCCATTGGGGAGCATCTGCGGCCGCACTACTGCGTGGTCGTCAACAAGAGCACGGTGCCGATCGGCAGCGGTGACTGGGTCGGGATGCTGGTTCGGCAGGGCATCGCCAAAGCTGCGGCGGCGCGGTCCGATGCCGCCGAATCGGAAGCCGTGGAAGCAGGTACGTCCGCTTTAGGAACGGCGGTTGCGCTGGCCGAGAGCGGAACGGCCACTGCGCTCGCACCGCAGCCGAAGCCGGACTTCGACGTGGTCTCCAACCCGGAGTTCCTGCGCGAAGGCAGCGCAGTGGAAGATGCGCTCAACCCGGACCGCATCGTGATTGGCGCAGACACGGAGCGGGCCACCGAGCGGATGCGCGCCCTCTACGCGCCGCTCCTCCAGCGGAACGAGACGCTGGGTCGCCACGTGCCGTTTGTGGTGACGGACCGCGCGAGCGCCGAGATGGTGAAGTACGCCTCAAACGCGTTCCTCGCAACCAAGATCAGCTTCATCAATGAGATCGCCAACATCTGTGAGCGGGTGGGTGCCGATGTCTCCGAAGTCACTCGTGGCATCGGCCTGGATGAACGTATTGGTCGTGCGTTCCTCAACGCCGGCATCGGCTGGGGCGGTTCCTGCTTCCCGAAGGACCTCGCCTCCTTGAGCCACACCGGCCGCGAGTACGGCTACGAGACCAAGCTGCTGGAGGCGGTGGTCGACGTGAATACCGCCCAGAAGCTGGTGGTGATCCGCAAGCTCCAGGAGCGCCTGAAGCTGGTGAAGGGCAAAACGATCGCGCTCTGGGGACTTGCCTTCAAGCCGGGCACCGACGACATGCGGGACGCGCCCTCCCTCCTGATTGCCGATCGCCTCTCCGAGATGGGCGCTGCAGTTCGCGCCTACGACCCTGAGGCAATGGAAGCCGCCCATCGCTGCGGGGTAAAGGCCGAGCTCTGCGCCGACCCCTACGAAGCCGCGCAGGACGCGGACGCGATCATCCTCGTCACGGAATGGGATGACTTCACCGCCGTCGATTGGGCGCGGCTGCGGGATGTGATGCGCAGGCCATTGATTGTGGATGGCCGCAACTGCCTGGACCGCACCACGCTGCTCTGGCACGGCTTCGAGTACTGCGGCATCGGACGCTGATTGCTCGCTCCTCAACCATAGCCAGCAGCCTTGCGCTGCGTTCGATCACGGCGTCCGGCTGGTCTAAACGCCAGAGTGGTCGGACGCCGGACGGCGGCGCGACGGCCGATGCAACTACGAAGGGCGGCTGCTCCGTTGCCGCTCCATCCTCGTGACAGAGCCGTCCGCGTCAGGCGAGGCCCTGCCGGGACGGCGGCGCGGCGCTAGAGGGTCGAAGGCGGCTCCTTCACCGGAGTCGGAGCGGGCAAAGACGCCCCGCTCTACCAACGACCGACCGGTCGCCGCGTTGCGTGATGCGCGCCGGGCTACTTGGACGTGGTCGTTGGAAGCGTTCGGTTACTCGGGCTTCTCGCGCTTCTCGTCCCGTTCGTCCTTCTTGTCCTTATCGTCGCTCTTCTTACGCTTGCCGTTCTTGCCGATCTTCTCGTCGTCCTTGGTGGTCGCGGCAACCGCTATCCTGACGGGCGGCTTGGCGGCACCGGTGGGACGGAACGGCTCACGGGAGAGCACCAGGGCGTCGATGGCGAAGGAGTAGCGACCGGAGTCGCCGGGGGCCTTCTCCGGGAAGATAAGCGAGACCTCATGGCGACCGGGGCGCAGGGTGACCCGCCCAAGTTGGAACCAGGAGATCCCCGGAGCATACTCCGGTCCGGCGGTCGTGGTGGCGCTGGAGACCTCGGCGGGTGGTTCATCATCGACCTGCCAGACCATCGGGGAGGCGCCGGGAGTGCCCGGGGCCTTCCCGGCAACCCAGAGATCGTAGATCGCCTCGATCTTCACATCCACGGTGTAGCGGACGCGATAGACGCCGGACGCGGGAGGCTGCTGGCGGTCGAGCTTCAGGTAGAGGCCGCCGCTGCAGTTCGGCTGGAAGGCAATGCTGCCGAGGTTCTGGGCTACCGGCTTCTCACCCTCGATCCAGATGTAGGGGCGGAGACGGTCGCGCAGGCGAGTGACGTGAGGCTGAAGTGAGGCATAGAGTGCAGGAGCCGAGTTAGGTGTCAGCGAGTCCTGGCCCTGGTCGTGAAGCGAGCGCAGTGCCTTTACTTCCGCCCCCAGCGCTTCCGAAGCCCGGATGAGGTGGTCGAACTCAGCTAGCTGCGCGATCACTACCTCAAGGGGGAAGAGCGTGTTGCCGTCCACGCCGGTCGCAATGATCGGCTCTTCAGTGAGCGTGAGCCGCAGCTCACCCTTGCGGATCTTGCCCTTGACTGGGTTGCCCAGCGAGTCGAACAGCGCGACATCGACCCCTGCCTGGTTGAAGAAGGTGACGTCCTGCTTGCCGGTGGTCGACCACATAACGGTCGCCTGCGCGATGGGAGCGCCGTCGCCCAAGGGCCGGGGCATCTCGTAGGCGAGGATCGACTCGCCGTAGCGGAGGATTTTGGAGGGGCCGCCCACTGGCACCCACCAGACGCCGTTGGAGAGGCGGGTCACCCGGTCGGACGCCGCCAGAGCTACCGGGAAGAAGCAGACCCGCGGGACGTCGGTGACAGCGGCTGTGTCCGCTACTAGCGTGCTGGCGAGATCACGGGCCACAGATACCGCGTTCGGGTTCTGGACAGGGTCGATGAACGCGCCACGGAACCCAGCCTCGCGGGCCGATTGCCAGAGGCCGCGCGCCTGCGCATCCGGAATGGGGGCTGGCTTGCCGTCCGCCCCAGTAGGGCCGGATAGGCGAGTGGCGAGCAGCCAAGTGTTGCGCTCCGATTCTTCGGATTGCGCCAGGGCGTACGCCGCAGAGGAACGTCCGAGAGTAGCGGGTGCCCCGTAGAGCTGTGCGCCCAGACCGTCGTAACCGGAGGTGGTCCCAATATTGGAGAAGTTCGGATGGTAGGCGGCCCACGAGTAGAGGACGGGCACGTTCAGCCCTTCCTGCTTCAGTCCAATGCCAACCCGGTTCATCCATCGCTTCAAGGTATCGGCGCGGAAGGCGTCCAGGTCCGTCCAGATAGCGCATTCGGACGGCTTGCAACGGTAGGCGGTGCGATCCACCGGGTCCATCAGCCAGCCATCACCGTCGGGTGCGTCGTTGCGTGCCCAGAGCGGGATGAGCCTCGCCGCTTCCTCGAACGTTAGAAGCTTCTTATCGCCCAGCCGCCAGGCGACGTTGAGCGCGTTCATCCCGCGACGCCGTGAGAGCCACGTCTGAAACGCCTTGCGGAAGCCCTCTGACGAGGGGAAAACTCCGTCCTCCTGGCCCACCGTTCCGTCGCCTGCGGAGAAGGGGTCGAGGATAAAGCGGAGGCCGCTGCCGTACTTCAGGCTCGTGAGCCGGACCCGCAGCTTGTGGGCGGCCTCTTCCATCCCGTCCCAGAGGTCGCCATAGCTGCCGAGGTTGCCCGGCTCCACCTGCACTTCAGTCGCCACCAGGAGGCGGCCGTCGGAGCGACCGATGAGGCGGGACTGCGCAGGAAGCGGGATCTCGATGCGTGCTTGATCCTCTTCGACCACGGTCTCGCCCACGGCCATGGCCCAGTTGCTGATGCGGCCATCCAGGCCCTCGTCCACCAGAGCGTAGACTGCCTTGCGGCCACGGGGCGCACGGACCTGCCAGACGGGTCGCGTGCCGGGCCGAAGCATCGCCGCCTTCACACGGATGCTGGCGCTCCCCGGCGAAAAGCCGACCAGCGGCTCCTGGAAACGGTCGCCCGCTCGCAGGCCGTAGCGGAAGCCACGGCTCTCGACGGCGTCGATGACCGCCTGGGATTGCTCAAGCGTCCGGTCGAGGATGCCGCGCGGTGTGTCAATCCAGAGGTCCTGGATGCCGGCAGCCTTCAGGCGATCCAGCTCCGCATTATCCTTGGCCAGACTCTCCGCAGTAGGGTCCGCGAGGTATGCCGAATGGAAGACGACCCCCGCCGGGAGGTACGGCTTGTCATCCCAGACCATAGCGTGGCTGCGCTGGATGCGCCAGGTGTGGGAGGTTCCGTTGCGATCCCGGAAGATGCCCTCGTTGGACGTCTTGCCGCTGGTGCCTTGGGCGGCGGCAGGCGGCGCTCCCCCCAGGCTCCCAGCGAACGCGAGGAGCGGCACTGCCGGCAGAAGGGACCAGGCGAGTTTGATGGGGTGGAAGTGCTTTGAGGCAGCCATGGTGGTCGAAAAGCGAGAGAAGCGACGGAAAGCCGTGCGCCATCAGTCTTCCTCATCACCCGTCGACCCCGGCAAGGGGCAGGTTCGTCAGGCAGCGAAGCCGAGGATCGACAGCGAGTTCGTCAAGACGACGGCGGTGGCGCGGGAGAGGAGGACGGGCGGAGAGGAATCTGCTTCCGCGCCAGTAGCATCGTCGGCTACGGCGAGGTAAGCGTCAGCAACGGAGAGAGCATAACGGGAGAGATGGGCCGGCTCGCGGTCCGCTGCGGCGGCCCGCACTTCGTCCGGGAAGCGGACCAGCAGATTGGCGAGAAGCAGCTGTGGCGGCGAGGCGGCGCTAAGGCTGGCAGTCTGAGGAGAAGCCCTTTCGAGGGGATTCGCAGCACTTGCGCTCTGTGCACGGCTCAAGGCGCTTCGAACGCGCACTGAGGGGTTCGTCGGATCGGAGAGGCGGTCTTTGTCGAGATCGAGTTCCAGGGACACGCCCGAGGGACGGGAGAGATAAAGCCACCGAGCCGCCTCCGGACCCACCCTCTCCAGGACTTCTTCCAAGGGAACATTGTTCCCGGATGGGTTGCCTAATCCGTTGCTAGAGGAGGCCATCCCTTCAACCAGCATCCCGTCAACGCGCACGCGGACGGGCTGGAAGATTACGATCTCCAGGGAGCCAGGGTCGATGCCAAGAGCCATCATCCCGGCCTGCGTGCGCTCCACATAGTGCGCGTGCTCTGTCCCCCAGACGTCAACCACCCGTGCGTAGCCGCGACGGAACTTGTCGAGGTGGTAGGCAAGGTCGCCGGCGAGGTAGGTGAGCTGGCCATTCCCGCGTCGCAGGGCATGGTCGGAGGCTTCCCCAAAAGCGGTGGTGCGAAGCCATTCGGCGCCGTCGCTGGTGTAGGTGTGGCCGCCGCTCCGCAGGAGGTCCAGCGCTTCGTCGGTGCGGCCGGCGGTGTGGAGTTCCGCTTCGGAGCGCCACTGGTCGAACCGCACACCAAGCCGCTCCAGGACCGCTCGATGCTCCGCCACCACGACTTTGGCGGCGGTCTGCGCCAACGCCTGCGGAGACCCGATGCCGGCCGCGCCCAGCGAGGCACGCTCCGCGCGGAACGCCGAGGCGAGGGTTTCGAGGTACTCGCCAAGGGCCTCCTTGCGGCCGGCGAGCGCGGCGTCCAGCGACTTCCCCAGCGTCTCGGCCTGGGTTCCGGCGTCGTTGACGTAGTACTCCCGGGATACCTGGTGCCCAGTGGCTTCCAGGAGCCGGCAGATTGCATCTCCTAGGACCGCGCCGCGCCCGTGCGTGACGGTTAGCGGCCCGGTTGGATCCGCGCTCACAAACTCGACGAGGATCTTCTCGCCGCCCTCATCCTGGCGGCCGAAGCTGGCGCCCAGCTCGCAGGCCTCGTGGAGGGCTGTCTCGCGCCAATCCGACCGCAGTCGGAAGTTGAGTACGCCGCTGGGAGCGACATCGACACGGTCTAATAGGGCGGCGAGTTGACTGCCTTCGGCAGGTACCAGCCGCTCCGCAAGCGCACGGGCCACGGCGGCAGGGGCCTGCCGCGACTCGCGGGCCACCTGGAGCGCCACATCAGTTGAGAAGTCGCCTAGTTCCGGAGTGGGCGGGACGTCCAGGTGCGCAGAGGGTGCGGCTGAGCCTGGGGCCAGTTCCGCAACGGCGGCGGAGAGGGCGGAGAGAAGTCGCTCTTTGATCATGTGCGGATTGGATGCGGAGAAGGGGCTAGATGGTGGAAGGCTGCTTATGAGGGTTGCTAGTTGGCGCTGAGCGTGCCTTGTCCCTTCCAGGAGGGCTCTGCGCTGGTGGTTCATCAGCGCCAACGCCTTCGAGCACGGGCGAGTGCCAATTCAGAATGCTGAATGCAAGGCTTCGCACCGGCCGGAGTCTGGTGTAGCTGGGGTGATCGAGCGTGCTGTGGGTTGTGCGTGAGCATGCCGATCCAAAGGAGATGCTTCTCGAGCGAGCGTCATGCCCAGACTAATAGACAATGATCCAACTGGGAAGTAGCCGGAACCATTGAAGGACTGCCAGGAACCCGATCACGCTCATCGCTCCGCCCAGGACCTGCAGGATGCCCATGTTCCAGATGCGGCGAAAGCGGTTGGGACGTCGGTGGGGATTCTGGCGATAGTCCAGGATCAGTTCCTCCGCCGCTTTGATCCCGCTTCGGAGTTGGTTCAGGGTGGCCGGACGAGTGGTGACATACTGCTGTACCACGGCGCCCAGGCGGCGCCACGAAAAGAGGATGAAGATCATCGCGAAGAGCGCGCCGAACCCGTAGCCAAAGCTATTCAACCCATTGCGTAGCTCGTCCCCGTACCAGAAGGCGCTGACGATGAGCATCGCCACCGTCAGGTTGGTGCCGCAGCGAGGGTGGACGCGCGGCTTTCGCGCCACCACTTCTGGATCAAGATCGTCTCCGGCTTCAAGGGCGTGGACCACCTGATGCTCCGCTGCGTGGTAGCCGGTGATCCAGGATAGACGGAAGAGGAGGCAGAAGAGAGCACCGAAGACGACCATCATCGGATCGATGTGAATACTGCGGAGCAAGGCCGCCACTTTGGGCAGCCAGGCAACCCAGCGGGGAGTTTCCCTCACGAGCCAGTCGGCACCGATGAAGGCGGTGATCTGGAGCACGGAGAGGTACACTCCCGCAGTGAAGAGGGCGAAGTCCCCTACCCCTCCCCGCGCGCCGCCGCCGGTGAGGTAGACCCCAAAGGGAGTCGCCATCCCACCGATGACCGGCAGGCGGCCGCGGCCACAGAGCGTGCCAACTAACTCGCTGGTGGAGACGAGACCGAGAAACGCGCCCTCATGGTCGAGGACCGGCGCGACCTCCAGCCGGTTGGTCTGCATGAAGAGGAGCGCCTCTTGCAGTGGCAGGCGATCTGGGAGCGCAATCACGGAAGTGGCGGGAAGGTCGGCCACGCGCTTGTCCCGGCCGCTCTCATTGAGGGAGTCTGGCGTGCGCGGGATGTAGAGCGTCACGTAGTCCGCCAGCGAACGGGAGGTGACCAGGCCGGTCAGGCAGCCCGACTCCACCACGGGAACAGCACCGTAGGGCGAGGTTCGCACCGCCTCCGCAGCGCGCGCAAGGCTGTCACCGGGCGAGAGCGCGCGAATGCGCACTGCGATCTCTCCTACCACCTGGGTCGGCTCCGACATCCTGACCTTTCCGAACACTCTGGAGAAAGCGGCAGAGAGGCCAGTCGTGACTCATCACCATCGCGCCTCATCGCCACCTATCAGTATTGCCAAGAAAGGAGCGAAGTAGGCTGCACCCGGCCCGAACTTTCCAAGCTCTCGGAGAACTTAGTGGAGATCAGGCGTGGACACTGATGGTCTGCAAGGTTGATGGTTGAGGCACCAGAGTCGCCTCGGGCCGTGGGTACCGCCGCCCCTTCGGGGCTTGGGCGAAACAATCGAATTGCAAAGTGCAAATTGAAAAGTGCAAATTGCTCGGTGCATCAGTCTTCGTAATGCACGCGGCCGGCACCGGCGGCTGGGCGGGTGACGTAGAACTCGGCGTTCAGGCCGGTTTCCTGGTGATAGCGCTGGGCGACGTTGTTCTGGAAGGCGCTCACTGCCTCTTCGCGCACCAAACTCACAGTGCACCCACCGAAGCCGGCGCCGGTCAGTCGGCTGCCGACACAGCCGTTCTCCGCGCGGGCGGCGTCGACCAGCGTGTCGAGTGCCTGGGAG
>JANPLG010000204.1:0-23691 GCA_031426395.1 Actinomycetes bacterium
ATGCCCAGAATGACGGAAGAAGGAACCGCCGAGCGACCGTTCAGATGTCGAACGCCAAAGCGGTGGCCGTCTCGGACACGGAGCGTAGGGCGGGCGCTCCGTCGCCGCCTCGTCCTGGAGGCGGTTCCCCTTCCGTCAGGCGGAACCGGCTCTGGATGCGGGCGCGGCTTCATCCTCGCTGACCGTTTCCTCACTGGAGATGGCACCGTCCAAAAGCTCACGCACGCAATCCGACTGGTTAGCTACAGGGACCAGTCGGTCATCATGATCGAACGCAGCACAAGGCTGCTGGCTATGGTCCTGGGAGCGAGTGACCGATCGCTCCATCTCCCTTGCTCCATCGCTCCCTACGAATCGGAAACCACTCATGCCAGGCGTTGACATCCTCACCTATCTGGGCGCTGCTGAATGGGCCGATGTGGACGGCATCCGCCTGAACCACATGCTGCAGCGCGCCCGCTACGATTTCATCGGCGTGGCCTCCCGCCGCGCGCTGGCCGGCGACCTCAGCGGCAACGCCGAAGTCAAGCCGCTCCTGGACGAGAACCCGCAGGTCCGAGGCTGGGTGGTGGTTAACCCCGCCTACCCGGAACGCTCTGCGGAGCAGTTCAAGCGTTACGTCGGCAGCGCGAAGTGGCTGGGGGCTACGCTGGTTACCTCGGACCGGCGGGAGAGCCTGATCTCCCCCACCTGCCGGGAGTTGATCAACGCCTACCGCCGCTACTCCAAGCCGCTCCTCGTCTCCATCCGGGACGAGACCGCCGTCCGCGAACTGGAGGCTCTCGCCTCCGAGTTCAACACGATGAAGTTCGTGGCGGCCGGAGCGGGGGGGGATGACTGGCAGAGCTGCGTGGTCGCCGCGAAGCGCACCGTCAACATCTTCCTTGAGCCGTTCTCCGGCGGGCCGCACCGGGGCAAGCTGGAGGCAATCACCGCCGCCCTCGGCCCCAACCGCGTGGTCTTCTCCAGCAGCTTCCCGGACGGCAACCCGGGCGCGGCCCTCGGCCAGCTCATCGACAGCACGGTGAGCGACGGCGAGAAGCAGGCGATCCTCGGCGGCAACGCCATGCGGCTCTTCGCCCTCAACCGCTCCAGTGAATAGACGAGCGCCCCGTAACGGTCGTCACGGGGCGCTCTTCCACCTGTGCTGGTGCCGAGCGTCTCAACGCACGGCACCTGGGGGAATACCGCGAGGCTTACCGGCTCTCGCGGTCAATCACTTGTTGCTGAGCCGGGTCGACAGCGGGCTTGGCACCTGGGGTACCAGGCGCGGCGCTCGTAACACCGGTGCTCGCGGCAGGAGATGGCGGGGTGCTAGATGTATTGGCCTGATTGCAGCCCGCCAGCGGTGCCAGGGTGATCAACAGTAGTGGCAGTGTAATGTATCGCTTCATCTTGGGCTCCTTACCAGTCCCGCAGCCAGCCAGCGCTACCCGCCGGGTTGGTACCGCCCGGTAGTTCCCCACGCCAACTACCACCGTCGTGGATGAAGCTGGTATGGACCAGCTTGAAAGTGGGCACCGACTTCACATGTCCGTCGCAGTAGGCCACGTTGGTCCGCCGTCCCGTAATGAGGGTGTTGATGGTTCCGGCGAGTGTGGGGCTTGTACTGCCCCCGCCTGCAGGGGCCACATTTCCGCTGCCCCGTTCATGCGGACCCCACACGCCCGAGTTGACACTGGTGTTGTAGAAGTTGAGGGGCGTCACTCCGGCAGGCGGACGGGAGAGCTGCGCGCCATCGTGAACGAGAATTGTCTCAGCGGGCCGTCCCAAGGATGCCAGTCCTGCGGGCAGGTTGTAGTCGTTGCTGAGGGGTGCCGCGCGGTTGGGGAACGTGGTAACGCCAGAAGACAACCCGCCAAGGGTGTAGTAGTTGTAGGCGTAAGTGTTTGACACCGCACCCAAGGATGCCTTGGCGGAAGGACAGGCCCAAACGCCCCCCAGCACTCCGGTCGCGGGGTCCACGCCGTTCTTGATGTACGAACCCACGATGTTCGGATACAGGTCCGCGAGGGCGAAGGAAGCAAGCCTATTTCGCCAGATCGGCATCGTCTCGTCATAGTCTTGCGTGTACATCATGAAGCCGGTGGCAATCTGCTTCAGGTTGCTCTGGCAGGCGGCCTTTCGGGCAGCTTCACGGGCTTGGGCAAAAACCGGGAAAAGGATGGCGGCCAGGATCGCGATGATGGCAATCACCACGAGCAGTTCGATGAGGGTGAACCCTCGACGGAGGAGTCGGCGCACGGTAGCGCTCCTTTCGATGAGCGATGAGGAATGGCGGATGAGGTAAGTGTCCATTACTGCTGAGTTGGACGCCGGAATCTAGTTACGTAGAGATGCCTGCGGGATAAAGACTGACTAGGCCAAGGGGGCGCTGGAACTTCCTTGCCGCAGCCACGGGCTGAGGACAATCCTGCGGTTGATGCTGTTCGGTTCGTCGGAACCCAGGACCACCTGCGCGGCCCGCATCCCCAACTGCTGCCGGGGCTGGATCACCGTGGTGAGCGGTACGCCCAGCAGGGTCGACCACGCGTCCCCGTTGTAGCCCACGAGGGAAAGATCACCGGGGACGCTGAGACCCAGGTCGGCGGCGGCCTGGAGGGCGCGTGCCGCCAGGCGGTCACTGGCGCAGAAGAGGCCAGTGGGGCGGTCGCTCTGCTTCAGGATCCGTGAAATCGCCTCGCGGGCGGACTCGTCGCCGGGGACCAAGTTGCTCTCGCTCCACTCCGGCCGAAGCTCCGCGCCCGCCAGCCGCAGCGACTGCTCAAAGCCCTCGCGCCGCTCTCGGGTGAAGAGGATGTCGTTGTAGCCGACAAACCCCACCTTCCGGTGCCCCAGCGCCAGTAGGTGGTCCGCCGCGATCCGGCCCCCTTCGCGGTCATTCACCAGCACGCAGGGGCCATGGAAGCCGTGCGCGTCCCGCATGATGACCGCCACCGGGACGTTCTGCTGCGCGTCGTTCAGCGCCGCCAGCTCCGTAAGCGCCTCGGTGGGGTAGTAGATGACCGCGTCCACGCCCTTGCTCTGGAGCGTCTCCAGGTGGCGCAGCGCTCGTTGCGGCTGGTGCTCATGCACGCTCACAAAGGCGTGGTAGCCCCGCTCCTCCGCCGTCCGGTTGATGCCCTGAAGCACCTCCGGCAGGAAGGAGGCGGAGACGTTGGAGACGATCACCCCCAGGGTGAAGGTCCGCCCCTGGCGCAGCCCGCGCGCGGCGATGTTCGGCCGCCATCCCAGGCGCTCCACCTCCGCAAGGATGCGGTCCCGCGTCTTCGCGGAGATGTCCGGTTTGCCGGAGATGGCGCGATGAATCGTCATCGACGACACCCCCAGGTGCGCCGCAAGCTCCGTGATGGTTCTTGGCTTCGTCGAGACTTCCAACAGGGGTCCCATCTCTCACAGCCAGGCGGCCTTCCGCCCACGTTGGCCCGATACCGGTATCGATACCGTTAACGTATAACATCGTCCCCGCAAGAATATCAACTGTCAGAAGGCTCACCACGAAAAAAGTGGCGTCGCCTGGCTGCTTGGCGGCAGATTTGACCGTGAGAAGCCACTTCGGACGCTTGCGCGTCAGCCAGGGCAGTTGGGTTCGGCCAGATTCCGGTAGGGCACCACCCTCGACGGCGGTCGCCCAGGGCGTGGGGGCCGTCTCTTTCGGGGGTCCAGCTGAACCCGACGTTGGGCGTGGAGTGTCTTGCGCTGAGATTGGCCTCCGTCGCAGAGGTGGCTACCCCGGTGCGGGCGAGCGTGGCTGGATCCTCTCTTCAATCGCGACGGATCTACCTACTTTTGGCGGTCGCACCCAACTCAATGGCGGAAGTGGCGGGCTCCGGTGAAGACCATTGCTACCCCGTGCTGGTTGCAGACGGCGATGGCGTCCTCGTCCCGCTTGCTGCCGCCGGGCTGGATGATCGCCTTGACGCCTGCTTTCGCCAGGGCCTCGGGGCCGTCCGGCATCGGGAAGTAGGCGTCGCTGGCGCAGGCGGCGCCCTCGGCGCGGTGGCCGGCCATGGCGACGGCCAGCTCGCTGCTCTGGGCGCGGTTGGTCTGCCCGGCCCCCAGGCCAATCAACTGCCCGCCCTTCGCCAGAATCACGGCGTTGCTCTTCACGTGGCGGACCACCTTCCACGCGAAGAGGAGATCGGCCAGCTCCTGCTCGGAGGGCTTGCGGTCGGTGACGAACTGGAGGCCCTCCGCAGTCTGGTCGCGGCGGTCACGCTCCTGGACCAGCAGGCCGCCGACCACCCGCTTGAAGTCGACCCCAAGGAGTCCCGGCGAGAGGGCTGATAGCTGTGCGTAAGGCGGAAGCGGGTCGATCTCCATGAGCCGAACGTTCTCGCCCCAGATCTTGCGGGTGCGGAACAGCTCCACGGCCTCCGGCGCGAAGCCGGGCGCGATGATGCACTCGTAGTAGCTCTTGGGCGCGACAATCTCTTCCGCCGTCTCCAGATCGATAGGGCGGTTGGCGGCGATGATTCCGCCAAAGCGGCTGCCGGGCGGGTTGAACGGAGGCAGTTCGCCGTCCCGGGCCAGGCGGTAGGCTTCCGCCACCGTCTCGGCAATCCCCACGCCGCACGGGTTGGTGTGCTTGATGATGCTGATGGCGGGCCGGTCGAACTCCTTCACCAGCTCCAGCGCCGCATCCATATCAAGCTGGTTGATGAAGGAAAGCTCCTTGCCATGGAGCTGCCTCGCGGTGGAGACGCTCGGCTCCTTACGAGCCGGTTCCGCGTAGAAGGCGGCCCGCTGGTGGGGGTTCTCGCCGTAGCGCAGGTCCTGGATCTTCTCCAGCGCGAATTCCAGGCGGGCAGGGAAGTGATCTGACGCAGCGCCGTCCGGTTGCGTTGCTTTCAGCAGGTAGGCGGCGATGCCCGCGTCGTACTCGCTGGTGTGCTGGAACGCCTTGAGAGCGAGGCGGCGGCGCGTCTCCAGGGTTGTCTCGCACCCGCTGGCGCGCAGCTCTTCCAGGACCGCCGCGTAATCCTCCGGCGAGGTGACCACGGTGACGGCGGCATGGTTCTTGGAGGCGGAGCGGATCATGGAAGGGCCGCCGATATCGATGTTCTCGATGGCGTCCTCGAAGCTGCAGTCCGGCCGCGCGACCGTCGCGGCGAAGGGGTAGAGGTTGACCGCCACGAGGTCGATGGGCGCGTAGCCGGCGCCGGCGAGCTGCTCCATGTGCTCCGGCTTGGCGCGGTCGGCGAGGAGGCCTCCGTGGATGGCGGGGTGCAGGGTCTTGACGCGGCCTTCCATCATCTCGGGGAAGCCGGTCACCTGGTCGACTGGCGTGACCGGGACGCCCGCCGCTGAAAGGGAGCGCGCGGTGCCGCCGGTGGAGAGGATCTCCACCCCGAGGGCGTGCAGACCCTGCGCAAACTCCACCACCCCCGCCTTGTCAGAAACGCTGATCAGCGCCCGTCGCACCTGTGCCATTGGATTCCCCCTTGCAGACCGCCGCAGCGGTGCCCCCGTGCCGCCCGAAGTTGTATCCGATCCCCTCCGCCGGGGCAACCGGCCACTCAATTGCGGAATGCGGAGTACGGACTGAGGAGTGATCGCGAGGTCACTCTTCCGGCTTAGGGAAGAGGACGCGGGTGAGCATCACCTGACAGATGCCGCGCAGCGCCTCGCCCTGGTGGCGGAACTGCTCCGTCTCGATGATGCGCCACGGCGCGGGGTCGAGGAGGGCCTGCAATTCGGTCACCATCTCCAGCGCCTGCGCCTCGTCCCGGGCAAGCACGACGTAAGGCCGGAAGTAGCACTGATCGTCGCAGTCGACCTCCAGCACCACGCGGATGCCCTGGCAGGGACCGGCGTCGTCCCGCAGTTCGCGGAGGACCTGGAGGGCGAGGTCGACCGCTTGGTCCTCGATGGGGCCACCATCCTCAAGGGCTTCCAGCGCCAGCCGGCGGGCGAGGAGTCCGCTGCGGCATCGCAAGGCAAGTCCGGCTTCCAGCGCCAACTGCAGCCGCCGCCGCTCGCTGCCGAGGGTCGCCAGATGGCGACGGGCGGCGTCCAAGTCGCCCCGATCCTCTGCAAGCTGGACCAGCAGCATGAGGTACCGGAGGGAGCGGGGAGCGAGGGCACGGGCGCGTCCGGCCAGCCGCTCCGCGTCATGCGGCTCTCCCTCACGCAGCGTGACGAGCGCCCACTGGTAGTAGACCTCCGGGTCCTCGGGAGCGGTCAGGGCGGCGCGGCGGCAGACCGTGTCGGCGGCATCCAGGTCCCCACGGTCCAGTTCAACCGCCGCCATCCGAACCAGGATCTCGGCGTCCCGCACCTCGCGCTCTGGCCGCTCCAGCGCGTTCCTGAAGGCGGCCATCGCGTCCGCGTGGCATCCCTGCTCTGCAAGCGACATCCCCAGGTAGTGGAGCGGTAACCGCTCCGTGGGCGCAAGCCGAGCGGCCTCGCGCAGCAGCTTCGCCGCTTGCCGGTGCTCTCCCGCCCGGTGAAGAGCCGCGCCCCAGTGGAAGCGGCTGCGCCAGTTGCGGCGGTCGAGGCGGATCGCCTTCTGATAGCAGGTACTGGCTTCGTCCAGATCCCCCTCCGCTTCCCAGCAGCGGCCAAGGCCATCCCATGCGGGCGCGAAGCGGGGGAACTCCATCAGGAGCAATTCCAGTTCACGGCGGGCGCGGTCGCCTTCGCCGCGCTCCAGGGCGGCGCACGCCTGCAGGTAGGCGAGGCTGACCTGTTCCGCCTCGTCCGTCACGCCTCTGATCCTGCTACGGGTCCCGCAGTGAAGACCGAAATGCACTCCGGGTCCATGTGGCGGCGCGCCGCCTCCCGCAGTGACTCCCGGCTCTCCGCGCGGATGAGGCCGGGGTAGCGGTCGAGGAAGTCGAGGCCGAGGCCGTGGTACTCCGCGTTCAGCATATAGCCGGCGATGCCGTCGTTCGACTCCATCCGCAGCGGCAGCGACCCTATGAGATAGTCGCACGCATCCGCGAACTCCTGCTCCGTCACCAGCTCCTCGCGGATGAGGCGGACCTCGGTGAGAATCGCCTCAATGGTTCGGTCGAGGTCGGCTGGGGTGACGCCGGCGTTGGCGGACCACTCCCCCGCCCAGCGGCGGCTCTGGGAGTGGCATGAGACGTGGTAGGCCATGCCGTGCTCTTCCCGCACCCGCGCGCCCAGCCGCCCCATCATCCCCAGGCTGCCCAGGATCAGGTTCACCATCGAGAGCGCGAAGAAGTCGGGATGGTCGCGCGGGATGCCGGGACCCGCCAGCACCAGTTCGACCTGCGACTTGTGCGCCATCGGGATCGACTTCCGCGTGGCGGCTCGGTTCGGCTCCACCACCCGTTCTGGTGCGGGACCCGCCGTTCCCGGAAGCCAAGCGCCCAGGCTGCGGCGAAGCTCGTCAATTTCCACGGCCCCGCTGACGCTCACCGTCATTCCGTGGGCACCGTAGAACGACTGGTGGAACGCGGCGAGGTCATTGCGCTTCAACGATGCAACGGTCGCCGCAGTGCCGCTGGTTGGCCAGGAGTAGGGATGGTCGCCGGGGAAGAGGTGCTCCATCGCCGCGAGGTCCGCCATCGCCCGCGGGCTGTCCGCCACCTCGCTCAGGTAACTCTGGACCTCGGCCCGCGTCTTCTCCACTTCATCCGGGGCGAAGAGCGGTTCTTCGGTGAGCTCGCGGAGGATCTCCAAGACCGCGCCCACATCCCGACCGAGGCATTTGGCGGAGAACCCCGCTGCCTCCGAGCCGGCCCAGAAGCCGAATGAGGCACCCCTGTCCTCGATGCGGGTGGCGATCTCCTGCGCGGAGTGCCGCCGGGTGCCGCGCCGCAGCAGCCGCGACGTGAAGCTGGCGAGGCCGGCATGCTCCCGGTCCTCGCGGGAAGCGCCTGCGGGAAACGAGGCCCGCACCGCCACTGACTCCGTGTCCGCCTTGCGGTTCCACAGGAGGACGACGCCGTTGTCCAATACCGCGCGTTGCGGATCGAGTTGAATGCCTTGCGCCAAGAGGTGCTCCGATGAATTGCGGATCTCGGATTAGGATGCGGGTTGGTATAGAGGCGGACGTTCCGTCTCGGCTGGCTCGACCTGACCGGTGGTGAGCCGCTCCCTGACGGTCGCGGTTCGGCATTCCTTCGTGGTTCTTCAGATGGCTATGGTTCTGGGGGCGAATGACCGGACAGTCAATTGCGGAACTCCGCAGTCCGAGTTCTGCAATTGGCTAGAGTTCGCGCCGTCCCTCAAGCGCCTGGATCAGGGTGGCCTGATCGGCGTAGTCCAGGTCGCCGCCCATTGGGAGGCCGAAGGCGATCTTGCTCACCCGCGCCCCGAACGGCTTCACCAGGCGCGCCAGGTACATCGCGGTGGTGTCTCCCTCCACGGTGGGGTTGGTGGCCAGGATCACCTCGCGGACGTTGTCCTTCTGCACCCGCTCAATCAGCTCCCGGATGCGCAGCATCTCCGGGCCAATGCCTTCCAGCGGGGAGATCACGCCGCCCAGGACGTGGTACCTACCCGTGAACTCCGCCGTGCGTTCCACCGCCATCAAGTCGCGCGGTTCCGCCACCACGCAGAGGATGCTGGGGTCGCGGCGGGGATTGCGGCAGATGTCGCACACCGGCTGGTCCGTATAGTTGAAGCAGACAGAGCAGATGCTGATCCGCTCCTTCACCTCCATGATCGCCTCGGAGAGCTGGCGAGCCTCGTCGGCGGGGATGCGCAGCAGGTAGAAGGCGAGCCGCTGCGCCGACTTCGGCCCGATGCCAGGGAGCTTCTCCAGTTCGCCGACCAGCCGTCCCAGGGGTTTAGCGTAGTGCATCCGTGTCCGTCTCCCATTCGCCTTTCCGAGTCACCGCTACCGCATTCCCTTGCAACAGGTCAGGTCCATGCGCGGCGGGGGTGACGGCACCTGCCATCACCCCCGCACCCCGAATCTCTGAGCCTGTCTTAGAACATGCCCGGCGGAAGTCCCAGGCCATCCGTCAGGCCCTTCATCCGCTCCGCCTTGATCTTGCCCGCCTTGTCCATGGCGTCCCGGACCGCCAGGACAATCAGGTCCTGCAGCATCTCCAGGTCGTCCGGATCCACGATCTTAGGATCCAGGTGGACGGATTCCAGGGTGCCCGCGGCGGTGCATTCCACCCGCACCATGCCGCCGCCGGCGCTTCCGTCCACCTTCATGGCGGAGAGCTCCTCCTCCATCTTATGGACCTCACCCATACTCTTCTGAACCTGCTTCATCAGGTTGCCCATGTTGCCAAGGCCACCCAGGTTGCCAAATCCGCGCATCGCTGCTCCTTATCGCTACGCCGACTGTGGGCGTGAAACCGTACCAGTGCAAGACCTGCCTGCGGGGTCCGCTTGTAGTTTACCCAAACCGGTGGTGCTGCGCTGAGTCGGAGTGCAATCGCCGCTCCACGCCCCCACCCAATTTGCAATTGTCAATTGACAATTGACCATTTTCAATTCGCTATCCCCCGCCCATCACCTATCTTCCAACAGCCTCACGATAAGCGAGGTCCACCCCGTCTGGTGCGTCGCTCCCACCCCACGGCCCGTGTCTCCATCGAAGTACTCGTGGAAGAGGACCAGCTCTTTCCAGTGGGGGTTGTCCCGGTAGCGGCTCTCCGCTCCCTGCCACGCGCAGCGGCCCGTCTCATCCGGCAGGAAGATCCGGTCCAGGCGCCGGGCGATGTCCCGGGCCACCTCCGTGAGGTTCATCCAGTTGCCGCTGCCGGTGGGGCACTCCACCTTCAGCGTCTCCCCGTAGAAGTGGCCGTACCGCTCCAGCGCCTCAATCAGCAGGTAGTTCACCGGCATCCAGATGGGGCCGCGCCAGTTGCTGTTGCCGCCGAACATCCCGGTCTCGCTCTCGCCCGGCACGTAGTTGACGCCGTACTGCACGCCTTCCAGCTCAAAGGAGTAGGGACGGTCCTTGTAGATGCGGGAGAGCGAGCGGACCCCGTAGGGCGAGAGGAACTCCTGCTCATCCAGCAGGTAGCGCAGCACCCGCTCCAACCGCTCCCGGCTGGGGATGGCGAGCAGGCGGCAGGGATGGTCCGCCCCGTTGTCCGGGTCGAGATAGGCGATGTGGCGGGCGAGGTCCTTGCGGTTGTCCATGAACCACTGCATCCGCTTCGTGAACCCGGGCAGGTGCTTGAGCTGCTCAATGTCCAGCACCTCCACCGCGAAGAGGGGGATCAGGCCGACCATCGACCGCACCCGCAATGGCACCACCTCGTCATTGATGCGGAGACGGTCGTAGTAGAAGCCGTCCTGCTCGTCCCACAGGCCGTCCCCGCCCAGGTGGTTCATGGCATCGACAATGGCGATGAAGTGCTCGAAGAACTTGGAAGCGCTGTCCTCGTAGGCGGGGTTGTCGACCGCCAGCTCCAGCGCCATGGAGAGCATGGTGGAGCAGTAGAAGGCCATCCATGCCGTGCCGTCCGCCTGCTCCAGGTGTCCGCCGCCCGGCAGCGGCCGGCTCCGGTCGAAGAGGCCGATGTTGTCCAGCCCCAGGAACCCGCCGGCGAAGAGGTGGCGGCCTCCCACGTCCTTGCGGTTGACCCACCAGGTGAAGTTGATCAGCAGCTTCTGGAAGACGCGCTCCAGGAAGAGGCGGTCGCGGTGGCCGCGCTCCCCGGTCAGCTTGTAGACGCGCCAGGCGGCCCAGGCGTGGACCGGTGGATTCACGTCGCCCAGCGCCCACTCATAGGCGGGGATCTGGCCGTTGGGGTGCATGTACCATTCGCGGAGGAAGAGGACGAGCTGGTCCTTGGCGAACTGCGGGTCGACCTTCGCGAACGGGATCATGTGGAACGCGAGGTCCCAGGCCGCGTACCAGGGGTACTCCCACTTGTCCGGCATCGAGATGACGTCCCGGTTGAAGAGGTGGGTCCAGTCGGAATTGCGCCCAAGCTCGCGGGCGGGCGGCGGCGCGGGCTGGTCCGGGTCGCCCTTGAGCCACTCGGAGACGCCGTATTGGTAGAACTGCTTAGTCCAGAGCAGCCCCGCGTACGCCTGCCGGATCACCCGCGCCTCGTCCGGCGTGGCGTTGGCGGGAAGGCGGCAGGCGTAGAACTCGTCCGCTTCCTTCTTGCAGCGCTGGAACGCCCCCTCGAAGTCATCTCCCAGACCGGTAACGGGAACGGCGTCGTTCGTCGACCGCAGCCGGAGGCAGACGGTGGTCTCGCCGCCCCCGGAGAGCGTCACCGGATAGTGCGCGGCCACCTTCGTGCCGAGCCGCCGTGGGTTGACCGCTTCCTGCTGGCCCTCAATGAGGTATCGATGGAAAGCGTCCTTCACGTACGGCGAGGCGTTCGGCGTGTCCCAGAGCCGCTGCAGGTTGCTCTCGTTCTCCGTGAAGAGCAGTTCCGGCGCCGCGCCCTCGGCACCGGGGCCGGCGATCCACTCGAACTCCCCCAGGGTGACGTGGCTCATCCGGACGGCGCCGCTCGGGTCTCCGGACTCGCCGTCAAAGCCGCGCATCCAAGGCTTGGGCCAGCAGCCCTCGTGGTCGCAGCCCCAGCTCCAGGTGTTACGGAACCAGAGGGTCGGCAGCAGGTGTAGCGTGGCGGGTTCCGGACCCCGGTTCGCCACGGTGATGCAGATTAGCAGGTCATCCGGCCCCGCCTTGGCATACTCAGCGGTCACATCCCAGTAGCGGTCCCCCTCGAAGACGCCGGAATCCTCCAACTCGAACTCCGGCTCCCGGTAGTCGCGCTGCGCGTTGACTTCCACCAGGGCGCGGTAGGGAAAGGGGCGCTGCGGATACTTGTAGAGTCCCTTCAAGTAGGAGTGGGTCGGCGTGGAGTCGAGGTAGTAGTAGCACTCCTTGACGTCCTCTCCGTGGTTGCCCTCGCTGTTGGTGAGGCCGAAGAGCCGCTCCTTGAGGATCGGGTCCTGCCCGTTCCAGAGCGCCAGCCCGAAGCAGAGCCGGCACTCGCGGTCGGTGATGCCCAGTAGACCATCCTCGCCCCAGCGGTAGGCGCGGGACCGGGCGTGGTCGTGCGGGAAGAACTCCCAGGCGCTACCGTCCGGGCTGTAATCCTCCCGAACCGTGCCCCACTGCCGCTCCGAGAGGTAGGGTCCCCAGCGCTTCCAGTTCCGCTCACGGAGAGCGTCTTCCGCCAGCCGCGCCTCTTCCGCCGAGGGAATGTCCTGGCCGTCCGCTCCGCTCGATGTTTCCTGATTCATGCCCGCACTCGCTTCCGCGCCCGGTGGCTGCAACCGGGATGTTCTCCCTGAGCGGAGTGGGTTCCTGGCAGAGCGGGCAGCGGTCCCTTCGGACCCGGACCCCTCTCTCCTGCTCCCGCGCACTCTGCGTCTCCGCGGTGGGGTTCCCTGGCTCCGAACGCATCATGGAGTAGGAGTAGGATTAAGATTAGGATTAGGATTGGGATTACGATTGCAGTCGGGGAGCGGGCGAGAAGGGTGCAACCTGCCAGGCACCCGGCGGGTCCAAACGGTAGCGGAAAGATCGTGGGAGGGACTCCGCTCCCGTTTGCGTATTAATCTATGCCCCCCAATGGTCGCACTCCGGTGGAGCCGCGCCCTCCCCCGGCTCCGAACCTTGCGCCACCCGCAGACCGCCGACCTTCCGCAACCGCCGCTGGCCGGCGCCCGAGGACCCTTCATGATTTCCCGTTTTCACTCTCTACTTCTGGCCGCCGCCGGCGCAGCGGTCCTGGTGCCCAGCGCCGCATCGGCCCAGGGGAATTCCGGCCCCGGTGCTCCGCAGAGCGGCAGCGTCGCCAAGCCGCGCACCATCGTCGGCTACGTGCCCGGCGCGCTCGGCATCCCGCAGCCGGAGCCGAAGGTCACTGTCAACTTCACCGGCCTTTCCCTCGCCCGCAGTCTGAATGAGATCCTCAAGCAGAGCGGCTACAGCGTTCGCGTGCTGGCGGAAATGGGCACCACCCGCTATTCGCTCACCACCCAGGCCATGCCGGTCTCGAAGGCGCTCCGCGCGCTGCTGGACCAGGACAAGAGCTTGGAGCCGCTGGTCTTCCGGTTCCAGCGCATCCTCACGGGCGGCGGCGAGTTCATCATCGATCGCGAGCTGATCGATGTCAGCCGCTCCGAGGGAGAGAACCGCGTCAGCCTGGCCAACGCGCGCATCACCAAGGTGCTGCCGATGGTGGCCAAGATGTTGAACGCCCCGTTACGCTTCGAGCCGGACGTGCCGCCGATCCTCGTCAGCATGCAGCTTCGACCGTCAGACTGGGCGCCGGTGGTGCAGCAGGTGGTGCTGGAAGCCTACAAGCAGGAGCCGGCCATCACCTACAGCATGGATGGCAACACCTACGTGATCCACCTCCAGAAGACCCCGCTCACGGGCGTTCCCGGAATGCCATCCCGCAAGGTGAAGGTCTCCGCCGACAGCAAGCCGCTACGCGAGGTGCTCCAGTCCCTCTTCGAAGGGTCCGCGTGGAAGTTCCAGGTGGCGGAAAGCGTCAAAGACACCAAGATCACCTACAACGTCAGCAATGAACCGGAGTTGGTGGCTCTGCACGCCATCCTTCGCCAGACTGCGGAGTCCGGCACCCCGATCACCTACCGCGAGGGACCCGGCATCCTCTTCGTAGAGCCGGGCCTGCTCCCCGGCGACTTCTTCGTCCCCAAGGTGAAGCCGGGCGATCCCGCTGCGCTGAACCTAGTGACCCTGGATGTACGCGGGACCCGCCTCAAGGAACTGCTGGAGAAGCTGGCCATCCAGAGCGCCGCCACGATCATCATGGCCCCCAACGTCCCGAACCTGCCGGTGACTATGAAGGTTGAGAAGGTCACCCTGGACGTGGCGCTGCAGGAGGTGAAGCGGGCGCTGAACAAGCAGCTTCCAAACCTCCTCTGGTCCAAGGACGGGACGGAGTACATCGTCAGCGTGAAGTAGGCCACCGCTCGGGCTAGGGACTTAATAGGTCACGAAGAGAGGGGAGCGGATGGTGTCCGCTCCCCTCTCTTGATTCAGCAGCTCCTAATCCTAATAGAGTCTTTGATCATTAGCGAGACCACGCTAGGTCTAGGGCGGGCAACGCGACCTCAACCCCTAGATATGGTGTGGTTCGGTTAATGATCAAAGACTCTAATCCGATCCTTTTCCGTTCCGCTCCGCGGTGGGTTCCCGGATCTGGGCAACTAAGGCAACCTCACGATTGAGACGGTCCCTTTTCACCCTCTAATTAGAGCTTGACGGACAAGTGGTCGGTCAAGTTAGGTCTGTGTTTCCCGGCATTGCCTCGATTCGTGGGCACTTTCGCCCTTCCACGGCTTTGGCGATTCCTGCAACGGACACCAGGGGCTTGCGCGCCCTGGCTACATGCTTTCGCCCCTCCGGGGCTATTGCGCGGCAAAACGTGGGCGGAAGTTCCATCAAAGGCCGTGGGTAGCTGCTCTGCTAGGCAACGTACCTAGCTTGACCGACCACTGGTAGTGTTCCGTCATAGGGCTACTGAATCGTCGGCAGGCGTATCGAGACGATGGTGATTCAATGGGTGTGGAGGATCTCACGCCCAAGTAATATGGGATCCCGACACAAGACGAATTCAACACCGAAGTGCAGGCTTGGGCGAGCAAGCGCAACCGCGTTAAAAGTGGGATGAACTGGCGGTTCACCACCGACGACGCATGAATCAAGTTGGCGCGCCCCTACTCATCATTAGACGGGTGACAAAACACTAGTGGGACGGCGCTTCGAGTGAGGTTAGCGGATCATGGCCAAGAGACCGGGGGCACGAGCGACGGAAGCCGGGGATCAGACCGGAAGCGGCGGGGTCGCGCTGAAGCGGTCGCCGCGCGCCGGAGTGGTGCTGGCCGTGGCTGCGGCGGCGGTTGCGGTGCTGGTCCTCGCGCTGAGCCGACCGGGCGGGTCGCCGTCGGCAACGGGTGATGCGGCGATGAGTGGCGGCGGTTCCGCATCCGCCACGGCTCCCGGTGAGCCAGCAGGAGGACCGGAAAGCTTGCCTGAGGGCTTGCCGCCGGACCATCCGCCCCTGAACGGTCCGACTCCCGGCTCAGCGGCCTCGGGTTCCGCGGGAGACACGCCCCAGGCACCCGTTTCCGGCGCAATGAAGCCGGCAGAGGTACCTGCCGGGCATCCCGCCGTCACCCAGGCAGGCTCGGAGGCTGAGCAGGTCAGCATCCAGTGGCTGGGCCACTCCTGCTTCTACATCTTCCACGATGGTACAGCAGTGGTGACGGACCCCTTCGATTCACAGTCGACCGGATTCCCACGTCCCGACACCGGCGCCCACATGGTGACCGTCAGCTCCCCGGACCCGGAGCACGGCTTTGTCGAGCCGATCCGGGCTTTCGAGGGCGAGACGCGCGAGGTTTTGCGCGGCACCGCAGGCTCTCACGGTCGGATCAAGGTGCGGCCAGTGGTGACTAGCGGCCCGGACGGCAGCGCCAATACCGCCTACATCTTCGAGGCGGGACCGCTGCGCATCGCCCACCTGGGAAACCTGGGTGCGGCGCTCACCCCCGCGCAAGTCAAGGAACTTGGCCCGGTGGACGTGGTGATGGTGCCCGCTGCGAACGGGGCCCTCACTCCGAAACTGGCGGTGGAGGCGAGCCGACAACTCGGCGCGCGCATCGTGCTGCCGATGGCCTACAGCACACCCGGGGATGAAGGCCGGCCCGCATCGCTGCCGGCGCTCAGCCGCTTCGTGGAGGCCAGCCCCTTCGCGGTGACGACCATCAACGACAACATCATCATGGTTGGAAAGAACAACCTCCCCGCCAGCACGGAAATCTACCGGCTGCAGCTACGGCGGTAGTGGGATGGAGAGATTGTGGGATGGAGAGATGGCGAGATGGAGTTGCCGCGCTCCTCCCTCTATCCCTCAATCGCTCTATCCCTCAGTGGATGCCCCAGGTGTTGACGTTGCGGAGGCTGATGGCGAGGCTCTCGAACGGATCGCGGCGGCAGGTGTCCTGCTCGATGATGTACCACTCGACACCCGCCTTCACGCAGGCTTCCAAGATGGCCGGCCAGTTGAGGTTCCCCTCGCCCACCTCCGCCATCACCGGCTGGTTCTCCACCACGACCATGTCCTTGAAGTGGATGAACGGCAGTCGGCCCTTCAGCTTGCGAATCCAAGCGACCGGGTCGCCGCCGCCATGCTGGACCCAGTAGGTGTCCAGTTCGGCCATAAACCAGCGCGGGTCGCTCTCCGTGTAGAGGATCTCCAGGCCGGTCCGGCCGTCGAACTTCTCGAATTCAAAGCTGTGGTTGTGGTATCCAATGCGCAGGCCCCGCTCCGTGAACCACTGGGCGGCGACACTCGCCTCCCGGGCCAGCGTGGCGTAGCCTTCGCCGGTGCGCATGTCCACCGGCGCGATAGGAAGGGCTGTGAAGCCGCATTCCAGGGCGGCGTGCTCGTCCAGCACCTTCTGCGGCTCGTCACGAAGCTGCGCCCAGTAGGTGTGGTTGGCGCAGACCGCCAGCCCCTCGCCATCCAGGATGCGCTTGAGCTCCGTTGTCTCGATGGGACCGAGTCCGGAGAGCTGGACCGCGCGGTAGCCGATAGCGGCGACCCGCTTGAGGGTTGCTGCGATCTCCTCCGGGGTCTTCAGGAAGTCTCGCAGCGTGTAGAGCTGGGCGGCGATGCGCGTGGTGGACATGGCTTGGGGTTCTCCTCCACAGCGCCATACGCCAGACTAGGGGTAGAACCCTTCCCCCGCTGTCCGCGGCAATCGCTCCCGGTTGACACGCAGAGGTGAAAACGGCCGTCCCTCTCGCGCGGCGCGGGCGTCATAGGTGAACGGAGGTCGGGAGTCGTGGCACGCATCCTGCTGGTGGAAGATGAGGTGGGGATTGCCTCGGTGATCCGGCGCGGCCTGGAAGAGGCACGGTTCGAGGTGGAGGTCGCGACGGATGGCGACGAAGGCCTCCGCAAGGCGCTTGAGGGAGGCCACGCGCTGGTGATTCTGGATGTGATGCTGCCGAAGCGGGATGGCTGGAGCATCTGCGAGGCCCTCCGCGCCCGGCGCAGCTCCGTACCAATCCTCATGCTGACCGCGCGCGACGCCGTCTCCGACCGCATCCGCGGCCTTGAACTGGGCGCGGACGACTACCTCCCCAAGCCGTTCGACTATGGGGAGCTGCTGGCCCGAGTTCGGTCGCTGCTGCGGCGGGACAAGGTCCACCGGGCGCGGGTGGTCCGCGTGGGGGACCTGGAGGTGGACACCACTGCGGCGCGGGTGACGCGGTGCGGACAGGAGATCCAGCTCACCAACCGCGAGTACCGTCTCCTGGAGCTGCTGGCCACCAACGAGGGGCGCGTCCTGAGCCGCGAGGTGATCCAGGACCGGCTCTGGTCGGATGAAGACGTGTTCTCTAACGTGGTTGATGTCCACGTGGGGCTGCTGCGCAAGAAGATTGAGCCGGCGGGGACGAGCAAGCTGATTCACACGGTCCACCGCATGGGCTACCTGCTGCGCGCTCCGCAGCCAGAGCCGGAAGCCGCCCCGTGAAGTGGCCCAAGATGAAGTGGCCCAAGATGAAGTGGACGAGTATGAAATGGCCCGGCAGGCGACGCTCCCTACGGACACGGCTGACGCTCTGGAACGTGGCCGTGATGGGGGTTGTGCTGGCCGGATTCGGGGTGGCGCTGGTCTTCACGCTGCAGTACACGCTGGCAGCCGGCGTGGACCGGGAACTGCAGAACCGCGCCGCCACCTTCGCTGACCGGTGGAGCCGGGGCGAGCCGTTTGGCCCCGGCGGACCGCAACCGCGCGGTCGGGTTCGCCTGCCGACTCCCTCACTGCCTCCCATCGAGCCCCCGAGCCCATCGCAGCCGCTCTCGGCTGGGCCGAAGCTGGAGCCGGTGAGCTTCACCACGACGGTCCAGCAAGGCCCTGTTGACGCATGGCCTGGGGAACGGCGCGGGCGTGGCCCGGGCCGGCCCGGATGGGACAGGCAGGGCGGATGGGACGGAGAAGAGGGCTTCGGATTCCCGGGGGAGCCGTTTGAAGAGCGGCAGCCGCCCCGTCCGCGGGAGCCGCTCGACCCGATTGGTAGGATCCGGCGGCCGCGGGTCCTCCTGCCGGACGGAAAGCCGATGATGCGCGGCTCGGACGATACGCCGTGGGACGCCGCCGCGATCAGCCGCGGGAAGTCGACGCCACTGCTCACCACCATCCGGCTGGAGGATGAGCCGTACCGGGTGATGACCCATCCGCTCCTTCCGGAGCAGCCGGATGATCGGCGGCCCGCAGGAGTGGTGCAGTTCGCGCAGCCAATCGGGGACCTGGAGCGGATTCAGCGCGGCGTATCGCAGGCGCTGCTGGCGCTGGTGCCGCTCTCCCTCCTGGCGGCAGGGGTGGGCGCGCTCTTCCTCTCCGGCCGGGCGCTGGCCCCTATCCGGGACCTCACCCACGCCACCGCGAGCATCTCCGAAAAGGACCTGGCCGTTCGCCTTCATGTAGCTTCCCCACCGGGTCAGGAGGACGAGCTGGAGGAGCTGGCGCTGACCTTCAATGGAATGCTGAGCCGCTTGGACGACGCATTTCAACGGCTGGAGCGGGCCTTCGAGCAGCAGCGGCGGTTCAGCGCCGACGCCTCTCACGAGCTTCGGACGCCACTCACCATCATCAAGGGCAACACCAGCCTGGCGCTGAGCGGACCTCGCAGCGTGGAGTACTACCAGGAAGTGCTGCGGGAGGCGGACACCGCCGCCGACTCGATGATGCGCATTGTTCAGGACCTGCTCTTCCTGGCTCGCTCCGATGCGGGCGAGCTTCGCCTGGAGACCCAGTACGTCGACCTCCGCGAGGTCCTGCCACGCTGGACGCGCCGGCTCAAGGAAGCCTCCTGGTCCGAGACCGCCCTGTCCCTCGAGATCAATCCCGGAACGGGCGAAGAGGTCGCAGTCCTAGGCGATCTCCATCATCTGGAACGGCTGGTGAACAACCTGGTCGAGAACGCGTTCCGGTACACGCCGGCGGACGGCGTTATCACGCTGTCCGCCACGCGCAGGGGCAACTGCGTGGTGCTGGAAGTCCGGGATACGGGCGAGGGCATCGCGGCGGAACATCTGGAGCACCTGGGTGAGCGGTTCTACCGGGGGGACGCTTCCCGATCCCGGAGCGGGGGCGGCGCGGGCCTGGGCCTCTCCATCTGTCGGAGCATCGTTGCGGCTCATGGGGGCACTCTCGACCTAGCCAGCACCCTGGGCGCAGGGACGACGGTCACCGTTTCCCTGCCTGCAGCCTGAATTGTACGGTGCGAACGCTGGCCCGCTGCCGCCCGCACACCAAGCGATAGACCGGCTCATTGCCCGGATCTGGGATAGCCACGCTTCCACCTTTTGGTGGACTGAACGCTGAAAGCGCGTTTCGTGGGCCTTCCGCTGAGGGCATGAGCCCCTCAAGCTGGCATTCGCCCCCAGTGCAGCCGCGTGCTGTGTGTCCAGCCGTCATCCCGCCCAGCAGAGGTGTTTGCGGGTCCTCCGACGGCCCATGCGGGATTCCACGCGCTGCGCATGAATCAAGTCAGCGGTCAGACAAATCAACTTCATCGACTCAGAGACTTCAAAGGAGTCACCCCTTGAGAGCTAATGTTTTGAGCAAGTCGCTTCTTGCGGCGGTGTGCGCAGTGGGAGCTCTCGCTTCCGCCAGCCCTGCCCAGGCGCAGACGTCTTTCATCGACAACAACGTGATTGGCACGCGCCGACCGGCGGGTTCACCGACCTTTGTGGCGTTGCCCAGTTCATACCGCGTGAGCATCCTGCGGGCGGGCGCCAACGGTCCCTTCAACATTGAGGTGCGGGCAAATGCCGGCGCCGAGGATGTGAAGCAGATCAACGTCACCTTCTACACCGGCTTCGACTGCACCGGCCCGGAAGTGGCGGTGGTTCCGGCCAGTCCGGCGGGCAACACGGATGCCGGCACGCCGGCACCTGGAGAACCGCCGGCGGCCGGTCTCTGGCAGCTAAGCGGAAGTCAGACGGGTGCCTTCCAGGCTACCGCCGCTACGCCTAGCGCCCGTGTGCTGGGGAATGGGACCAACCGGTTCCAGGGCCAGGCCTCGCTTGCAGACCCGACCCAGGCCATTCGCTCCATCGGCGTCACCCTCTCCGTGGTGAACGCTCCGGGTGCCTACCAGACCTGCATCAACGCTAGCGATGTGCCGCCGACGAATACTGTTCCGGAGCCGGGTGCCCTCGCCCTCGCGCTGCCGGGCCTGGCACCGCTGGCGATGGTGTTCCGACGCCGCCTCAAGGTGAAGAGCGCCTAGCCTAGCTGGACGGATCTCACGAGAGGATCTGCCGGGCTTCCCTACCCAGGGAAGCCCGGCTTTTTCGCGTACCTGCTTTCCAGAGGGCTCCAGTGGAGGGCACTCCAGCGGAATCCCTACTTTTGGACGATGAGGAGCGGGCCTCAGGGGCATGGCTTCTGCGGAGAGCGTTTGGTCTGAGGGGCTTTCGGGTACAGCGCTACCAAGCTGGCATGCCCTGCCCAAGAAACCCCCTTCTCCCACCTGGAGCTCCAGTCGAGCCGTAGGTTCTCATCAGCATTCATGATGGAACCAACTTCGGCCTCATCTGGCGGTTCAGGTTGAGTCGATGTCTTCCTGGTCACTTCAGGCCAGCAATCAACCAGCGTCATGCTGGAAATCAAACGTCATCCAAGAGCTTGGAAAGGGTATTCATTGTGAGAAGTCATCTTCTAACGGGTCTCGGGATCGCCGGGGCGCTGCTTATGGCGGCACCGGCGCAGGCGCAGACGTCGTTCATCGACAACAACGTGATCGGGGACCGCCGGCCGGTGGGTTCCAACACTTTCGTGCCGCTGCCCAGCTCCTACCGCGTCAACATCCTGCGGGCGGGCGCCAACGGTCCCTTCAACATCGAAGTGCGGGCGAATGCCGGCGCCGAGGATGTGAAGCAGATCAACGTCACCTTCTACACCGGCTTCGACTGCACCGGCCCGGAAGCGAGGGTTATCCCCGCAGATCCCGCAGGTTCCACCACGGCCGGTTCTCCCGGAGCCGGTGAGCCACCCGCCGCCGGACTGTGGGCGCTGAACGGCAATCTGACCGGGGCGTTTCAGGCCACGGCCGCTACGCCGTCCGCTCGTGTGCTGGGGAATGGGACCAACCTGTTCTCGGGACAGGCCTCGCTGGCGGACAGCACGCAGGTCATCCGTTCAGTCGGCGTCACCCTGTCTGTGGTGACAGCCCCGGGCGCCTACCAGACCTGCATCAATGCCAACGATGCGGGCATCACGGATACCGTTCCGGAACCGGGCGCCCTGGCACTGGCCCTGCCGGGATTGATGCCGCTGGGCATGATGCTCCGCCGCCGGATGAAGACCAAGCGCGCCTAGCTGCTGGCCGATTCCTGGTAGTCCGTCTAGCTACGTTCGCTGGCAGGGAGTGGATGAGTAGGGAGAGAGTCGCCCCATGGCCACTCCTACTCATCCATTCGCGCGTCTGGCATGACCCTCAGCGGGATTGCCAGATGCCAGCAGGCAAAGTGATTGACCGGAGGAGGTCCGAACACACGCCCAGAGCGCCCTGATCCTCTTCGACTCACCTCAGCCTGGCCCCGGAGTCAAGCGTAGCGCCAGCTGACGCACTTCCTACTTTTGAGCGATGCAGAAGAGGTGCGCCAGGCAGCTTGCCATTCCAACAGAAGGCGTTTGGGGCGCAAGCAGCCTGGGAACAGAACTATCAAGCTGGCATCCGCCGTCCAAGACACCGCCTTCTGTCACGAGGCACCGCGCTCCACCCGACCGTTCACGACAGCTCCCAGGCTTGAAACGTCAACGGTCTCTTCCAGCGGTCCACTATCGGATAGAAGCGCTCCTGGTCTCACCCAAGCCAGCATTCAACCAGCGCCAAGCTGGAAATCAAACATCGTTCACAGAGTTTGGAAAGGGTCTTCATCGTGAGAAGTCGTATTCTTATGGGTCTCGGAGTCGCCGGGGCGCTGCTTATGGCAGTTCCGGCGCAGGCGCAGACGTCGTTCATCGACAACAACGTAATCGGGAACCGCATACCGGCAGGGTCCGCCACCTTTGTGCCGCTGCCCAGCTCCTACCGCGTCAACATCCAGCGCGCGGGTGCCAACGGTCCCTTCAACATCGAAGTGCGTGCAAACCCTGGCGCCGAGGATGTGAAGCAGATCAACGTCACCTTCTACACCGGCTTCGATTGCACCGGTCCGGAAGCGGCGGTGGTTCCGAACCCGAGTGCGGGCAACACGGATGCCGGCACGCCTGCACCCGGGGAGCCGCCCGCAGCGGGACTCTGGCAGTTGAGCGGAAGCCAGACAGGTGCCTTCCAGGCTACCGCCGCCACGCCTAGCGCCCGTGTGCTGGGGAATGGGACCAACCGGTTCCAGGGTCAGGCTATTCTGGCCGACCCGAGCCTGACCATTCGCTCCATCGGCGTCACGCTTTCCGTGGTGAACGCCCCGGGCGCCTACCAGACCTGCATCAATGCAAACCCGGGCACCACGGATACCGTGCCGGAGCCGGGCGCGCTGGCGCTGGCGCTCCCCGGGCTGATGCCGCTGGGAATGATGCTCCGCCGCCGGTTGAAGACCAAGAGTGCCTGACCGCTCTTCTGATCGATCAGTCGGCTCTTGTAGCCAAACAGGAGGCTCCGTCCCGATGGGATGGGGCCTCTCGCCTTGTTGCGGGGAATTGTAAACTGACAATTGTAAACTACGGAGAGGCCGCGCTTCGCGCCCGCAGGGAATCATTACAAATTGAAAAGTGCAAACTGCAAATTGCAGATTGATCAGGGCAGGAGGGCCGCCAGAACTTCGGCGGCGTGGCCGGCAACCTTGACCCTGGGCCAAATCCGCTTCACCTTTCCCTCCGCGTCGATTAGGAATGTGGAGCGCACAATGCCCAGGTAGGTGCGGCCATACATGGACTTCTCCTGCCATACGCCGTAGGCGGTTGCCACGGCGCTGTCCTGATCCGAGAGCAGCTTGAACGGAAGCGCGTACTTGCCGGCGAACTTCTCGTGGCTGCGGGGAGGGTCGGGGCTGATGCCGAGGATGACCGCTCCCGCTCCCGTGATCTCCGTGTGCAGATCCCGGAAGTCGCACGCCTCCTGCGTGCAGCCTGGCGTAGCGTCCTTCGGGTAGAAGTAGATCACCACCTGAGATCCCCGGAAGTCCAAGAGATGGACGATCCCGCTTTCTCCGTCCGGCAAGCTGAACGCCGGCGCCATCTGTCCCACTTCGATCATTCGCTTCCCCCGTTCCCTCTAGCTGAATTCCGTCTACAGGAATCGATCCATTCCGCCACAGAACCGACCATCAACCAAGCTGTCCCTCATGATACAGACGACCAGGGCCTCATGGTTCAGGTGGTGGACAGCCTTTGGAGCCCAAGGAGAGGCGGATGAGACGACGTGATTTCATAACGGGCGCGGCGGGTGCCCTGACGCTAGCGACCCTGATGCTGGCGACACTGATGCTCCCGACTCCGACGGCCTCGCTGGCGCAGACGGGCAATAGCAGCCTCAGCGGGATGGTGATCTACCAGGGGAACGAACCGGCCACAGCCCGGCTCTACCTGGCGCGGGAGGGGAAGTACAAGCAGACCACATGCCGGTTCCGTGGCGGAAGGAACGTCGGCTACAGCTTCCAGAACCTGCTTCCTGGCCGGTATGAGTTGGTGATCATCGCGCCCGGAGCCAGACCAAGGCGGATGTGGGGGGTCCAGGTGGGCAGCTTCGACCAGAAGCAGCTCAACATCACGCTGCTC
>JANPLG010000205.1:0-5905 GCA_031426395.1 Actinomycetes bacterium
TTCGACCAGTGGCTGGGCCGCACGGGAGGCATGGAGTTGACCTATCGGTTCACCACGGAACCGGACGGACCGCAGCAGAACGCTGGGGTGCTCACCATCCGGCAGCCCAAGCCCCCCTACCGCGCTAGGCTGAAGCTCCAACTCCAGGTGGAAAACAACGTGGTGGGCAAGGTGATCGAGGTGACGGAGGCGGAGCAGACATTCCGGTTCCCGGTGCAGGGCAAGCTCTACAGCGTGCTGATTGACCCCGCGAACATCTACCTGATGAAGCCGCCGAAGTGGGAAGTCGAGCAAGCGCAAATCACGCAGCCGCAAGTTACGCAGGTGAAACAATGAGCGAAGAACGCAAACCGCCTGTGATGAACCGAGACCAAGTCCGAGCCTGGCGTGACCGGTGGAAGCTGCTGAACGAGATCCAGCATCGCGAGGTTCAGGCGACTTCTCCCCTCACGAAGGCACGTCAACTGGAGGCCCTCATGGGCCTTGCGAGGACGGTCGGCTCCGGGCGCTACGAGCAGCGACGCCTTGCGGAAGAATCCGAGGTCCGCGATCGTAGGCGTCGCTTACGTGAGGCTTACCAGAATGGACGGTAATCCGATCACCGGCTTCTTGCCGATGCTGGCTGACCTGATGCGGTGGTAGGAAGCTGAAGGCATCCGCGGGGTCGTGATCGGGGGAGTTGCCATCTCGCTCCTCTCAGAACCGCGCTCCACCCAGGACGCAGACGCCCTCATCCTGGCAGAGGACCACACCTGGGAATCGCTCATCAAGGGCGCTGAGCCTTTTGGCTTCTCTCTTCGGCCGGGCTTCATCCTGGAGGACGTCCGAGCGACACGGCTCCTTCTGCTCTAGCATCCAACGAGCAGCCTCACCCTGGACATCTCACTCGGAGCGATCACTTTTGAGCACGAGGTAATGGATCGGGCGCAGAAGCTGGACCTGGGGACTTTCCTGGTGCGGGTTCCGTCGGTTGAAGACCTCCTCATCATGAAGGTGGTCGCCCACCGCCCCAAGGATGACCTGGACGTCTTGACTTTGCTCAGCCACTACCCCGCCGCAGACATTGGGCGCGTGAGATACTGGGTGGGGGCTTTCGCCGAGATCCTTGACCAACCGGAGCTTCTGGAGCACCTGGAACAGCAGGTCACCCGAGCGAGGCCCAGGTCGTGAGTGGAGTGAACCCTTGATCCTATCCGATGGCACCATCCGCCGCCTGCTGGCCGAGCAGCGCATCCGCATCGAGCCGCTCGAGGAGAGCCATGTCCAACCGGCGTCGGTGGATGTCCGCCTGGGGGACTCGTTCCTCACCTTCCAGCGCCACACCACCACGGACATCGACCCGTGGCAGGTGAGCGAGACGCTCATGGCGCCGGTGAGCGTGGACCACGGCCACCCGTTCATCCTGCACCCCGGCGAGTTCGTCCTGGGCACCACGCTGGAGCGGCTGACGCTTCCGGATGACATCGTGGCGCGGATTGAGGGGAAGTCGTCGCTGGGACGGCTGGGGCTGCTGATCCACGCAACCGCCGGATTCGTTGACCCGGGCTGGAGCAATGGTCAGATCACGCTGGAGCTGAGCAACGTGGCCCCCCTCCCCATCCGGCTCTGGCCCGGCATGAAGATCGCGCAGCTCTCCTTCATGCAGATGGACGCGCCCGCAGAGCACCCCTACGGTCACCCAAGCCTGGGATCGAAGTATCAGGGACAGTCCGGCCCCGTGGCGAGTCGTTACAGGGACAACAAGCGCGGCTAACTGGCAATTCCTGCTGGTTCGGTTGCCACTCGTAATGAACCGAGCTTCCTTCGGTGCGGCGTTGTCTGGAATCTACTCTGAATGAATTGAGCGAAGTGCAGGCACGGATGGATGGGTGCCCTTCGGTGCGGCGTTAGATGGGATCTACTGGGGATTCTCTCGGACGCGAAAGGTCGGTCGTCGTCGTCGGGTGGACGTGGATTGCCAATGCGCCTCCCGGCAATGAGCATGATCGAGGGCCCAAAGAGCAAAACAGCGAGCCTGCCAACGAAGCGAGCCCCTGTCTCGGAGCTACGCCGGGCACAGCATGAGGAGCGGCAAACCAGAGGGCGACTGCGCCGGAGGCCCACACGAGCAAACCCACTATGTTCCACACCATCAACAGCTTCCGCTTATGCCGTCGATACTGGCGGTCCGCTGACCGATCCTCTGTTAACGAGGGGGCGCGAACGCCGGTCGCCGGAGGGTGTTGACTTGAAGGTAGCCGTTGATGCCGGCCGGATGGCGAGGATGGGCGTGGCACGGATTTGCTGCCCGTACTTCGCACACCTTCGCGGCTTCTCTTGAGCCAACTCCGATTCTAGTCTTTGGGATGGCAAACACCTTCTGAGGTAAGGGGTGGGACGGGGGCTAGGGTTGCAGCAAACAACCTGCCATCCTTCCGGCGCGGGCCGACATTCACTCATGGGTCCGCGCGGTCCCATTCGGTTGGTCTCGCTTCCCTTGGGAGGGTGTGAATGCTGCACGGTGTCTTGTGGAACCTGCTGTTGGCGGTCATCCCGGCCGTGCTCGGTTATCTCTTCGTTCTCCTGCTCCAGCTTCAGCAGAAGCACCGCTGGGCCTTGCTCCTCTCCATCCCGGTCGGCATCGCCTGGCTGCTCTTCCTTCCCAACACCTGCTACCTGCTGACCGAATGGCGGCACCTGCTGTTCGATCCCCGGTGGGAAGACATGCTGGACCGGGGCCACCGTGACCCGGACGCAATGCTGCGGGTGGCGCGGTGGTCGCTCTTCTTCCTGGCCTACAGTGGGGCTGGGGCATTGCTCTTCGCCTTCTCCATTCGGCCGGTGGAGCGGTGGCTGCGCTCCCGCAACGTGCCGTTCTTCCTCTTTGCCCCGCCCTTCTTCATGCTGGTCTCGGTGGGCGTTTACCTAGGCCTGGTACGGCGGTTCAACTCGTGGGACATTGTCCGCAGCGCGCCCGCCATTTGGGAAGCCACGGTGCGGGCGTTCCAGTACACCCCACTGGTCTTTGCCATGGCCACCTTCGCCCTCGCCCTCTGGCTGCTCTACGAAGCCATCGACCTCTGGGTCGACGGAATGGTGGAGCGACCCCGCGCTTGGGGCATCGGGCGCGGAGGGGGCGGCGGGAAGGCACCTGCCAGCAAGAAGAAGGGGAAGAAGTGATCGGCGGGGGTGTCCGGGGTTGGTGAGGTGCGGATGGCTCGCGTCCGATCCAGGGTCCGTCGGCTGCGGGTCGGCCTTCGGAAGCAGGCGGGTTACGAATTGCTCCCTCAATACTTGGCCCGTTCAAAATTGAGATCGTCCCGCGCAGAGGTCAGGCAATCCTTGATCACGTTGGAGAACTTGACGAGTCCAGCGCACACGCTGATGCCCAGAGCGATCTGCAGGCAAGTCATCGGGGCGGCGTCAAGGATGGAGGGGGCAAGGACGAGCATCAGGACCCAGAAGAAGCCAACAAGACTCACCATGGTGGCGATGCTCACCAGAACTCGCAGTATCAGAAGCATCTTAATCCGCCGCTCCAAACAGGCGACCCGCAGCCGGTGGTCCGCCAACCGCGCAGCGGCGAGTTGAGCGGCACCTTCGGAAGTGTGCGGTGCGGGAGCGGAAGGGACAGCTTCTGCTTCAAGGATCATGCTGCTTGGGAGTGCGAGATGCGCGAGGGGTTGCGGCCAGTGCAACTGAGCGTGGCTGTGCCCTCGCGGATGACCGAGCCGGATCCAGCAGCCTACCGCTCGTAAACCCCATCCGCCCGGTCGATGACCCCTGTAAGGGGCCGGAGGTGGGCGGTCTGGTTGTATCCGGCCAGGACCGGCCCCTTACTGCCGTAGACAATGCGGGAGAGGCTGGTGTTGTCCACTCGCAGCATCGGGTAGACGTCCAGCGACACACCCAGCAGGCCGCACACCATGACGCGGACCGGGCCACCGTGCGCCACCACCGCGATCACCTGCTCCGGATGGCGCGGAATCAGCTCCGCGAGCGCGGCCATGCACCGCTCCTGCAGGTCCTCCAGCGTCTCGCCGCCGGGCGGGCGATGGCGGATGGCGTCTTCCCGCCAGAGTCGGAACGGCTCCGGAAACTGCTCCGCGATCTCCTGGGTGGTTAGCCCCTGGAAGCTGCCGAAACCCGCCTCTTTCAGTCGCGGCTCGACGTGTAGCGGTAGGCCCTCTCGGGTCAGGGCTTCCGCAGTGCGGTAGGCGCGACTGAGGTCGCTGCTGTACACCGCGTCCAGCGGTTCCTGCCGGAGCCATGCTGCCAACAGTTGTGCCTGCTCCTCCCCACGGGATGAAAGCGGCACGTCCAGGTGACCCTGGACTCGGTGGTCGGCGTTCCACTGGGTTTCGCCGTGGCGGATCAGGAGAACGGTGGTCCCAGGCGCGGCATCGACAGTGGGCTGCTTACGGGATACGGATTGCGGTTCGGTCATCGCGGCTTTCGTACTGGGGACTGCGTGCGCTTCCTTAATCGCATCACATATCGCTGGGGCGGAGGCGGGCGATTTCGGAGCCGTCCCGCCGGAGCCGGAGCCGTCCGAAGTGGATCTGCCGGACCTCGTCCACGGAGCGGGCCGGGGTGAGCACCGAGTAGATCGCCCGCTCAAAGTTGATGCCCTGGAGGAGGCCGATGTCCACCAGCCGACCCTCGTCCCCGATCAGGCCGATCAGCAGGTGCCGGAATGCAATGGCGGGCGTGACGAGGGTCCGTCGTCGCTTGAAGTCCTCCTGCAGGAGGTCGAAGCCCTTCCGATCCGGCCGTCCCTCCGTGCAGAGGAAGATTCCGTCCGGGGTTGACTCGCCATGCAGCACAGGCGTCTTCAGTGCCTCCGTCGCGGCGCGGAGTTCCCACGCGGTGAGAGCCGTGCCGCTGTAGAGCCAGGTGTCAAAGCTCATCACCTGGGATGCGTCGAGGTCGATGAGGCGGGCGCCCTCGAAATGGCGGTTCATGCGGTTGGCGCGCTGGGTCCTCCGGTAGACGGGACTCTTCTTCCGAACGTCCGGGGCGCTCCGCACGCGGATCACGGGCGCGGCACAGCTCCCGCGCACTAGCGATTCGAGGCGGGTCAGTTCGCCGCCGCGCGCCACGACCATCACGAGGGAAGGCTGAAGGATGGTCGCCTCGGCCAGCTTCAGCTTCTCACCCAGCCGCCCCTCCACCATGCCCGAGGTGTCTACCACTACCAGTTCGTCGCCACGGGAGCGGGCGTGGTCCACAAGTCGACGCGATCCCTGGAGCAGCGGAAGGAGGTGACCGACCGGAGAGGTGTCGCCGACGAACGCGAGCGCCCTTGGCTTCAACTCCGTGAGCGAGGCCACGGGTCCGTCAAGTCGCACGACGCCCACGGTTCCGGGCGGTCCCACCTCGCTCTGGCCCACGTCCGTATCGACCACCGCGACCGGCCGACCGGCAGTGGCAGCCGCGTTGGCGGCCTGCAGCGCCAGGGTGCTCTTGCCGACATCGGTGGCACCCATCAGCAGGACCACCCCCGTCTCACGGGAGATGCGCTCGATGGCGCTGTCCCAGTCCAGCGCTTCAGGCGGTTCGGGAAGAGGGGGCATGGAGGGCGTGTCACGTCTGTCTAACTGCGATTGTTATGCGCGAGAGTCGTGTTCGACAGCACACGGGTCGACACTTGACAAGCCGCGTCCGTCAGTATCCAGCCACCCCTCCGTCATCCTCGCCAGGTAACCTCAATGCGAAGCGGCCCCTGCCCTGCGGGGATCCAGGCACGCTTGTCGTACACCGTGGATGAAGGCCCTCCGGTAGTCCGTACGCGCCGTGCGGATCCAGCTGGATCCCCGAATGAGTCGGCTGCCGCGCCCAAAGCCGCCGCCGTCGAGGATGAGTGTGTCCAGATAAGCCACGAGTGGCTTGCCGGTGAAAGTCCGGTCCCGGTAGCGACCCAGCG
>JANPLG010000206.1:0-6240 GCA_031426395.1 Actinomycetes bacterium
TAACGCGAGTGTGGTCATCGGGAGCTATGGTAAGTTGAGTTGGCCCCTTTACCTCGCGAGGCAGACATGCAGGATGAAGTCTGGCACGAGTACAAGAGTCTCCCCCTTGAGGCGCAGCGACAAGCAGCGGAATTCATCGCCTTCCTCCGGCAGCGGCATGGTCGCTTTAGTTCCGAGCGAAAGGAACAACCTGAATGGGAGACGGACCCGTTCATAGGGATGTGGCGCGACCGGGAGGAGATGCAGGACAGCAGCGACTGGGTGCGTCGCACGCGAGAACGAGAGTGGGGCGGGCCACTTGGCTAGCCTGCTCGTGGTCGATACCGACATCCTCATCGATGCTGGACGCGGTGACACCCTGGCGGTGGCGCGCCTACAGCAAGAGGAACAGCAGCAGGTGACACTGGCGGTAAGCACCGTCACCTATCTGGAGCTGCTGGTGGGGTGCCGGAACAAGCGGGAGCAACAGCGAACCGGGGCTTCCTTCGCCGCTTCCAGGTGGTACCGTTGGATCCCACCGTCTCGCACGAGGCGGTGAACCTGGTGCGTCAGTATCGCCTCAGCCACGGCCTCTTGATCGCCGACGCCTTGATCGCGGCCACCTGCCTGGTCAACGCCATACCCTTGTTGACCAAGAACCAGCGTGACTTCCGCTTCATCACTGGACTGCAACTGCCCACCTATCCCTGATAGAGATGGCCCCTCCCGCAGGTGCTTCATTCGGGGTGAGCGCTTGATGGTCAGGCGGCACTCGCCTTCGAGAAAAGGTAAGCAGCGTGTCTGACACCTATCAGCGTTACGAAGCAGAGTGCGCACGGATTCGTGCGGCCAACCAGGAGTTGCTTACGGAATTCCAGGACTGGCTTGCGGAACGCGGGGCCTCGGAGAAGTCCATCCGTCGGCACCTGCGCAACATGGACCTGTACCTGAACCACTTTCTGCTGCACGAGATGCCAACCGAGGCCTCCTGCGGTGTACTCTCCGTGAGGATGTTCCTTGGTTACTGGTATCCCCGGAAGGTCCTGGGTATCAGTGAGACGTCTCTCCGGGGAAACGCAGCCAGCATCAGGAAGTTCTACCAGTTCATGAGTGCGAAGGGCTTGGTGTCAGAGGAAGCGGTACTCAACCTCGGGCGGCGGATTCGTGGTTCGATGCCCGAGTGGTTGGAGGGCATGAACCGGTGGAGGTAGCCGGACACCTGTCACGACTGAACCGGATCGCCTTGAACTGACCGAAGCTCAGGAACGGGAGTTGGAACGGCGACTTGAGGCGCATCCCCCCCGATCCCGCACAGGTCGTACTTTGAGCAGAGCTCCTGGTGACCTGTGCGCTGCGGTGTCCTTCAAAGAAGGAGTGAACTCCGCCCGCTCCCTCTGCGTCCAGGTATTCGGAACCAGCCGGGCAAGCGGCCCGGGCAACCACGGAGTGATTGACCCCATGAAGCCTCTTAGATTGATGACCGCGGCCCTCGCTGCTTCGCTGACGCTTGTCTCGCTCTCAGCTTTCGCGCAGGCACCGGAGAAGCCGAAGAAGCCGGGCAAGGGCCGCCCGGCTGCGATGGGCAAGGTTGAGAAGCTGGACACTGCCGCCAAGACCTTCACGGTGACCAGCAAGAAGAAGGGCGAGGTCCTGGTCTCCTGGGACGATAAGACCGCCTTCAAGAAGCGCGGCACCGCCACCGGCGAGAAGCCGACCGACGGGACGGCCGCCGACCTCAAGGCGGGCGACTACGCCTCCGTGACCGGCAAGGTCGAGGGCGCGAAGATCCAGGCGACCCAGGTCATCTTCGGCGCGCGCATCAAGAAGGCCAAGACCAAGTAGGAGTGAGTGGGTGGGTGGGTGAGTGGGTGAGTGGAAGCGGTCGATCCGCCCCTCTCGCCCATTCCCCCTCTCGCCCATTCCCCCTCTCGCCCATTCCCCTCTCGCCCATTCCCCCTCTCGCCCATTCACAGGTCGGTTCCCGTGAGTGAGTCGATCTCAGCCAGTTCCTCGGGCGTGAAGTCGAGCCGCTCCAGCGCCACCACGTTCTCTTCCACCTGCTTCACGCTGGACGCGCCGACCAGGGCGCTCGTGACCTCGGGCAGCCTCAGGATCCACGCCAGCGCCATCTGCGCCAGCGATTGCCCCCGCTGCAGCGCGATCTCGTTCAGCCGCGTCAGGATGCGGTGCCGCTCCGGCGTGAGGGCGCGGTCCAGCCACTCCTTGCTCCAACGGTCGGCGGCGCGGCTCCCCTCGGGGATCGTACCCTCCAGGTACTTGTCCGTAAGCAGGCCGGATGCGAGCGGGCAGAACGGGATCACGCCCGTCCCGGAGCGCTTCACGTGCGGCAGCAGGTCCGCCTCAATCTCCCGCTGCAGTAGGTTGTAGCGCGGCTGATGGATGATGATGGGCGACCAGTCATGCTGCTCAACCACCCGGACGGCCTCCGCGAAGTGGTCCCCCTTGTAGGCGCTCACCCCGGCATAGAGCGCCTTCCCCTGGCGCACCAGCAGGTCCAGCGCCCCGAGGGTCTCCTCCAGCGGCGTGTCCGGATCGGGCCGATGGCTGTAGAAAATGTCGAAGTACTCCAGCCCCATGCGCTTCAGCGACTGGTCGCAACTGGCCACCAGGTACTTCTTGGAGCCCCACTCTCCATAGGGTCCGGGCCACATTCGGTGACCCGCCTTGCTGGAGAGGATCAGCTCGTCCCGGGGCATGTCGCGGATGATCCGGCCGCAGACCACCTCCGCGTTTCCCGGCGGCGTGCCGTAGTTGTTCGCCAGGTCGAAGTGGGTGATGCCGAGGTCGAACGCGCGGTAGAGGCAGGCGCGTGCCACGTCCTCCCCACGGTAGCCGCCGAAGGTCTCCCAGGCACCCAGGGAAATGGCGGGGAGCAACAGGCCGCTCCGCCCGCAGCGTCGATAGTGCATCCGGTCGTAGCGGTTCTCGGCAGGGACGTACACGTGGGACCTCCGTTCGGACGGGCCATGGGTGGCACTCTCGCAGCATCACGAGAAGAGCGAGAAGAGCCGGCAAAGGTTACCGCAGACCGCTGTATCGTGCGCGAAAGACGCGGCGCATCCAGCGCCCTTTGGGTCGCATTCCGACAGGAACGAAGCCAGCCGCCGCCCAACCTCCCAACGAACAAACCACTGTCGCCACCCTCGATCAAGAGAACCCCGATCATGCGAACCACCTGGACCTTCAACAGCGCCGGCCAGATCGTCTTCGGCCGGAACGCCGCCGCACAGGTGGGAGTCCTCGCCCGCACGCATGGAGCGCGGAAAGCGCTGGTAGTCACCGACTCCAACCTGGTCCGCGCCGGGATGTTGGACCGCATTCTCACGCCCCTCCGGGAAGCGGGGATCGAGACGGCGGTCTTCGAGGGCGGGGAGCCGGAGCCGTCCTTCGCCGCCGCCATTGCCTGCGAGGTGTTGGCGCGCCGGGAAGCGCCGGACATGCTCATCGCCCTTGGCGGCGGCAGCAACATCGATCTGGCCAAGACGGTCGCCGTCCTGCTGGCCCACGGCGGCAAGCCGCAGGACTACGTGGGCGACGGAAAGGTGCCCGGACCCGTGGTGCCGCTTCTGGCGCTGCCCACCACCGCCGGCACCGGCTCCGAGGTCTCCGGCTCCTCCGTCATGACGGATACGGAGCGGAAGGTGAAGGTCGGCATCCTCAGCAACTGGATGCGCCCCACCGCCGCTCTCGTCGACCCGCTCCTCACCGTCTCCTGCCCGCCCAAGGTCACGGCGGACAGCGGCATCGACGCGCTCACCCACGCCATTGAGGCGGCCACCGCCGTGGAGAACGCCCTATTCCCGCTCCCCGCCGGCGAGTACACCATCTACCAGGGCCGCCACCCCTACGGCGAACTGCTGGCGGAGAAGGCGATCCGGCTGGTGGGCCAGTTCCTCGCCCGTGCGGTGAAGAACGGCGAGGACCTGGAGGCGCGCGAGGGCATGCACCTGGCGTCCCTCTTCGCCGGTCTGGCGTTCAGCAACATCGGCGTGGCGGCGGTCCACGCGCTGGAGTATCCGATCGGCGGCGCGGTCCACGTCTCCCACGGGGCGGGCAACGGCCTGCTACTGCCGTACGTGATGGAGTTCAACAAGCCGGCCCGTGTGGAGACGATGGCCCGGATTGCCG
This sequence comes from Actinomycetes bacterium, assembly GCA_031426395.1. Lineage (GTDB taxonomy): Bacteria > Armatimonadota > SYMT01 > SYMT01 > SYMT01 > JANPLG01. The sequence continues at coordinate 4,129 of JANPLG010000206.1, forward strand.
GCTGGCTGGGGGTGGACACCACCGGCATGTCCCCGGAAACCGCCGCGGATTCCGCCATCCAGGCCGTCCGCGACCTCCGCCGCGAGATCGGCATCCCCGATCGCCTGCGGGAGCTGGGCATCCAGGAAGAGCAGCTCCCCGGCCTCGCCCAGATTGCCTCCGGGATCACCCGCATCTTACGCGTCAACCCCCGCTATCCCACCGTTGGAGAGCTGGAAGGCATCCTGCGGGCGGCTTACTGAACAGGCACCGCTCCACCCGGAACCTCGCCCGTTGCCGTCTCAATGAGCCGCCCGTCCGCCATCCGCAAGCACCGCTCGGCCTGGGAGGCAAGCAGGTCGTTGTGGGTCACGACCATCACCGTCAGGCCTTCCCGGTGGAGGTTCTTCAGCAACTCGATGACCGCCCCGCCCGTGGCGGAGTCGAGGTTGCCGGTGGGTTCATCCGCCAGCAGCAGGCGGGGCCGGTTGATCAGCGCCCGCGCAATGGCGACCCGCTGCATCTCGCCGCCGGAGAGCTGGTGAGGCCGGTGACTGCGCCGGTGCTGGAGTCCCATCTGGGCCAGCAGGTCGTCGACCCGCTTCCCGGCGCGCTCACGGGCGAAGACGGCGGGAAGCCCGACATTCTCCGCCACCGTCAGGGTGGGGATCAGGCCGAAGTGCTGAAACACAAAGCCGATCCGCTCACGGCGCAGGCGTGTCAGCGCCCGCTCCCCCAGGCCCCGTGTCTCCTGGCCCTCAATGCTGAGACTGCCGGAACTGGGAACGTCGAGGCAGCCGAGGAGGTTGAGCAGCGTTGTCTTGCCGGCACCGGAAGGGCCCACCACCGCCACGAACTCCCCTTCGCCCACCTCGAAGCTCACGTTGTCGAGGGCGCGGACCTCCTCCGTCCCCCTCATGTAGACCTTCCGCAGATCCACGGCGCGAATGACCGGCGTCACAGCCGTGCTCCTTCGGCGCGCATCGCTTCCATCGGCGACATCCGGGCTGCGCGCCATGCCGGCAGCAGCCCCGCCAGGGTGCCAAGGAGCAGGACCGCGCCCACGCAGGCGGCCGCGACCCACCATTCCCAGCGGATCAACGTATCGGTCGGCGAGAACGGGAGTCGGGAGCGCAGCCAGCCTTCGATCCCTCGGGCACTTCCGAACGCGAGAAGGATGCCGAGGACCCCGCCTCCAGCGGTGACGAACATTGTCTCCATCCAGAAGAGGCGGAAGACATCAGCGGTCGATGCTCCCAGCGCCCGCAGCGTGCCGATCTCCTGAGTCCGTTCCATCACCGCCATGAACATCGCGTTGCTCACCCCGGCGGCCGCGATCAGCAGTGCCACCAGTACCACGGAGCCCAGCAGAAGGCGGGTTGAGTTGACGAGGTTCTGGATCGTGAGGAAGAGGTGGCTCAACGGAATCACGTTCATCTCACCGGCGGAGCCGCAGCTTCGCATCTGCGCGATGGCCTGATCCAGGAGGTCCGGGTCCCGCAGGCGCACCAGGATGTGCGTGAGCGAATCCCGGCGCTTGAAGACCCGTTGTGCATCCGCCAGGGGCATGTGGATGAAGGTATCGTCCGCCCCGCCGGTCCGCTGGAGCAATCCGGCCACGCGGCCGCGCCCCCCCGCCACCCCGGGAAGCGCGATGACCTCTCCGAGGCGCCATCCGCGCTGAGCCGCGATGTCGGCTCCTACCAGCAATTCGTGCGGCCGCTCCGGAAAGCTCCCGGTGATACGCCAGCCGGTCTTGAGGGGGAGAACCGACGGGGTGACTCCCACGTAGACCTGTTGCTCCGCTCCGTCATAGACGGCGGACATCAGCACCGGGGCCGCCTTGCCGACGGTGCTCAGCGTCGCCAACTCCTGGAGGTACTCCGACTTCAGGTAGCAGGGCCACCGCGCACCGTGCAACGCGACGGAAGCGGCGTCGTAGGGGCACCCCTTCGGCACCACCAGGATGTGCGCCCCCAGCCGCTCCAGCTCCGTCGACATCCCGCGTGTGTAGCCCCGCTGGAACGCCAGCAGGCTGAAAAGAGAGGCGACGGCCACGGCAACGCTCGTCACGGTGAGCGCCGTGCGGGGCCAGCGGCGCCCGCAGTTCCGGAAGGCAAGGGCGATCCAGCT
>JANPLG010000207.1:0-4687 GCA_031426395.1 Actinomycetes bacterium
CCGACTACGCGCAGCGCCAGATCAGCCAGCTTTCGGGCGGGCAGCAGCAGCGCGTTTTTCTGGCGCGCGCCCTGGCGCAAGACGCGCAGGTTTACTTTATGGACGAGCCATTCGTCGGCGTAGACGCCGTGACCGAACGAGCGATCGTCGGGCTGCTGCACGAGCTGCGCGCCCAGGGCAAAACCGTAGTTTGCGTACACCACGACCTCGACTCGGCGCCAGAGTACTTCGACTGGGTGGTGATGCTCAACATGCGGCAGATCGCGGTGGGGCCGACGAAAGAGATGTTCACGGGCGAGAACCTGCAGAAGACCTATGGCGGCCGGTTGAACATCGTGAGCGAGGTGGCGGAGGCGGTGGCGCGCGGCCTGCCGGGAGGAAAGCGTTGAGCGGCTGGGGTCTGGCCTCCAATGCACAGTGGGTGCTGGCGGGATGCACGCTCCTGGGGATCAGCAGCGGCATCCTGGGCACGTTCGCGCTGCTGCGCCGGCGCAGCCTCATGGGAGATGCCCTGGCGCACGCAGCACTCCCGGGAGTCTGTCTGGCCTTCATGCTCACGGGCTCCCGATCGCTGCCGGTCTTCCTATTGGGAGCGCTGCTAGCCGGCCTGGCCGGAGCCTTCAGCATCCAGGCGATTACCCGCTACTCACGCATCAAGGAGGACGCCGCCCTCGGCCTCGTGCTCTCCGTCTTCTTCGGGTTCGGGATCGTGCTGCTGACGTTGATCCAGCACTCGGGGCGGGGCGGACAGTCCGGCTTGGACAAGTTCATCTTCGGGCAGGCGGCCTCGTTGATCGGGCAAGACGTGCAGGTAATGGCGGGCTGCGCCGTCCTCGTCTGCGCCGTCTCCGTCGCCCTCTTCAAGGAGTTCAAGCTCCTTTGTTTCGATCAGGGCTTTGCCCGGGGCATCGGCTTCTCAGTGAGCCTGCTGGATGGGCTGCTCCTGCTGCTGATCGTGCTGGCGGTGGTGATCGGGCTGCAGGCCGTGGGGGTGGTGCTGATGGCTGCGATGCTGATCACGCCTGCCGCCGCCGCGCGGCTCTGGACGGACCGGCTGGACACGATGGTCTGGCTGGCGGCGCTCTTCGGCGCGGCATCGGGCGCTCTGGGCACGCTGGTGAGCGCCGGGGCTACGGGGATGCCGACCGGACCGCTCATCGTGCTTGCGGCTACCAGCGTCTTTCTATTCTCGCTGGTCTTCTCGCCGCGCCGCGGTCTGCTGGCAAAGGCGCTGCGCCTGGCCGCCATCCGTGCGACGGTGGCGCGGGAGAACATCCTGCGCGCCCTGTACGAGATGGGTGAACGGACCGGATCGTGGGAGGGGAACGTCACAACGAAGGAGCTGGCGGCGCACCGGGGCTGGTCCGCTCCTCCTTCGCCGGCGCGTCTGGCGCTCCTGGTTCGGCAAGGACTGCTGGAGAGCAGCGGTGGCCGCTACCGTCTCACGGAGCGCGGCGTTGCAGAGGCCTACGGAGTGGTGCGGAACCATCGCCTCTGGGAGATGTTCCTGATGCACGAGGGGCAGCTCGGCGCCGATCACGTGGACCGTGACGCGGACCTGATCGAGCACCATCTTTCGAAGGACACGGTCGCGGAGCTGGAGCGCCTGCTGCGCGTGCACGGCCGAGAACCGGAGATGCCCGCCAGTATCCACCCCCTCCACACCTGAGGCAAGCGTGCAGAGGTGGATGCAGAGCGCCATCCGTCAGCCCGCTCTCTGCGAGAGATAGTGATGGCGAACAGGAGACGAGGGTTCACGTTCTATGACACTGACGGATTCGGCCTGGATCATCATCACGGGAGCTCTGGTAGCCGGGTCGTGCGGACTGCTGGGCTGCTTCCTGGTGCTGCGTCGGCTCTCGATGCTGGGAGACGCAATCAGCCACGCCGTGCTGCCAGGCATCGTGGTCGCGGCGATGCTTACGGGCAGTCTCCAATCCCTACCGATGTTCGTCGGAGCGGTGGTGCTGGGCATCCTGACCGCATTTATCGTGCAGGCACTCGAGCGCAGCGGCGTTCAGGGCGACGCGGCCATCGGCGTGACCTTCACGGCTCTCTTTGCACTGGGTGTGGTCATGGTTTCCGGCGGCATGCGGGACGTCCACCTCGATCTGGAATGCGTGCTGTACGGCGAGATCGCCCTCGTGTCTCTCAACAAGATGCGCGTAGGTGGATTCCTGGTCCCGCAAGCGGTCGTGGTGAACGCAGGGCTGCTACTGCTCAACCTCACCCTAATCACCCTGCTCTACAAGAGCCTCAAGATCTGTGCCTTCGACCCGGAGATGGCGGCCGCAGTGGGCATCAACGTCGCGGTGATGCACTACCTGCTCATGGCGCTGGTTTCCGTCACGACGGTCGGCGCGTTCGAGAGCGTGGGCGCCATCTTGGTGGTGGCGCTGATTATCGCCCCTGCCGCCACGGCGTATCTGCTCACCGACCGCCTGGAGCGCATGCTGCTCCTCGCGGTAGCGGTCGGAGCGGCGGCTTCGGCCGTCGGCTATCTCGTGGCGCAGCGGCTCGACTGCTCAATTGCGGGTGCCATCTCAACGGTCTGCGGCGGGTTCTTCCTGCTGGCCTTCTTGTTTTCGCCTACCCACGGTGTGGTGAGCCGGACGGTGGCCCAGCGTCGCCTGCGGCAACGCGTTGCGGATGAAGACGTGCTTCTCTGGGGCGGCCGGCGCCTCGAGTCGCAGACCGAACCCGCGTTTGCGGTGGATGAGCTGAGCCATTCCCAGGAGTGGCTGGTTTCGGAAGCGACATCCGTTGTGGCACGGCTGGCGCGTGCCGGGTTACTCCAGGGCCAAGCAGGATGCTACCGCTTGACCGCGGGCGGGCAGAGTCGCGCGCTGGAGCTGCTGCGGCAGCACCGTCTGTACGAAACTTACCTCGACAATCTCGGCTACCCTGCCGACCACGTCCATGCGGCTGCCGACCGGGTGGAACATCACCTCTCCGGCGCTCTTACCGCCGCGATGGACCGCGCCGCTGACTACCCTCAACGGGATCCTCAAGGGAAGCCGATTCCCCCCGCGAGGGACTAACCGATACATAAGAGCCCTGGTGGACGGTGCAACGGGTGAGGAGTGCTTGGTTACCCCGGACAAGAACCTCGCCGTTCGCCAGCACTTACCCTGCCGCTGGAGCGTGGTAGAGTCTTGAACCGTAGCCAGTGTCGTGGCACCAAACGCGTGGAGTCAACGTAACTGCACGGCTTAAGAAGCCGTTCTGAGGCGCGACTCCATGGCGCAGGGTAGGGAGTTCGGCATCGCCGGGCCAGGGAGCGGGGTAGTCGTAGCGTTATGACCCAGGTAGTCGAGCCGGCAACTTCACGACGCGATAACACTGCAAGTAGCGGGACTCAGACTCCGGGGGCATCCAACGCCCTGCAGGCCGGAATGCGGGGCCGCTCCCTTGAGCGAAGCCTCCTGCTCTGGAACCTGCCACTGGTGATCCTGGCGGGCGCAGGGCTCGCGGCCGCCCAACGGCACCCCATGGAATTGCTGCTCCCGGCGATCCTCTCCGTGGGCGTCGTGTGGCTGGGATGCCTGCTGCTGCACCTTGCGCTCTGCGTCACCCGCTTCGATGGCGACATCCTCTTCCTGCCGATCCTCTCGTTGCTCCTGAACGTCGGCAGCGTCTACCATCTGGGGCTGAACGGACCCCTGACCGAGTTCACGATCACCGCTTATGCTCGGGCGGCGTTGATCGGCCTCGTGGTGCTGGCGGTAGTGACCACGGGAGGACGCGGGTTCAAGCGCCTCAACCTGCTGCTGGAAGAAAGGGTCTGGTGGAAGGTTGCCGGCGACCGGCCCTACTACTCGTCGGTGCCGTTCCACTTGCTGCTGCTCGCGCTGATGGCGTTTCTGGCCCTGCTCCTCATGTTTAAGGGGCTTCGCGCGGAGGGGGGCGCGCTGATCCAGGTGCGGTTGCCGGGCGGCATCCAGTTCACCCCCAGTGAGTTCATCCGCCTGGGCGTTGCCTTTTTCCTGGCGGATTACCTCGGCAGGAACAGCCGCGTGCTGCGAACCCTCCGCCAGCCGCTGGGCCGGGTCTGGCCCCTCAACCGGCTTCATATTGAGCGGCGGGCCGAGCTGGGGGTCATGCTGCTGACGGTGGGCCTCTACCTCTTCTTCTTCTACGCCTTCCGTGATTTCGGCCCGGCGGTCGTGATCCTCGTCCTGACGCTCGTCTCCCTCTACGCAGCCACGAACCGCGCCCTGACTCCCGCCCTGCTGGCCTCGGGCTTCATAGGAGCGGTGCTGCTGGCGCTGAAAACGGGCGCGCTCACCACGCTCAGCAACCGCGTGGCGATGTGGCTCGATCCGTGGAAGACCGAGTTCATCAACGGCGACCATCAGGCGCGGATTCTCTGGTCGATTGCCGCTGGCGGTTGGTACGGGATGGGACCCGGAACGCATCGGCTGGGTGGCACGCTGCCGCTGGCGCAGAACGACGCCGCCTTCGCGGGACTGGCGGCGACCATGGGGTTCTGGACCGGCCTCGCCGTCCTGGGGCTGTACGCGGCGCTTACCTGGCGTGGGATGATCGCCGCGCGGCAGGCGCCGACCGACCGGATGCGGCTCCTCGCCTTCACCCTGACCGGTCTCATCGCGTTCCAGGCGGTCTGGATCTGTGGCGCGATGGTGCGGATCTTCCCGTTCACCGGGATCAACGTCCCATTCATCAG
>JANPLG010000208.1:0-6498 GCA_031426395.1 Actinomycetes bacterium
GCCTCTCGTGTGGAGTGCTCCATCGCTCGGAGGGCACCCGGTCAAGAGAGGCGCGCAACCAGAGGGGGCGGTAGGCAGCATTGCAGGGAGTCGGGACAGGCTTCCGTCCACGCTCGGGGAGTTTTGCAGGGAGCGGAGCACTGCACAAGTACGAGAGAGCGTCCGTCCGCCTCAACGCGCGGCTAAGCAGTGGGGTGGACGGCGACCGAGTTCTCCCGGCCGGTCGCGGAAAGCAACTTCGGCGAAGGCGCGAGGGGGCGACCGGAACGTCTGCTACCGGGCGGTGACGGCGAGCCGGGGGAAGGTGGTGCGGGTGAGCCGGTGGCGGCGCTGTATAAGCAGGGCCGGGGGAGCGACGTTGGGACCTTTCCCCGGCTGGAGGATGAGCTTTGCGCGAGTGGACGCCGGGGGAGGCGAGCCCGAACCGGCTGGACGCGCTGGTGTGGGGGCTGACCGAGGTGATGATCCGGGGGAGGGAGTTGGTGTTCTGGGGAGGTTGGATGCCTGGTTTACGCTTCCCGGGTCACGGGTGAAGGGAACTGAAGGCGGGCGCGGGCGATTACCGCTGCCTGGAATCACCTGGGATTTCAACTCACTCTCGGCAGTGTAACCGGGAGCTTGGATCCCATCGAGCCCAGGCGTCGACAGTTCCAGGAGTAACCGGAGCGGTTTCGGATCGTTTCACCGAAACCGCTCCGAGCTTACTCGCGTGGAGTTGCCCCTAGATTAGCGAGGCTTCACCGCAGCCTGGTTGGAGTAGCCGCTCTCCTTCCCGGTATTGCCGTTAACCGCAGTCACTACGTAGTAGTAGTTCACGCCGGATGTTAGGCCAGTTTCGGTGTACGACGTTCTCGCGCTAAGAGTGGCGCGCAGGGAGTATCCGCTTCCGTTGGTGGTGGAACGATACACGCGGTTCTGCGTCACGCCGGAACTGGTGGACTGCGTCCACTTCAGATCGACCTTCCTCTTGCCCGCAGTGGCACCAAGCGCCCTCGGTGCCGCCGGCGGCGGTGGGCCGAACGGGGTGGCGCTGGCCTCGGCGGACTGCGGGCTGGCTCCTCCGTTGTTGCCTGCGGTGACCACGTAGTAATACGTGGTCCCGTTTGCCAGTGCCGAGTCCGTCCACTGCGTGCCGCCAGAGTTGACGACGTGGTGAGTGTAGGGGCCGCCCAGCGTGGTGGACCGCCAGAGGTTGTAGTGGGTTGCCCCGGCTGACGCGTTCCAGCTCAGGTTGACGAGCATGTCACCAGGCGTCGCGGTCAGGCCGGTGGGTGCCGAGGGCGGCGGCGGTGCCACCGGGGTGGCGCTCGCCTGGTTGGAGTATCCGCTATCGCCGGCTCCGCCTACGGCGGCGACCACATAGTAGTAAGTCGTGCCGTTCACAAGCGGGTAGTTGTTAAACTCATCCCAGTCGCCAACGTCCACGAGGCTGGTCTCATACGTGTAATTGAAGTACACATACGGACCCCCGGGAGTGGTGGCGCGGAACACCTTGTAGTAGTCCTGAGACGGGCCCGCAATCCACGAGAGAGTGACCTGCTGATCACCAGGAACGGCGGTCAAACCGGTCGGTGCGTCCGGCGGCGGCATGGGCGTAGCCATGACCTCGTTGGAGTTGGCGCTCTGTCCGTAAGCGTTCACTGCCGATACGACGTAGTAGTAACGGCTGCCATTCGCGACGTTGATATCGCTGTAGTTTGCGCTGGTTACCCCAGAAGCAAGGGTCGTGTAGGGTCCGCCGCTGGCGGAGGCGCGTTTCACCGTGTATGACGCGTCCCCAATGCTTCCCGTCCAATAGAGGCTCGCGCGGCCATCTTCGATATGGGGAAAGAGGCGAAGGTTCGAAGGACGCATCGGAAGGGGCGAGGGGCTCAGCAAGTATGCGGCGCTGTTGCCGGCGGCAACAATCTGGCCCGAGGCATTGATGGCACTGGCGTCGGAGAACCAGGTCCCCCCTGGATCGATCAGGTAGTCGAGAGTACGGACGCCAAGGACGCTGTCCCATACGAAGGCGTTGTACTCGTAGTAGTAGCCCCAGTCACCCATGTCGAAAGAGTACAGGGTAGTGCCCACGACGGTGCGCGATGCGTTGAGCGCGTTCGCATAGCCCTGGGCGGCGTAGCCTATCCAGTACGAAGGGTGAGTGACCGCGCCGACCACGGGAAGAGTGTTCGCGCCTGCGCCATCCCAAAGGCAGGGCCAGAGGCCGAAACCATTAGCGTCAGGAGCGTAACCGACTGCATCCGCAGAAGGGTTGATCCCAAACGCCTGGCTCTGGCTGCGAGGCAGCGCAACCATCGTGCCGCTGGTGCCGTTGGGGACGGCGGGGGTCCAGAGGAAGGCGCGATGGTTGCCCAGCGCGTCCGATGCGTAGCCGGAGACCTGGCCCCAGGCGTTGATGCCGGTGGCAACGCTGCTCATCGCCCCGGAGAGGGTGCCCAGGTTGTACATCGTCCCCGCCTTCCACATGAAGGCGCGGCTCTCGCTTGCAGTGATCGCGGAGACGCCTACGACCTGCCCAACATCATTGATCGCAAGCGCGCGGCTGTCCGTTCCGCCAAGGGTTCCCAGGTCCCTCATGCCAGTGTTCGGGTGCCAGAGGAACGCGCGGGTGATGCCAGCGGCGGTTTTCGCCTCTCCCACCACCTCGCCCGCGCTGTTGATGGCCCTGGCTGAGCTGTAGGCACCCCCGAGGGTGCCAAGGTCGGACATCACGCCGTTCGTCCAGAGGAACGCTCGGGTCTGGTTGGCTGCGTCGTGCGACTCACCCACCACCTGGCCGGAGTCGTTGATCCCGTGGCCGGCACTGAAGCCACCGCCGAGAGTGCCGAGGTGCGTCTGGATGTAGCTGTTGACCGGCATCTCGCCGGTGGCGCGTGCTGTCAGCGGGGCGGTGAGGCCCACCAGCAGCAGCGTGAAGAGGATAAACGATCGACGGATCATTCGGTGATTCTCCGTGGCGGCGACCGCCACTGACTTAGGGATGGCTCTTGCCGGGGGACGAGAGGGTTCCCTCAAACGAGCCGCTAGTAGTGCCTGCGGCCGTGTCATACTCGCGCTGGACAATGAAGCTCCCCGTGGCGCCTTCAAAGCGGCCCGTGCCGCCGGTGATGGTTGCGATCTCCACGATGTGGAGGACCCCGGGCGTAGCAGTGGGGCTGGCCCGACCGGTGAACACGGCCGCCAGCGTGTCACCGTTGGCCGCAATGAACTCACAAGAGCCCGTTGCGATCCTTGTCGAGGTGTTCACGCGGTGTGGGGAAGTGTACTCGAACTGACCCAGCTGCGTTCCGTTCCCGGTGCCCTCAATGAGCACCGGCACGAAGGGCGGTTCGGGCTGCCCGCGGGTGACCACCGCTTCCAGGCGTCCCCGGAACGGCACCCTCTCCCTTGCCAGAGCAGCACCGCTCTGGCCGAGCACGAGGAGAGCCAGCAGAAAGCAGGCTGCGGGTCCGCGAGCCTTTAGGACGGGGTTAGAGGTTCTGTTCATCATTTGTCTCCTGGGTGCCGGGGCTGTCGACCCTCGCCCGGTTGGGTGGGTTGGGTGGGGCGGTCGAGCCCCCTTCTGTTCTCCACTCTAGGGGGCCAGCGTTAAGGCACCGTCAGGAAAGCGTGAAAAGTACAATAAGAGAGCAGGTTCCGGGAGAAACAGCGAACCGGTTCCTGACACGCTGCCCAGGTGGTTGGGCGGTCGGGAGAGGTGCGCCGACCGAGTCACAGCGACGTGGGCCTTACATACCCTGGCGGCGTACGGGGGCACCCTCTCGCTGATCGCGGGCGGCGACGTCCTCTTTGCTGGTGGCTTCCCAGAGCATCACCGCATCATTGAAACTCACCGCGGCAATCCGCCTGCCGTTCGATGAGAATGCGACATAGGTATCGAGCATAGGTCCGGCGAGGGTGAGGATCTCCCTTCCGGTCGCGATGTCCCAGAGTTTGACGGCACCGTCTCCGCTCCCGGTGGCCAGCCGCTCGCCTCCGGGGGAGAAGGCGACCGAACCGACGGGACCCGCGCAACGAAGGGTACGGATCGGCTTCCATGGACCCTTAGGTGCTTCGACTGCCAACAGGGAGACGGTGCTATCCCAGTCCCCTCCTGCCAGCAGCTTGCCGTCAGGCGAGAATTGGACAGAGGCGAAAGAACCCGCCGCGCTTCCATAGTAGGTCCGTAACGGCCGCCCGGTACCCGCATCCAGAAGTGTGAGGGAACTACAAAGCCCTCCGGTCGCCACCTGCCTGCCATCGGGTGAGAAGGCAACGGAGAGCACGGAATTGAAGCTCTCCTTATGTGACCAGACGGGTCGCCCGCTCGCCACGTCCCACAGCTTCACGGCGCTTCCGCTACTGACCCCTCTGGTAAGCCCGCTGCCGGTCGCCAGCTGCTTCCCATTCGGCGAGAAGCTCACGGACTGTACTTCGTCCCTGTGTCCATCCAGGACGCGAAGCTGACGCCCTGTCGCCACCTCCCAGAACCGGACCGTGTGATCGGCGCTGCCGGTCGCCAGCAGCTCCCCATCAGGTGAGAAGGCAACCGACCGGACCTCGCCGCGATGGCCCGTCATCGTCCGTATCTCGCAGCGGGATTCGGTGTCCCAGAGTCTTACGGTCCTATCCACGCTGCCAGTGGCCAGCATTCTGCCATCCGGAGCGAATGCCACCGCTGAAGCGCTGTTTACGTGCCCCTTCATTCGAAACGGCATCGCTCCAGATGTCCCGACGTCCCAGACCTTCGCCGTTCCGTCCATGCCTGCGGTTGCAAGTCGCGAGGCATTCTTGGAAAAGACCGCGCGCCGGAGTTCGCCGGTGTGGCCTCGGAGCGTGAGGAGCGAGCGGCCCGTGGCGGCGTCCCAGACCTTCGCGGTGCGGTCCCGGCTGGCGGTCGTCACCCGTTTTCCGTCCGGAGAGAAGTCAATCCACCACACGACACCGCGGTGCTCCGGCAGCCTGAGCACCGCCGCGCCACTCTTCAGGTCCCAGAGCGTCACCATGCCACTATAGGCCCCTGCAGCCAATCGCCGGCCATCCGGCGAGAACGCCAGCGACCGAGATCCCTGCCGAGGTGCGGGGAAGGTGCGGATCTTCTGGCCTGTCCTCACGTCCCAAAGGGTTACCTCGTGGTCGTGTCCCGTTGCGAAGGTGCTGCCGTCAGGCGAAAACGCCGCCGGGCGGAAACGACCCGGCCTCAAAGTCCGGATGATTCGGCCCGAGGAGAGACTGCTGAACGAGATCGACTGGTTCTCGTTGCGCGTGGCAAGGGTGTCTCCATCAGGAGAGAGGGCCGCGCCGAACACGGACCAGACAGCCTTAAAGGGCACAGTGCGAAGTGGGCGGCCCGTACTGCGGTCCCAGAACCGGACAGTCTCGTCGAAGCTGAGGGTCGTCAGGGTCTTTCCGTCCGCAGCGAACCGGATGTGGAAGATGCCACCCTTGTGCCCGGTGAGATTCCGAAGCGTGCGCCCCGTCCGCGCGTCCCAGAGTTTCACGCTCCGGTCCTCGCTGCCTGTCGCGATCACCTCGCCGTCCGGCGAGAACGCAACGCCTTCAATCCACTCCTTGTGCCCCTTGAGCGTGAACAGGTCACCATGGCAGAGCCGGTGGAGGTAGTACCACTCAAAGCCGCGCTGGTCTTCCGTGCCGGGTCGGGGACGGTGGTAATTCAGCAGATCCAGCGTGCGCCCGAGGTTGAGGGTTTCCGAATCCCGCTGCGCCACGTTCATGTCCGCCAGGTAGAGCAGGCGCAGGGCGGCCAGGCGTTCCTCCCGCTCCTGCCGCTCCGCGCGGTTCGCTCTCCTCTCGGACTGCACTGCCCGGATCGTCAATGCGCCCATCACCGCCACGATCACCGCCGCGATGGCGGCGGCGCGGAGGAGTCCTCGCCGGAATGCGGCCTTCTGCCTTCGCAGATCCGCATCCGGCATGTGGCGGGCGATCCACGCGAGGTCGAAGACGTGCTTGTAGATCAGGTTGCGAACACGTAGGCAGGGCGTCGAGCGGGGTCCTAGCCCCGGCTTGCGGACGGGCTCTTCAACGCACACCACGCCGGAGAGCCGCAGGGCGCTTGCCAGGGGATTGGTCCCCTCGTTCGGGACCTGCTTGCCGCGACGCACCTGCTCGTAAAGGTGCAGGAGCCCGGCGGTGTCCATTTCGCTCCGAAGGAGCCGCTCCCGCACGAAGAGGAGGTTGTCATCCGTTGCCCGTGCCGCGGTGGAAAGGAAAAGCTCCTGGCACAGCCGGTCCACGTCCTGGATCGAGATGCGGGTGAGTGTTGGCGCAGCCGCTGCGGCGGCCACGGCCTGGCAGAGGCGCTGCGTAAGGTAAGGGTGTCCGCCCGTCCAGTACAGGATCCGCTCCAGCAGCCGCGCAGCCTCTTGCTGCCCATGCTTGTCGGGTGACTCGGCCTCGTCATCCTGGATCAGGCCCGCTGCCAGAGACAGCGCTCCATCCAGCGTGAAGTCCGTCAGCTCAATACGCCGGCCGATGTTGAACGGCGTGGTCCGG
>JANPLG010000209.1:0-7156 GCA_031426395.1 Actinomycetes bacterium
TGAACATCAGAAGCCGCCGCGGCCAGACACCTCGCGGGTCACCGGACCCCGTTTGGTCCGGTGACCCCCCACCTTCATACGCCGCCTCATACTCACCGAAGGGCCTATCCAGAGGCTCGTCACTCATCGAACCACTCCCTCCATGGGACTGCTGGCCGAAGCATACGCCTTCGCGGCCATCCGGCCCGAAAGGAAAGCCTCGCGACCCGCTTCAACCCCCTGTGCCATGGCGCGGGCCATGCGGGCCGGATCACGGGCGAGCGCGATGGCCGTGTTGACGAGGCAGGCGGATGCCCCCAGTTCCATCGCCAGCGCCGCATCCGAGGGGGCGCCGATGCCTGCGTCCACCACCACCGGGATCGTCGCCTGCTCGATGATGATCTGAATCTTGCGCCAGTTCACCATGCCCTGCCCGGACCCAATGGGCGCCGCCAGCGGCATCACCGTCGCGCACCCAATCTCCTCAAGCTTCTTCGCCAGGACGGGATCGTCGTTGATGTAAGGCAGGACCACGAACCCCTCCGCCACGAGGGTCTTGCAGGCTTCAAAGGTGCCGATGGGGTCTGGCAGCAGATACTTGGCGTCCGGGATCACCTCCACCTTGATCCAGTCCGACAGCCCCATCGCCCGAGCGAGGCGCGCCGTGCGGACCGCTTCTTCCGCCGTCCGGGCGCCGGCGGTGTTGGGCAGGATGGCATAGCGCTTCCAGTCCACGAAGTCCAGCAGGGTCTTCTCTCCTGGAGCGTCGAGGTTGAGGCGGCGAAGCGCCACCGTGACCATCTCGGTGCCGGCCGCCTCGTAGGCGCGGTTCATGGTCTCAGGATCCGGGAACTTGCCGCTCCCCATGATGAGCCGGGAGCGGAACTCCTTGCCCGCGATAATGAGCGTGTCTCCGCTGCTTGCCATCACGAAAGTCTCCAGGCGAAGAGTGGTCGCCGCAAGGGGTTCCCAAACCAGACAACAAAAAGGCGCTCCCCGAGGGAAGCGCCGACGCTGTCATCCGGCCCGGTGGGGCGCAGCGCGGTCCGCTTCCCCGCGCCCGCATTACCGGGTTCAGGTCCAGAGGGTCTCTTCTCAGCCCGGCACATGTCCGAGCACCCCTAGCGGTGAACTAACCCCCTGAGTATATCACCCGGTCCGCCCTGGTTGAACCCCGGCACGAAGAATGCAGGGCAAGCGCGCTGCTCATACGCCACCCGGAAGCACGCTGGGGAGCTGACCTGGCTCACTGATACAGTTACCGTGGCTGATCGCTAGCCGCGTCCCGCCGCTCATCCGACTGCATGGGTTGGCATCCTGTTGTTCGCCGCTCGTCGCTGCACGCTCACTCCATCTGTCTGAAGCGAGTCTCGTCCGCCGTGTACCTCAAGCAGATCGACATTCACGGCTTCAAGACCTTCGCCGACAAGACCAGCGTTGTCTTCAAGCCGGGGATCACCTGCATCGTCGGCCCCAATGGCTCGGGGAAGAGCAACATCTCGGACGCCATCATGTGGGTCCTGGGCGAGAACAACGTCCGGGAGCTGCGCGGTTCCTCTGCACAGGACGTGATCTTCTCGGGGAACGACCGCCGCCGTCCGCTGGGGATGGCGGAGGTCTCGCTCACCATCGACAACAGCGGCGGCCTCCTCCCGCTCGACTTCAGCGAGATCACCGTCACCCGCCGCCTCTACCGCTCCGGTGAGAGCGAGTACCGGATCAACAAGGTCAACTGCCGCCTCAAGGACATCTACGAGCTCTTCCTCGACACCGGGGTCGGCCGCGACGCCTACTCGATGATCAACCAGGGGGAGATTGACCAGATCCTCTCGGTGCGCGCCGAGGACCGCCGCGCCATCTTCGAGGAAGCAGCGGGGATCAAGAAGTACCGGGTCCGCAAACGGGAGACGGAGCGGAAGCTGGAGCACACCCAGCAGAACCTTCTCCGCGTGAACGACATCGTGGTGGAGATTGAGGCGCAGCTTGGCCCGCTCCAGCGCCAGGCAGTCGCGGCGAAGCGTTACCGCGAACTCGCCGTGAAGCTGCGCGAGCTGGAGAACGCCTTCTACGGCCAGAAGCTACGCCGTCTGAACAGCGAGCGAGGCTCCTTGCAGACGCTGGTGAGCGAACTGCAAGGGGAGCGGAAGCGGCTGGATGGCGAACTCGCCACGGCCCAGGAGCGCGAGAAAGCCCAGCGGGATGCGCTCCAATCCCTCGACGCCGAGATCGAGGCGCTCCGCACCGCCGAGACCACCGCGCTTCAGCGGATCGCGGCAGCGCAGGCGGAGAAGGCCCGCGCCGAGGAGCGTGCCGGAGAGGTCCAGCGGCGGCTCGCCGGTCTGGCAAGGGAACTGAACGAGATCAACGGCCGCATCGAGGACCAGGTCCGCCGGTCCGAGAGCACCGCGCGCGAGGAAGCCGACCTGAAGCGGGAAGTGGACCTCCTCCGCACGCAGCTTCGCGATGCCCAGGCGCTGGCGAATGAGCGCCGCACCGCCCACGAGGCCGCCGCCCGAGAATTGGAGCAGCGGCGGCAGGCGCTGGTCTCGCGGGCACGGCGGCAGGCGGAGATCGAGGCGAAGGTCCAGTCGACGGAGCAGCGCTCGCAGAGCCTGGTGGCGGACCGCGCCCGGGCAGTGACCGCGCTGGAGGATGGCGAGGCGGAACTGGAGCGGCTCACCCTAGAGCGGGAGAGCTTCCTGAAGGCCGCCAGCGAACACAAGGAGCGGGAGCAGTCGCTTGCCGCAGAGCTGGAAGCCGCCCGCCAGGCAAACCGTGCCGCCGAACAAGCACTCAGCGAATCGCGTGCCGCCGCCGACCGTGCCTCCCGCACGCACCAAGCCCATGCCGCCCGGCTACAGGCCCTCTCCGAACTGGGCGAGAAGGGCGAGGGCGCGGCACAGGGTGCGCGGCAGGTGCTGGACGCCGTGCGCAAGGGCCACCTGCGCGGAAAGTGGAGCCTGCTCCTCGACGGCCTCGCCGTGCCTGAAGGCATGGAGAAGGCCGTGGAGGCGGCGCTGGGCGTCTACGCCGACGCGCTCCTCTGCGATACGGATACGGATGCCGTGGCCGCCCTTCAGTGGCTGAAGCAGCGCAAGTCCGGTGCCATTGTGCTGGTCGCGTCCCCCGAAGGAGCTGAGGCTCCGCTCCTCGACTCCCTCGGCGAACTGCTGCAAGGCGCGGACCCCGCCCTCGCCTGGGGCCGCCACCTCCTCGCCTTTACGCTCCTCGCACACTCCCTGGAACAGGCGCAGACCCAGCGAACCTCGGCCATCCAGTCCCCAACCCCCAGCCCCCAACCCCCATCCCCCATCCTTTGGGTCACCCGTACCGGGGAGTGGATGACCCTATCGGGCGCAGTTAGCAATGGTGCACAGGGCGCCGAGGGCTCAGGAGCCGCTGTGCTGGCGCGACGTCGAGAGTTGGAGCGCCTGCGTTCCGAAGAGCCAGCCCTTGCACAGGCCGCGGATGCCGCGAGAGAGGCGCACAAGCAGGCTGAAGCCGCCGCCCGCAAGGGGCAGGGTGAGGTGCGGGAGCGCCAGTCGCGGGTCGAGGCAGCACGGATGGAGCACCTCGCGCAGAGCCGGGAGGCCGACCGGCGCAAGGGTGACGTGGACCGCACCCGACAACGCGTAGAGCGCCTCCGCGCCGATCTTGCCCGCGTGGACCGTGAGCAAAGCGCTTCGGCGCAGGCGGTGGCTCAGGCGCGCGCTGAGCTCGAGCGGTCTGCCGCCGATCCTACCACCGCTAACGAGCCGGACCTGGCTGCCTCGCAGGCGGAGGTCGGCAAGCTTCAGATCGCCTGGCGTGACACAGAGAACCAGGTCACCGAGTTGCGGGTGCGCTCGGCGCAGGTGGAGCAGCGCCTTCAGAGTGCCATCGCCAATGCCCGTCGGGCGGTGGAGGCGGGAACCTACCTCGACCGCCAGCGCGCCGACCGCCTCAAGGAGCAGCGCGAGCTGAGCGGCGAGAGTGAGCAGCGCAATCTCGACCATATCGCCCTCACCGCAGAGCTAGTGGAGGCCGAAGCCGCCACCCGTAAAGCCCGTGAACTGCAGGCAGCGGTCGCGGAGCAACGGCAATCGCGCCTAACGGAGTTGAACACGGCGCGCACCGAGGGCCAGGACCTAAACAACCGCCTGCGCGAGTTGATGGAGCGCACCCACCGCGCGGAGGTGGAACTCTCCGCAGTGAACACCCAGCGCACGCACCTCGGGCGGGAGTGGGTCGACGCCTCCGTCTCCGCCCACAGCCTCGAGGCGAGCCAGGCGGACGAGACCGGTGATCTGGAGGAGCCGCTCTCCATCACGCCGGAAGGCCTGTTGGCGCAGTGGAACCCCGCGACGGCAGAGCTGGTGCTGACCAGTTACACGGACCCGGAAGCGGAGATCGGTCGGATGCGGCGGCAGATCCGCGCGCTGGGGGCGATCAACCCGGACGCTGTGGAGCAGTACGCGCAGGCCGCCGAACGACATCAGTTCCTCACCAGCCAGCGCGCCGACCTGGAATCGGCGCGCGCGCAACTTGAGGAAGCGATCAAGGAGATCGACGCCGCCAGCCGGGAGACCTTTCTGAAGGCGTTCCACGAGATCGCCGCCGCCTTCGACGAGATGTTCCAGAAGCTATTCAACGGCGGCCGGACGGAGCTACGCCTCACAGACCCCCACGACGTCCTGGAGACCGGTATCGATGTCATCGTGCAGCCGCCCGGGAAGAAGCAGCAGAACCTGCTCCTCCTCTCCGGTGGAGAACGGGCGCTCACGGCCACCGCCATGCTCTTCGCGCTGCTAAAGGTGCGCCCCAGCCCCTTCTGCGTGATGGACGAGGTCGACGCTCCGCTGGATGAGAGTAACGTTGGCCGGTTCATCCAGACGCTGCGGGACTTCAGCGACCGGACGCAGTTTGTCCTCGTGACGCACAACCGTGGGACGATGGAAGGGGCCAACACCCTTTACGGCGTCACGATGGAGGAACGCGGCGTCAGCAAGATCCTCGCCTGCTCCCTGGATGACCCGGTTGTGGCGCGCGTTGAGGCGGAGCAGCGGACGGCCGTGGTTGCAGGTTAGAGTCCGCTTCTTGCGGTGAGCCTCGGTTGAAACTGGAAGTCGCTGGAGGTACAAAAGAGTCGTATCGTGTGTCGAGGAGATAGGCGATGATCCGTACCATGGAAGCTGTCGTTGATGAACGCGGAATGGTCCGCACTCTGGATGATCTGAGCCTGCCGTCTCCACGTCGGGCCTTGGTCACCGTCTTGGACGAAGCCCCCGCGAGTGACATTGAGAGCACGCTTATCAGTGAAGATGCGCTGTCAGACTGGAACCGGACGGAGGAGGAACTCGCGTGGTCCCATCTGCAGCCGGCGCAGTAGTTCTCGTTCCCTTCCCCTTTTTTGGATCTCTCCGGCTCCCGGCTGCGGCCTGCCGTAGTGCTGGCGGACGCAGGCCGAGGAGACTGGATCCTCTGCCAGGTCACCAGCAACCCATACGCCGACCCTTTGGCGGTGGAAATCGCTCTGGCAGACTTTAGCAGCGGATCGCTCAGCCTCGTCAGCTATGCGAGGCCGGGGAAGCTCTCTACCGCGAATGAAGGACTCATGCGATCGCAGGTCGCGGAGTTACGCCAGGAGGCCTTCCGGCGACTTCTAGAGAGCATTCTGCGCTTGCTCGACCCGTGATCGGCCGCTTCGGCGACTCGCCATGCCTCTCATGAGTGAGCCAGGGCGACCGGGCATTGGCCCTCCACATTATCCTTGCGGGCCGCTTCCTGAATGGCGTTAGCCGTGCGGGAGGGCCACCAGCGGTCACGCAGCGCGAGCGCCGGTTGTTCGATGAGGCGAGTCATTACCACGCCGACCAGGATGCTCCCGGCCACGTAGAGCAGGCTGACCCACGCCTGGGGCAACTCTCCGGGGCGGGCGAGTTCCCATTGCTCCAGCCCCAGCAGCACCAGGACGTGCCAGAGATAGATGCCGTAGGAGCACCTCCCCACGGCGGCGAGCGGCTGAGTCAATCGCGGCACGAACCCTCGCCAGGGAGATGGTTGACGCGTTGGCGTTGGGTGAATGGCGAGGAGCAGCAGCCCGCCGCAGCCGAGGTAGAGGAGGGTGTATCCCGCCGTCCCCATGAAGACGCTGCGGTGGTCGGCAAGCAGCGGCACACAGGCGAGAAGCGCACATACCACGCTTAGCAGCAAGCGATGCCGGTCCACGAAGCTCCGGGTAGCGACCGCGTGGAACTGGTGGATGTAGCCCAGCAGCACGCCGAAGAAGAGCGCGTCCAGCCGGTTGGGGGTCGCGAAGGAGTGGGTGAACGGATCGTAGGGGCGCGACGTGAACGCCATCACCCGTAGGGCCAGTGAACAGACCGCAATGGCTGTCACCAGCAGCGGTACTGCCGTGAACGGGTTCTCGCGCCGGTGTGAGCGCGTGAGGCCCCACGCGACGAGGCCCAGCAGCAGATAGAAGTGCTCCTCTACCGCCAGCGACCAGGTGTGGATGCAGAGGCCGGAGTCGAAGTTCTGGATGAACAGCAGCTCCCGCCATAGTTGCTCCGGGCGAAACGGCTTCCCCAGGACCAGGTGGGAGAGCACTACCGCTCCGATGAAGAGGTAGAACGCCGGATAGATCTTGAACGCCCGCCGCGCGTAGAACCGCTTCAGGTCTAGCGACCCGTGCTTCCGATACTCCGCGAAGAGCAGGCTGGAGACGAGGAAGCCGCTCAGCACGAAGAAGAGGTCGACGCCCGCCCAGCCGACCTGGTACCACACCGGGTGCATCTCCCGGTGGCGGCCCAGCACCAGCAGGATGGCAACTCCGCGCAGCACATCCAGCGCAGCCAAGCGGGTTCCCGACGGGCTTGCGCCAGGCGAGGGCAGGGGGGATTGGGCGGGAGCGGTGGACACATCCAGATAGTGGCAGCCTCCCTCGCCCTCCTTACCCGAGGCACCGGGCTCGGCGATCCTTCTCTAGAATCGGAAGCCCCCGCCGATACTCTCCTCGGCACCTCGCCCGCAATCTTCTGGTTTGTCCACACCCATGCCCCTCGAATCGGTCACCGAAGACACGGCCGCCCCCCAATGCGCGGGCGTCCCGCCTGCCAAAGCCTCGGGCGAGTCGGGTCCACATCGGCCACCAATCAATCTGCATTCCCATTCCGAAATCCGAAATCCGAAATCCGAA
>JANPLG010000210.1:0-22383 GCA_031426395.1 Actinomycetes bacterium
CGTTCCCACTGTTCAGCCAGGTCGTTCACGGTCTGGCTGAACAGTGGGAACCGGCCAGTTCCACAGGATTCACTCGCACCGGCTTCAGCGCGACTACTCTCCAAGAACTGGTGCCAAATGAGGTGCTGCCGAACCGGGTGCCGTCCGATCACCGCGTATCATCAGCTATCCGGTCGGAGCCAGCTTCTCACGTGCAAACCGCAGGCATGCCCGCGCGTTCCTGTCCTCAAGCTGCAACAGGTCGGCCTTCGTCAGCAGTGACGGACGAGGGAGGGGGGCGGCCCCGGCATGGTCGCGCGCCCACCGGAGCATGCGCGCCACCACGGTCCCTGGCAATGCCGCGAAGGTGTTCCAGTACCGTTCCTCAAGGCACGGGATGAGCAATGGGTCGCGCGTCGACATCTCGATGTTGAAGCGGATGCCGGGTCGCGCCTTACGCAGGCCCGCCACCATCCCCGGTAGATCGAGAACACCCGTTCCAAATGGCACCTCGGCAATCCTGAAGCCAGCCGGGTCCATCTCCACCGCCATGTCCTTGAGGTGGACCGACCACGCAAAGGGCGTCAGCGCTTCCAGCGTCTCGCGGGGCTCCTCGAGCAGGGCCAGGTTGTTTCCGGTGTCGAGCGTGACGCCCAGCCATTCGCCGCTGATGCGGCGCATCAGGGCGACCAGTTCATCAGAGCGGAAGTCCTTGTGATTCTCGACCGCCAGCCGGACGCGCCCCCGGGCTACCACCCGCGCTGCGAGTTCCACGGATCGCACAGCTCCCTCCGCCCAAGCCCGGTACTCCTCGGCGGTGCGAAACTGCTCGTAGCGGCGGCCGGCGAGCATGACGGTTCGGAATACGGTCGCTCCCGCCTCCTTCCCGGTGCGGATCTCTTGCTCGAAGCGGCCGAGGTCCGCCTCATCCGTCGGTAGCCGAACGGAACCTTCGATCCACGCACCGGTCTCGTCCAATTCCTGACGGAGGGCGCGGACCCTCTCGGGATCGACGCCGGAAAGCGAGGTCTGGACGCCTCCCGCGCCCCGCTCCCGGCAGAAGCGGAGAAACGTAAGCGGGTCCCTCAGCTCCGTCCGGCTGGAAAGGTGAGCGGTAAAGGTAAAGCTCTGCACCCCGAACGCGGAAGTCGCCGGCGCGGCGTCCGCCGCCCGTTCCATGCCGAGGCCAGAGGCAGTAGTCGCGGCTGCCGAAATCAATGTGCGCCTTGTCAGCATGGGAAATGATCCACCTCGTCAGGCGTTACGGCAGGTTCTGACCCGGTCGCCCACCGTCGACCCTTGCGGTCTAGGTTCCGTAAGTATGGAAGGGACACGCTCGCACCGTCTCCAACTGGCACCCCTGATTCAACTGCCATTCTCATCTCCCGTCCTCACTGGCTCACCGATGAAAGCCCTTCGACTCTTCACCCAGGCTTCCGCGGCCGCCCTCGTGCTGCCTTTCACCCTCTCCGCGCTGCCCTCCCTTGCCGCTGACCCCCAGCCAGGCCCCGACTCACGGCCGCAGCCCGGGGTGCCGAAGGGCGAAGTGCTCAAGTTCAGCTTCAACCAGTCGCGGCACTTTCCGGGCACGGTGCGCAATTACTGGATCTACATCCCCGCTCAGTACTCGCCGGACAAGCCGGCCTGCCTCTACGTCAACCAGGATGGGGTGCAGTGGTCGGCGCCTGTCGTCTTTGACAACCTGATCCACAAGAAGGAGATGCCGGTCACCATCGGCGTCTTCGTGATGCACGGACGGGCGCAGGCTGCGGACGGCGCAACGGCCCTTGACCGCTTCAATCGGAGCCTCGAGTACGACGGCCTGGGCGACCGCTACGCGCGCTTCGTCACCGAAGAGCTCCTGCCGGATGTGGAGAAGCGCACAGCTTCGGATGGACGCCGGATCCGGATCTCCAAGGACCCGAACGACCGCGCCATCGGCGGTTCCAGCTCCGGCGCGGTTGCCGCCTGGACCGCCGCTTGGGAGCGCCCCGACCAGTTCCGCCGCGTCTTCAGCGCCATCGGCACCTACGTCGGGCTGCGCGGCGCGGATCGCTATCCGACCCTCCTCCGCAAGTACGAACCGAAGCCGATCCGCGTATTCCTCCAGGACGGCATCAACGATCAGAACATCTACGCCGGCGACTGGTGGGAAGCGAATCAGATGATGGAGCGCGCCCTAACCTTCGCGGGCTACGAGGTGGCGCACGCCTGGGGCGAAGGGGGCCACAACGGTCAGCACGGCACCGCCATCTTCCCGGACGCGATGCGCTGGCTCTGGAAGGACTGGCCCAAGCCGGTCGCCTTCGGCAAGAGCCGTAACGGCTACCTGAGCCAGATCCTGCTGCCCGGCCTGGGATGGGAGCAGGTTGGCACTGAAACGGAGGCCTGGGGTCTCACCGCGAAGGCTGATGGGGTGGTCTCCTACCAGCAGGGGAAGGGTAGTGGCAGGCGCTTTGAGATCGGGCACGACGGTCAGCCTGTGCTGATTCCATTTTCGAGATCCGCAGCCCGAAGTGTGAGTCCCCTGCTGAGGCGCGTCACGGCACACGATGGACGCAGCTTTACCCTTGTGCCTCGCAAGGGCTCGGTCGGGATGGAAGTCGTGATCACGGACCGGAGTGGTAAGCGCCTGGGGTCCGAGCAACTCTCCTATTCCCCAGGCGGTATCACGCTCTCTCCGGACCAAACCCTCCTCTACATCGCTGACGAGCGGTCCCACTGGGTCTACAGCTACCAGATCGCGCCGGACGGAAGCCTGCGGCACGGTCAGCAGTACTACTGGCTGCACGCGCCGGACACATCGGATCACGCAGGTGCGGGCGGTATAACGGTGGACCGCGATGGCCGCCTCTACGTTGCCAGTGCCCTCGGTGTCCAGGTCTGTGATCAGCCCGGCCGGGTCAACTGCATCCTCCCCGTGCCGGGTCCTGGCAGCCCGGAGCTTCCGGTCTCCGAGGTCTGCTTCGGAGGCAAGGAGTTCGACACCCTGTACGCCATCCAGGGCGGTACGATCTATCGCCGGAAGCTCGCCATCAAGGGCCGACAGACGTTCCACGCTCCCAACAAGCCGCCGGTGCCTGGGCTTTAACCCATTCGCGGGACGTCCACGGAGCGCGGGCGTCCCGCCCGCACCCACCTTTGGAACAGCGAAACCCCTTCCGCCCCCAGCAAATCCGGGTCGGCAATCCGCATTCCGAATTCCGCATTCGATTGCGGCGGGTATCACGCAGACGCTATAACCTGGATGAAACCAGCCGCAGTGCTGCGGCGTCCCATAGCCTGCAACGCACCGGCGAACTACGACCTGAACTGAGCACCATGTCCCACCGCGAAGACACTCCCGCAAAGCCCTCCGTCCGTCCGGTCAGCCGCCGGATCTTCCTGCGCGGAGCCGGCGTTGTCGTGGCGCTGCCGTGGCTTGAGTCCGCTCCCGTATGGGGTGCGCCCGCGGCGGATCCCAAGGCGCCCAGCACGCCTCCGCAGCGGTTCGTGGTGCAGTTCATGGGCACCGGCATCGCACCGGACCATTGGTGGGCCAAGGGCGAGGGCGCGGGAATGGAGCTCAGCAAGAGCCTCCAGCCGCTGGAGCCGTACAAGACCAAGCTCAACGTCATCAGCGGTCTCTTCAACAAGCCCTCCACCGGCGTGGGCATTCACCCGGGGATGACCGGTAACATCCTCTCCGGGATGCCGCTCACTCGGGGAGCGGTGCTCCACGGTGGGATCAGCATCGACCAGGTCCTCGCCAACAAGATTGGGCAGGACTCCGTGCAGCCCAGTATGGTCCTCGCCTGCGAGCAGCCGCTGACCGGCTACCATGAGTCGAACTTCTCGATGGCGTACAGCTCGCACATCTCCTGGCAAAGCGCCGATTCCCCGGTGCCGACCGAAGTCTATCCGTCGCTAGCCTTCGATAGCCTCTTCGAGAACAGCGGCAGCCGCCGCAACCAGAGCATCCTGGACCGCGTCCAGGGCGAGGCTTCCGGCCTGCGCCGCCGCGTCAGCGCCGCCGACCGCTCCAAGCTGGACGAGTACCTCACCAGCGTCCGGGAAGTGGAGCAGCGCGCGCAGCGGATGCGCTCCGAGATGGACAAGGCCGCGAACCGCGCCGCCGACAAGGGCAAACCGATGGTCGCCATGAAGCGCCCGGACAACGGCCTGCCGGAAGACCTCCGCGACCACATGCGCCTCATGTGCGACATCGTCGCGCTCGCTATCCAGACTGATAAGACCCGCATCGCCAGCATGCTGATGTGCCGCGACCTTTCCGGCCTCTTCTACCCCTTCCTGGACGTCCGGGACGCGCACCACCCCGCCTCCCACGACGACCGCGGCGAGGGTTACGAGCGCATCACCCGCTTCTACGTCAGCCAACTCGCCTACCTGGCCGGCCGTCTCCAGGCAATGCCGGAAGGCGAAGGCACCGTGCTGGACAATACGTGCCTCCTCTGGCTCTCCAACATGTGGTCCGGCTCCCGCCACGACAACTCCACGCTGCCGCTTCTGACGGTCGGCGGAATGGGCGGCAAGCTCACCACGGGCCGCGTCATCAACTACCGGGACAAGGGCGACGAGAACCGCAAGCTCTGCAGCCTCTACCTCTCCTTGATGGACCGGATGGGCGTCCAACTCCCGCGCTTCGGAGACGCTGACACCCGGCTCGCCGGCATCTGATACGAGAGCGCCTATGGCAAGGCTGATGGAGATGTATCGGCGGAGAGTGGGGTTTGGCTCAAAGAGCCAAGCGGTCGTGGTGACTTCGGCTCAGGTAACGGAGAACTTCAAGTCCTGATCGAAGTCGCTCGCGACGCCGTGCGGCTAACATCGCCGGCGCGACGAGGGTCCGTGCGTACATCGAGCACGCACGGACCAATGGTCAGCTTCAGAATGGGAACAGACGTTTCAGTTCCTCGCGGCTTGGCTGCCGTCCGTACTCGCAGATCTCGAACGCCTCCGCGTGCTTGATTCCCTGGCCTTTGTCGCCGTACCAGCTTTCTAGCTGCTTGCGGAAGCGGTTCGCGGTGCCGGCGAAGCGACCCCGGAACCCATCACGCACAGCCTTCCGGCGCTGCTCCTGCGCGGTCGGGTCGGACGGCAGCAACTCCGGCCCGCCGTTTGCGCCTCCTTCGTAGAACTGGGAGACCAACGCATCGGTGGCGTCCAGCTTCTTCTCAACCGTGTCGTCGATGCCAACGACCACGTGCGCCTCAAACGGGTTGGGCTTCTGGAAGCGGTCTTCTGAGTAGAAGAAGGCTGGGTTGCGCGTGAGGTAAGGGGTGTCCGGGCAAAAGAACGGGACCGTCACCATATACGCGGCATCCTGGATCAGAACGCCACTGTAGCGATGGTCGGGGTGGTAGTCGTTCGGGCGGTGGCTGATCACCACGTCCGCGTTCCAGTTGCGGATGAGCCGGGTCACCGTGCGGCGGTTCTCCAGGGTCGGGAGGATCTCGCCGTCGTGAACGTCCATGACCTCCGTCTCGATCCCCAGGATTTCGGCGCACTTCTGCACCTCCGCCGCGCGACGCTGGGCGAGCGAACCGCCCGCATCCCGCCAGTGGCCGATGTCGCCGTTGGTCACGGAGACGAACTTGACCTTGTGCCCCGCCGCCGCCCATTTCGCCGCCACGCCGCCGGCCCGCAGCTCCGCGTCGTCCGGATGCGCCCCAAAGACGATGACGCGGACCTTCCCGTCGGTGGGCACCTTCGCGGCGGGCGCGGCCAGCGCGGTCTGCGTAAAGAGCCGGTCCAGGTTCGCCATCCCCACCGTCAGCCCGATGCCGAGAAGGACTCCGGCAGCAACTCCCGGCAGGCGGCCCGGCCGCTTCCCGTTTCCTTCTTGATCTTCACACTTCTTCGCCATCTGGGACTCCTCTCGTTCAAAGACCGCCCTCCCTTTGCGCACGGAAGTGCTCCATCCCTGCTGCATTTGTCCCGGTTCGGACGGTTATCGCCTAGACTAACGCGGACGGTAAGTAGTCGGTCAGGACGGGATGGCGCGTTTCCGGATGAATGGGAGAATGGGAGAGAGGGTGAGTGGGAGATGGCTCGGGCACGATGTCTCCCATTCCCCCTTTCCCCCACTCTCCCTTTCGGCCTGTCAGGATCTCCCTGTCACGCCACTACGTCGTCGTCCCGAGGCAATCCGCAATGCGTGTTCTACTAACAGGTGCTTCCGGATTCGTGGGGAGCCATCTCTACCCCGAGTTGGTGCGGGCGGGCCACGAGCCCGTTTGCCTCACCCGTCGTCTTGACTCCGCTCGCTCCCGCTGGCCGGACCGTGAGTGGCGGGAAGGGGACCTCGATAACGAAGTAGCACTGCGACAGGCGCTGTCCGGCTGCCACGCCGCGTACTATCTGGTCCACGGCATGGCGGACCACTCCGCTGATTTCCGCCGCCACGAACGCGAGACCGCCGAGCGTTTCGTACGGGCCGCTGCCGCAGCGGGCTTGGATCGGATCATCTACCTGGGGGGCTTTGAGCCCCAGGGACCGCCCACGGAGCACCTCGCCAGCCGCCTGGAAGTGGGAGAGATCCTCCGGGCGGGCGCGGTCCCGACACTTGAGCTACGCGCCAGCATGATCGTCGGGACCGGGAGCATCTCCTGGCTGATGGTGCGCGATCTTGCCGCCCGGCTCCCTGCGATGACACTGCCTGCTTGGCTCAAGTCACGCACCCAGCCGGTGGCGATGGACGACGTGATGGCTGCGCTGGTGACCGCCCTCTCGCTACCCGTGCCTCAGGGTGGCGAATGGTACGACCTGCCAGGCCCCGACATCCTCACTGGCCGCCAGGTTCTGGAAGGGGTCGCGGATGCGATGGGCCTGCCTCGCCCACTTACGGTCGAGGTTCCCGTTCTCACGCCGTGGCTCTCCTCCCATTGGGTTCACTTCGTCACCCGCGCCGAGTGGTCGGTAGCCCGCGAGATCGTCGTCGGGATGGCGCACGATTTCCTGGCGCACGACAACCGCTTCTGGTCGATGGCCGGCATCACCCCTTTACCGTTCCGTGAAGCCGCTCGCCGCGCTCTGGCCGCCGAGGCTGCGGAAGGCGAGATACCGGGATTCTGGGGTGGTGTGGAGCGCCTGATGAAGAGGCGGGTCCGCCGCGCGGCCGCGCCTGTATGAGCGGAAAGCAGGACACCGGCGCGCAGCGACACGTTCGGATCCATCGGCGACCGAAATCGGGGGAGAGGCGGCGTCAGAATCGGTTGGCATTGGCCTTCTTCACGGCCTGGATCGCAGCGACCTTCCTCTCGGGCTGGGTAGGGATCTGGTTTTCAGTTGGAACCATTTCCATCGCACTGGGATTGACGGCGGCGCTGGTGGCGCCGGAGACGCTCCGAGCAGAGTTCAGAACCAACGGCCGTTTGGTGATGCTTGGGGTCGTGGGCGGGCTGCTGATGATTGCGGCCACCTACACGCTCTATCCGCTGGCCCGCTGGCTGGTGCCCTCCGTGGTCACCCAATCGGCCGCCCTCTACGCCACCTTTGGCGGAGCTGCCGGCCCGAAGGTCTGGGTCCTGCTCCCCCTTGTGGTCCTGGGCGAGGAGATCGTCTGGCGTGGCGTGGTCCAGCGGCCACTCCTGCTGGCGCTCGGCCCCATCTATGGGACGCTGGCCGCTGCGGGAATCTATAGCCTCTCCGTCCTGGCGGTCGGGTCATGGCTCTTGATCGGGATCGCGGTCGGATGCGGCCTCTACTGGAGCATCCTACGGACGTACAGCCGCTCACTGGTGCCCGTGCTTATCGCTCATCTGTCCTGGGACATCTGCGTCTTTGTGCTCTTCCCACTGCGATGACCCAGGAGTCGGTATCCCACCGCGATGTTGCAGCCTGGTGGCCGTCTTCGTCCCCGCAATTCCAGTAACTCCGCGCAGCCGCTAGGGACATAATCGACCGGGTGGATGCGCCCGGACACCCCCGGATGCGCCCAGATGCGAGCATCGCCCCTCACCCGGATCAGGAATGCCCCCGAATGCTGCGTATCCTTGGCAACAACAAGAAGGTCTGTGGGGGCTTCTCCCGGCGAGACTTGATCCAGGCCGGGGGCCTTTCGCTCTATGGCCTTTCGCTGAGCGATCTGCTGGCGTTGCAATCGGCGCAGGCGGCAAGTGGCCCCGGAGCGGCCGCTCCACCCGGCGGATCGCGCTCCTTCGGCAAGGCGAAGAACGTCCTGCTGCTCTTCCTTTACGGAAGCCCACCGCAGTTGGACACCTGGGACATGAAGCCGGATGCGCCTGAGGACATCCGCGGCCCCTTCAAGCCGATTCGCACCTCCAACCCTGCCATCGACATCTGTGAGCACTTCCCCAGAATGGCGAAGTGGATGCACAGGGTTGCTACGGTCCGGACGCTCACGCACGAGTACCCCATCCACTGCGCTTCCTACGCGCTGACGGGAATGGGGGTGACCGACCTCGCCCGTGAGACGAACCCGCGCGACCTGCGCCACTGGCCCTACTTCGGATCCGTTGTGGAGTACGTCGACACCCAGGAGCGTCAACGCGAGGGACTGCCGGCATCCAATCTCCCGAACAACATCGTCCTGCCGCACCGCTTTAATCGGCCAGGGCCGCAGCCGCATTGGCTGGGTGCGAAGTGGGCACCAGTCGTTACCTCGTGGGAGGGGAAGTCAACCGGCGCGGACCCGTACGGCCAGAGACGCGAGAATCCCTACGGCGGCATCTCTCCCGAAACGCGCTTCCAGTTCGTGCCCAGCACCCAGGGAGGTCCGCAACTCACCCTCGACCGCCTGTCTCGGCGTCAGAGCCTGCTGCAGCAGTTCGATGCGGACCGGACGCGCCTGGAGCAGACGGAAGACACAGATGCCTGGAGCCGCTCCCAGTCCCTGGCGATGAACCTGCTCACCAGCCCCAAGCTGCGGGACGGGCTGGACGTTCAGAAGGAGTCGGCGAAGACGCGCGAAGCCTACGGAATGACCCTCTTTGGGCAGGCCGTGCTGGCCGGGCGGCGCCTGGTCGAGGCGGGTGTGCGCGTCACCACCGTTTTCTGGGACGAGTACAACCTCGGCAACAGCGCCTGGGACACTCACGTCTACCTGGTGAACCGGATGACCACGGAGCTCTGCCCCGGCTTCGACATGGCGTTCAATGCCCTGATGAAGGACCTGGACGACCGCGGCCTCCTGGACGAGACCCTGGTCTGCGTCCTGAGCGAGCACGGTCGCACCCCCAAGTTCAACAAGGGCTACGACGGCCAGGGACCGCAGGGCGGGGGAGGCCGCGACCACTGGGCCGGAGCCTACTGCAACCTCTTCGCGGGAGCGGGCATTCGGGAGGGGGCCGTGATCGGCAAGACGGACAAGGACGGCGGTTTCCCGGAAGAGCGTCCCGTCAGTCCCAAGGACGTCCTCGCCACGATCTACCACCTCCTCGGCATCGATCCGCAGATGATGATCCTCGACCCGCAGGCCCGCCCGCTCCCGCTGGTGGAGCAGGGAGAGGTCATGCACGACCTACTGGTGTAGCGGTTCAACGCCAGGGACTGGGAGCGGCGAACGGGAACCCGGAGAAGAACCCGCAAGCGGCGGTCAGATCGAACCGCCAGAATGGACCCATCGCCATGGCCGCGCGCCTCATCCTCTTCCTTGCGGGTCTGCTTCTTCTCGCTTCCCACGCGAGCGCCCAATCCCCAGAGGACCACTTCGAGAAGAAGGTGCGGCCCGTCTTCCAGGCCCGGTGCGCTGCTTGTCACTCCGGTCCCAAGGGCAAGGGCGGACTGCGGATCGACGCCGCCGGATTTGCGAAGGGCGGCAACTCCGGTCCCGTCGTCTTTCCCGGCAAGTCGGAGGAGAGCCTGCTGCTCCGCTCTCTCCGCTACTTCGGCGAGATCAAGATGCCGCCCGACGGCAAGCTGAAGGAGCAGGAGATTGCCGATATTGCAGCGTGGGTGAAAGCCGGAGCGGTCTGGCCGAACTCTACGGTCGCACCGCCCGTGAAACCGCCGCGCGTCGTGCGCTCCTTAGACCCGAATGCACCCTCGGTTCGCCCCCACCTCCAGGCGTGGTACCGGGCGGATACACTCCCAGTGCCGGACGGGAAGCCCGTCTTCGTCTGGCCAGATTCAAGTGGTAAGGGGCGCGATCTGAGCGCCACCAGTGGCGTTCGCGTCGGCGGTGTCGGACTGCCCGGGACGTTTGTTTCCGCCAGCGAGGTCAACCGGCGACCCGCCGTCCGTTTCGGACCGGAAACGGGGTTCGCCTCCTCTCCCGACTCTCCCCCGGATATCAAGGGGGACGCGGCCCTGACCTTGTTCCTGGTCCTCAACCTTCGTCCCACGGACGTCCCCCACCCCCACGACGGCATCCTCGGCATCGGCGACCCGGCAAATTCGACCGGCGACCCCGGCAAGCCTCATGCGGCGCTGGTGATGATCACCCGGCATCCAGAGCCGGAGTTGAAGCTGGCCGGCGGCTGGAACCACGATGTATCGCTCGGCAAATCTTCCTTTGCCTCCTACTGGAACCGTCCGGTGCTGCTGACCGTGGTACGCACACCCGGTCCGATGCGATCATCCACTCGCTTCTACCTGGACGGTGTGCCGTCCAGTGAAGGCCCTCTGGGACGGAAGGTGGAAGGAACGGACGGTGTTCCGGACATCCGGCATCGTGGGGACATCGGGCTATACCTCGGCAAAGCTCTGTCGTGGTGCGGAAGCATCCGCGGCGACATCGGTGAGGTGGTTGTCTACAACGCCGCCCTTAGTGAGGATGACCGACAGGCCATCGAGGTGCGGCTGGCGGAACGCCACGGGTTGGTCCATCCCGCCGTCCTCCCGGGGAGCAAGGCATCGTTCACCAAGGGGCAGAAGGCGTTCTGGGCCTACCAGCCCGTGAAGGCCGTGGTGCCTCCGGCAGTGCGGGCAGTGCGGCGGGTCCGGACTCCCGTCGATCGCTTCATCCTCGCACGGCTCGAGGCGGCCAAAGTCACCCTTTCCCCCTCTGCCGACAAGCGAACCCTGCTTCGACGCATAACCTACGACCTGACCGGCCTGCCGCCGACGCCCGAGGAGATCGACGCCTTTCTCAAGGATGAGCGACCCGGGGCGTACGAGACGGTGGTCGACCGCCTACTCGCCTCGCCGCATTACGGGGAACGGTGGGGGAGGCACTGGCTGGATGTGGTCCGGTTCGCTGAGACCACCGCCGATGACGCCAACGCCGTGATGCGCTACGCGTGGCGCTACCGGGACTACGTGGTGCGGTCCTTCAATGCGGACAAGCCCTACGACCAATTCGTCACCGAGCAGCTAGCTGGCGATCTTCTCCCTCCAGCCGGTGACCCGAATCGAGACCTCGATCAGGTGATCGCCACGGGGTTCCTCATGCTCGGTCCCAAAGCGCTGGCGGAGGCGGACAAGGAGCAAAGTCGGCGAGACATCATCGATGACCAGATCGACGTGACTGGCAAGGCCTTCCTTGGGCTGACTATCAGCTGCGCCCGTTGCCACGACCACAAGTTTGATCCGATCCCAGCCGTCGACTACTACAGTCTCGCGGGCATCTTCCGCGGCATCGAAGTGTTGGAGGGCCCGAATCCCAGCTTCTGGCAGGAGCGAGCCATCAAATGGTCGCCTGAAGCACCCGCGATGACGGTCATGGCTCCGCTGGAAGGAGCCCCCACCAACCTCCGGGTCGCCCTGCGCGGGGATCGGAACACGCCAGGCGCGTTTGCTCCACGCCGCTTCCTTCAGATCGTCGCCGGCGAAGGCCACGCGCCCCTTTCAACGGCGCAGAGCGGACGATTGGAACTCGCCCGGTGGATTGGCTCCAGGGACAATCCGCTCGCAGCGCGGGTGATGGTGAACCGCATCTGGCAGCACCATTTCGGCACCGGGCTGGTGGCCTCGCCGGACAACTTCGGCACGAGGGGCGAGAAGCCGTCGCATCCGGAGCTGCTTGACTGGCTGGCGCATGAATTCATGGCGGGCGGTTGGTCGGTGAAGCGGCTCCACAAGCTGATGGTCCTGTCAGAGACTTACCGCGCGGGCACCACCACGAGCGCGGCTCTGTTGAAGGCGGACCCGACCAACCGTCTCTTCGGTCGCGCGGCGCGACGCCGGGTGGACGCCGAGTCTCTGCGGGACAGCATGCTCGCGGTAAGCGGCACCCTGGATAGGACGGTGGGAGGGGACGCTTCCGGCGAGCTGTTGTACAAGCACGGTGAGGTCATCATTCCAACCCGCGACTACCTGCGGCCCAACCAGGTCCAGTCGAACCATCCGGTCTACACGGCGTCGGTCCGCAGGAGCCTCTACCTTCCCGTGGTGCGGAACGCCGTGCCGGATGTGCTGTCCCTGTTCGACGGGGCCAATCCCAACGCCGTGACGGCCGTGCGCAACGACACCACCGTGCCCTCCCAGGCCCTCTTCCTGCTAAACCACCCCTTCGTGCGGGAGCAGTCGGCGCACTTCGCCAGGTCGCTTCTCACCGACCCAGCAGGCACGGATGCGGATCGCGTGGCGCAGGGGTTCCGGCTGGCGGTCGGACGGATCCCGGACCTGGCGGAGGTCCAAAGGGCGACCAGCTTCCTGACCCGCTATCAAAGCGTGGCTGTTTCCAACGGAAGGGCGGCCGACGAAGCACGGTTGGCGGCATGGCAGAGCTTTTGTCAAACGCTCCTCTGCCGGAATGAGTTTCTATACCTGGACTGAGCCCGCACCCCGCCGCATCCCCCCAGGAGAACCGCGATGCTAACCACCAGCCGACGGGAACTGCTCCAGCGCCTCGCGTGCGGCTTTGGCGGTGTAGCCTTCACCAGCCTCCTCGCCGAGGAGGCACGGGCCGCCGGCTTGGGGGGCAATCCGTTGGTGGCTCGATCGCCGCATTTTGCTCCTAGGGCGAAGCGAGTGATCTTCCTGTTCATGCACGGCGGTGTCTCCCACGTCGATACGTTCGATCCCAAGCCGAAACTGGCCGAGATGGACGGCAAGCCGTTGCCCATAGCTAAGCCGCCCTTTGAGTTCGGCCCCACCGGGAACCTGCTCGCCTCCCCGTGGAAGTTCAAGCGACACGGCCAGTGCGGCACGGAGATCAGCGAGCTTTTCCCCCATATCGGTGCCTGCGCCGACGACCTCTGCGTCATCCGGTCGATGAACGGAGGGAACGAGGTGTCCCATGGCCCCGCTGGACTGCGGCTGAATACCGGCGACGGCGTCTTCACTCGGCCAAGCCTTGGCGCGTGGAGCCTGTACGGACTGGGGACTGAGAACCGGGACTTGCCAGGGTTTATCTCGCTGAGTCCTTCCCTGTACCACGGAGGCGCACAGTGTTACGGATCGGCGTTCCTTCCCGCGTCCTTCCAGGGCACGCGGGTTGGCGACGGCACCACGCCATGGGGAAACGCCACGCTGGCGAACACGGTTCCGGCGGACCATCTCGACCTCCAGCGATCGCAACTCGATCTCCTCGCAGAGTCGAATCGAGCCCATCTCGCACGCGCTGGATCCGACCCCCGCCTCGAAGCGCGAATTGCCACCTTCGAGCTAGCCTTCCGAATGCAGATGTCCGCCCCACACGTCTTCGACCTCTCCTCAGAGAGCGCCGCTACCCGGGCGCTCTACGGCATCGGGGAGGAGCCCACCGATGAATACGGGCGTCAGTGCCTCTTAGCCCGGCGGCTGGCCGAGTCCGGCGTCCGCTTCGTCCAGGTGAACCACAGCTACCCGCGCAACTACTGGGACGCCCATGGGGGCTTGAGGGCTAATCACGCCACCAACGCAAAAAAGGTCGACAAGCCGGTGGCGGGCCTGCTCCAGGACCTGAAGTCGCGCGGCCTATTGGACGACACGCTGGTGGTGTGGGGCACCGAGTTCGGAAGAACGCCCGCGTCTCAGGGCGGCACAGACGGGCGGGACCACCACCCCCACGCCTTCTCCATGTGGCTGGCTGGCGGCGGAATCCGCGGCGGCATGACCCGTGGCTCAACCGACGAGTTCGGATACTACGTGGCCGAGAACAAGGTGACCATTCCAGACTTTCATGCCACCATCCTGCACCTGCTCGGCCTCGACCACACGCGGCTCACGTTCCGCCATGCAGGACGCGACTTCCGGCTCACTGATGTTCACGGCGAGGTGGTCAAGGCGATCATCACTTAACCCCGGAGCAAGTCTCGCACTGACGTCCTCGATCGGCAGCCGCGTTCTCTTCCGAAACAGGCAGAATCGTGCACGACCTCAAAGGTCAGAGCCGCTTCGGCAGGATGGTGCCGTTCTGGCTGTCGCAAGGTCCACCTGGCTTTCAGCCCCGCACGGGGAGTCGCGTGAGTAGGTATCGGGTTCAGCCGATGCCGTGCACTGCCGCTGGATGCCGAGTCGAGCAATAGGCGGGCCGCCAATTCTGTCAACAAGCTTTCACTAACTCCCGAGGCGGCATTACCCCCCGTCGCTGGCGGACTTACGCGCTCAGTTGGCGGTTTGCGGGGGTTTGGCGACGAACTTCAGTGGCGCACGGAAGGACCGGTCGGCCGGTTGCAGGGCGGGGCGTCCCTGGGCGTCCCTGCGCGTCCCTGCGCGTCCCTGCGCGTCCCTGCGCGTCCCTGCCCGCAGCGTCTCCGATGAAGGAAGCGTCATCAGTACGGTTGCCGTGCCAGCAGCCAGGACTGGTCCCTCCTGTCGCAAGGTAAGCCAATTCGAGGTTGGAGCGGCGACGGAGCAGCCGCTCTACGCTCCGTGGCCGAGAAGTCGACCGCTTGCAGTCCGGTGTCGACCGGTTGCGCTGAAGGGGCCGCGACTCCACGGCTCTCGTAAGAGCTACTCCGGATCGGGTACTTCGCCTTGCCAGCGTTCAAGCAACGCCCGCGCATCCGTCAGCACGCCCTGGAGTCGCACCAGGTCCAGCGCGTGTCGTTCGGTGAGTCCGCTCTCGAAGAGGTTGAGCGTGAAGCGCGGCGGGTGACCCGAAGTGTGGAGCACCAGCACTTCCCAGCCGTCCGCTTCCTCGTCAAGATCGTCCCAGGTCCATTGAGCCGTGGCGGTGCTTCCGTCACGCGTGATGCGCCAGCCACGATGCCGCAGCTCCAGCAGTTCCTCGGCGTTCATCAAGCGTCTCCTGTCGCGCTCAGAGGCTTTGTCACATCACATTTGGTTCGCGGTGCGTCTCCGGCCGTCTTGCGGTTCCGGCTCGTGCTGGTGATCGCCACCCCCGCCAGCGCCAGCGGACCCCCGACCAGCGCCAGCGGAGCGGGCGGCTCGCGGAGCCAGATCCAGGCCATGAGAATGACAGTTGGCGGTACGAGGTAGAGCAGGCTGGCCGCGCGGGCAGGCGGGATGCGGGAGAGAACATAGGTCCATGTGCCGTAGGCCAGCGCCGCCGGCAGCACCCCAAGGTAGACCACCGTCCAGGTGATTCCCTGCGGGGCGCGGACCACTGCCTGGGGGAGCCCCCAGGCAAAAAACGGGACCAGCAGAAGGGTCCCCGCCACGATGACATACACCGAGAAGGCAAGGGGACCGTACCGCGCAACCAGCCGCTTCTGGGAGAGGAAATAGACGCTCATCGCCGCCGCCGCGAGGAGCACGAGTGCCGCCCCAGGGGTGAAGTGGATGCCGGTCGGTCCACCCAGCGCAATCAGCGTCACTCCCAGGAAGCTGGTCAAAACTCCCAGCCAGCCTCGCATCTCCAGCCGTTCCCCGTGGAGCCACGTTGCCAGCAGCGCGGTGAAGACTGGCGAAGCGTTGACGAGAAAGCTGGCCGCACTGGAGGAGACGGTCACCTGACCGTACGCCAGTAGTCCGTGGTACAGGCTGATGCCGACAAAGCCGCAGCCTACCAGCGCGGGAAGATCGCGGCGCTCCGGCAGCCGGACCCGCGTCACCCCGGCAAACAGGAGCATGGCAACCGAGGCAGCCAGAAACCGGAGCAACACCAAATGGCCGGGCGAAAATGCGCGAAGGCCGAGCCGAATGCCCGGAAATGCAGAGGCCCACAGGAGCACCGTCACCACCACCGCCAGCGCCGTCTTTACGTCCAAAGTCCGCCTCACACCGTCTTCCTTACGTAGCCAAGGAGCGCGGGCGTCCCGCACGCACCAACCTTCGCGGACTGGACCACTGCCCGCGGCCCGATAACCCGCGTCCTCAATCGAGTCTCCGGTCGCCCGTCGCCATGTTTTAGCGGCCAAGGTCCCTTGAGGTCGCAGCAATCCCCCGGCAACCGGTACTTGGAGTGTTGGAATGCTGGCGACCGCCGGAACACGACGGCAGTGGTCGAGTTCGGCCTTGCCCACAATTCCGAAAAACTCGACGGGTCATTCTCCTCTGGAACCATGGCCAGCAGCCTTGCGCTGCCGGCTATGGTTGTTGGCAGGTGATCGGTCATTCGCCCCCAGAAGAGTCTCCCACATCAGGGGTCTGGGGCGATGCCCGATCGCATTTGACCGGTCGACGGTTCGTCACGCGGAGAAGGTGCCGCGCCGGGTCCCACCCAATCTGGCACCGACGCCGACGCAGCGTGAATGCGAGGAGCGTCATGCGAAGGAGTGAGCATGGTCTTGGGTGAGCGGATTACTGGATGGCTCGGGCGATTGGTGCGGATCCCCAGCGTGAATCCGGCGCAGGCCGGCCCTCGCTCTGGCATTGCGGGCGAAGCCGCCATCGGCGAAGCGGTGGCTGGCTGGTTCCGTGAGCTGGGCCTGGAGGTCGACGTCCACGAAGTGCTGCCCGGGCGCGCAAACATCTACGGGCGCTGGCACGGGGGTAACGGCCCCCTGATGGCGCTCGACACCCACCTCGACACCGTGGGCGTGGAGCAGATGACCACGCCGCCCTTCTGTGGTGAGTTGCGGGATGGCCGCGTCTGGGGCCGCGGCGCGGTCGATACGAAGGCATCCCTCGCGGTGGCGCTGGCGCTGGTCGAGGCCGCCCGCGAGAAGGGCCTCCAGCCACGCGGCACGCTGCTTCTCGCCTGCACCGTCGATGAGGAGGTCGAAGCCTTCGGTGCGCCGGCCTTCGCCGCATGGCTCGCGGAGCGGCAGATGGTCGTCGACCAGCTTGCCGTTGCGGAGCCGACCCGCTGTGTGCCGGTAATCGCTCACAAGGGCGTGCTGCGGTTATCGTTGACAGTCGCCGGGAGCCCCGCACATTCCTCTCAGCCGCACCTGGGGCGGAACGCTATCACTGCCGCCGCCCACGTCATCCTCGCGCTAGACCAGGAGCACCATCGGCTCCAGACGGCCCCAGGCGACCCTCAGCTCGGCGCCGGCTCATTGACCGTGACCATCGTTCAAGGCGGCACCGGAATGAACGTGGTGCCGGATCGCTGCTCGCTCATTGTGGATCGCCGCCTGGTGGCCGGTGAGGAGCCGGCTGCGGTGGCAAGGCAGATCGAAGCCGTCGCCATCGCAGCCTGTCCGACGGAGCTTTCCGTAGAGGTCAAGAAGCAGATCAATGCCTTCAGCCAGCCACCGGAAAGTCCCTGGATCACCTGGCTGGCAAGCTGTTCCGGAAACGTTCCCGCGACCGCGCCCTATTGCACCAACGCCTGGGCCTATGGGAAGTCGGCCCGCGAGTGCGCCGTGATAGGACCGGGCAGCATTGACCAAGCCCACGGCACCGAGGAGTGGGTCGAGCTCTTCGAACTGGAAAAGCTGGCCGCCATCTACGCTAACTGGTGGTTCAACGACTGGCGGAGATGAACGCCGCGTATTCCACCTAGATCCAAAAATCGGAGCCGCCATGTTGACTGAAGAGGAACGCGCACGAGAGTTTCCCTCCCTGGCCGGGATGACCTACCTCAACACCGCTGCCGAGGGTGTGCCCCCGCTCCGGGTGCGTGACGCCTATCTGCGCTACTTCGAGCACCGGCAGCTCGGCTCTGCCGGGCGACCGTTTCACCACGCGGAGTGGCTTGCAGCGCGGGATCTAGCCGGTAGGTTCCTCGGATTGTCCGGTGACGAGATCGGCCTCTGCTCCTGCGCCTCGGAGGCCTACAACCTCCTCGCCCTCGCATTGCGACTGCAGCCGGGCGATGAGGTGGTGGTCAACGACCTCGATTTCCCCGCCGGCCAGACGCCGTGGCTCCAGCCCGGTTGCCCAGCTGAGGTCAAGGTGTGGCGGCACTGCGATGGCGCGCTCCGAACCGAGGACCTCCGCCCGCTATTGACCCCCCGCACGCGGCTGGTCACGGTCTCCCTCGTCAGCTACTACAACGGCTATCGGATCCGGGTGCCGGAAGTGGCGGAAGTGGTGCGCGCGCACTCACCCGCACTGTTGGCCGTCGACATCACCCAGGCGTTGGGCCGCATCCCGCTGGAGCTGGCGGGGGCCGATTTCATCGTCAGCAGCACCCACAAGTGGATCTGCGCCACGCATGGCGGGGGGATCGTTGGCGTGCCACGGGAGCGTGCAGATCTCCTCACCACCCCGGCGGGCGGCTGGTTCAACCTGGAGGCACCCTTCGACCGTGACGCCGGCGACCGGGTTGCCAGCAAGCACGGGGCCGAGAGCTACATGGTTGGGATGCCCAACTACCCGGCCGTCTATGCGGTTCGCACCGCCCTGGAGTACCTGCTGGAGATCGGCGTGCCCGCCATCGACGCAGCCGCCAAGCCGCTCGTGGCGGAGTGTCTGGAGGGGCTTCGGCGTCTCTCCGTGGAGGTGCTCACCCCGGGAGAGGCGGACGGGCTTGCCGGAATCGTCGCCTTCCGCCATCCCCAGATGGAGTCGCTCTACCAGGCGTTGCTCTCTGAGAACATCCACGTCATGCACAGCGCTGGAAGGATGCGCGTCGCCCTCCACGGCTACAACACCCCGGAAGACGTCACCCGTCTGTTGGCGCACCTGTCAGCCAGATGAGCCTGTCCGTTCAAACCTCTGGGTGCCTGCCAGGCTGCCCGTTAGCAGGACCGGTAACCCAGGGTGTGCGGGTGTCCCGCAACACCGTGGGCGAAGTGGGCAAGCAGCTGCGCAGGAGCTACCACAGGTTACATCGCAGCGAAAGCCTGGCCAGTAGTGGAATCGCGCCCCCGGCCGAGCGGCTGCACTCGTGGCGGCGGTGTTCTCCCCCAGTATTGCAGTATTGCAGTATTGGGGGCGGGGGGGCGGGCCATCCGCACGCGATGCCCTTCAGATAAGATGCAACACATTTACGCACGGAGTGAGCGGACCTTTCTTACCAACGGACCTTCTGGGTCATAGCCCTGGGACAGCCGGTTCATCCACGGCTAGGCGCGAAGTGCGGGAAGCTAGTCCGCACCGTCCGCATTCTCCGGTCGCCCAGTGGGCCATGTGGTGTTCATCACCGGCTTCAGGATGGCACGCACGCCCTGCACCAACTCGGGATCGGGCGGCTCCTGGACCCATGCTGCATTCCGGCGCATATTCTCCGGGCTGGCACTGCCCACCAGCGTTGTCGCGATCCCTGGATGGCTCACCGCGAACTGGAGCGCGATCCGTGAGATGTCCTCGCCCCGTTCCCGGCACCACGCCGCGGCGTGGGCACACGCCTGTTTGAGCGCGGGCGGGGCAGGGTGCCATTCCGGCGCTCCCCGCTCCGTCAGCAGGCCCATCGAGAGCGGAGACGCGCTGATCACCCCGATTCCGCGCTCCGCGAATTGGGGCAGCGCCGCCTCAAGGGCCGTGTCGTTCAAACTGTAGCGGCAGTAGGAGAGGACGGTGTCCACCGGCGCACGCTCCGCCACGGTCAGCAGGGCGCGCACCGGATAGCCCGTGATCCCGATGAATCGCACCTTCCCTTGCGCACGGACCCGCTCCAGCGCAGGGAGGGTCTCCTCGACCACCTGATCGAGGCTGCCGAACTCCAGGTCGTGAACCTGGATCAGGTCCACGTGGTCCACCCCGAGCCGCTGCAGGCTCTCCTCCACACTGGCGGTGACGCGCGCGGCGGAGAAGTCGAAGCGGTCCGCGCCGTAGCGGCCGACCTTCGTCGCCAGCACGTAGCTCTCTCGCGGCACCCCTGCCAGCGCCATGCCGAGCACCGTCACGGCAAGGCGCAGGCCGTAGTAGGGGGAGACATCGATGAAGTTGATGCCCAACTCCAGCGCGGTGTGGACGGCGCGGATGCCCTCCTCCTCGTCGATGGAGCGGAAGACGCTGCCCAGCGGTGAGGCTCCGTAGCTGAGGACGGAGATGTTGAGGCCAGTCGATCCGAGGGGGCGGTTATGCATCGTGGTACACCCATGCGAAAGGCGGGGCGAACCGCAGTCCGCCCCGCCTCCGATTTGATCGCCAGCCAATCTGGCTTACGGGAACTGGCCGACCGTCCCGTTATCCCGAACGACGCCCCAGAGTTCAAGGCGGCCATCGTACGGACCGCCGGCAACCACCCAGTTCCCGTCCGTACGGCGGCGCGCCTTCTGATACTTGGCGTGTCCATCCGCGTAGGAGACGCTCACGCCTTCCTGGTGGCGGGGCGGCTGGCCCGGCCGAGCGATGGGGCTGGTGAACGTGCATTGGAGCTGCCCGTCGTAGATGATGGTCGTGTCAGCCGGACGTGGCAGAGCGGCCAGGCTCAGCACAGCGTCACCGCCGCCGCCGAAGTATGGGTTGGGGTTACCTTCCTGGAAGACCGCGTAATTGGCGTTGTAGCTGATGTACCGGTAGTTGCCGGTCGACTGCCCCAAACCACCGCCGAAGCAGCCAGCCGGCGGAGCGGAGCCGAGGACCGCGACCCAGTCCAGCGCCTGCGGTTCGCTGGGGCACTGCACAATGCCGGAGTTCTTAGAATAGGGAAGGATGGCATCGAAGGTCGTGAAGGCACGCCTGGTGCCACCGATACTGGCCGGGTAGATGGACATCGGGAACAACTCATCGTAGTCCTGGACGTACATCATCGCAGCGGTGCCCCATTGCTTGAGGTTGCTCAGGCAGGAGGTTTTCCGAGCCGCTTCGCGAGCCTGCGCGAAGACCGGGAAAAGGATTGCGGCAAGAATGGCGATGATGGCAATCACCACCAGTAGTTCGATCAGCGTAAAAGCCCGCCTGGCGCGGGACAGCGTTTGAATGCGCACGGTCTGTTCTCCGTTATCTAGCGACCAGTTGAAGTCACTGTTGGTTTGCCGCTTCGACTTCTCCTCCATAGATGCCGCACCCATGCGATTTGGTTCACATTAACGGCGGGTTCGCGGTGTTTTTTTCGCGATGACGGCGTAAATCGAGTTTAGACCGGGGGTCGGGAGTGAACCGCCGGTGGCGGCATGGACGCGAAGCGTCGATGATCCGCACATTGAGGCCATCGTGCGCCGTCACCGGCGATGCAGGACATCCGCCAAAGCCTCCATCCCTTCTGCGAGACGGGGACTGGGCCGAGTGAGCAAGAGGCTATTGACGGTTCGCACCTGACCGGACCTCACGGCACGCAGACGATTCCAGCCGGGCCTTCGGCAGACCAACTCCGGCGTCTGCGGGCGGGTGGGTGACTGCGCATCGCCGAGCAGGATCAATTCCGGATTGCGGGAGAGCACCGCTTCGGAGGTCACCTCTGCGGCTGGCGCAAGCTGGTCGCCAAAGACGTTCTCCGCGCCGCAGAGGCTGAGCAGCTCGCCATACAGGCCACCGCGGCCTGCCACGTAGGGCCGCGCGGGATTCATGGCGTCCAGTTCCAGCATGACCTGGGGTCGCGGCTTGCCGGCAACCTGTCGCTGAACCTGTGCGCGCCGTGACCGCATTTCATCCACCAACTCTCGCGCGCGTTCTGTGGCACCGACCGCCTGTCCGAGAGTGGCAATGGAGTCCAGGGTCTGGTCGTAGGTGGTGGGGAACAGCTTCAAGACCGGGAGCCCCGCCCGTTCCAGGCGATGCACCATGGTGGCATCTTCCGTGAAGACCACCACCAGGTCCGGCTTGAGCGCCACCAGCGGCTCCAGTGGCGGCCGGGGCCAGCAGTTGATGCGCTGCTTTCCACGAACCTCCGGCGGATAGTCCGAGTAGGTGTCGACGGCAAGAACGCTCGCCCCCACTCCGAGCGCGAAGAGCGTCTCCGTATGCGCAGGTGCCAGCGACACAATCCGGCGCGGGCGTGAACGAAATGTAACGCGTCGGCCCAGCGTGTCCGTCACCGTGACCGGGAATCCCTGCGCTGCAACGGCGGGTGCAAGCTTCTGTGGCCCAGGCGTGACTCGAGCCGCTTGGCGCGTGCATCCGCTCGCGATAGTTGCCGCTGCGGCGATGGTCACGGCCAAGCGGGGGAACCGCATGGTCATCGGTCGGCTTCCCGCTGGAAGCTCTTAGGCTTCCGTGATTCACTCTCTGTCCCGTAGGGGCAGTTGCGGCACCCACTGCCACAGCAGTATCCGCGCAGCAGGAGGTACTCCCGCGAGAGGGCACCCTCAGGGTCGAAGACGGGCACGGGTTGAGGAGACGATGGCTTCATCAGAGCTAATCGGCCAGTCAATTGCGGAGTGCGGAGTGCGGAGTGCGGAG
>JANPLG010000211.1:0-1987 GCA_031426395.1 Actinomycetes bacterium
TGGGGCCACCGTACTCCGTCCAATGGGGCCACCGCCCACGACGACACCTGGGACGAGCCG
The DNA here is from genome assembly GCA_031426395.1 of Actinomycetes bacterium. Lineage (GTDB taxonomy): Bacteria > Armatimonadota > SYMT01 > SYMT01 > SYMT01 > JANPLG01. The sequence goes on from JANPLG010000211.1 coordinate 61, forward strand.
CGAGCAGAAACCGGTGTGCCTGTGGCATTGGAACTGCCGCGCCGGGACTGAGCGGTGAGGCGCTGTTTCCTGCTCACCGAGTGACCGATGAGCAGGAAACAGCGGGCCCCACGGGGAAGGCGGGACTACCAACTGCCTACTCGTCGCGCTCACATACCCGCCATGCAGATTACCCGAGTCACGACCTACATCGTCGAAGTCCCGATCCGCCGGGAGCTGATGATCACCAGTTCGCTCGGCGTCCATTCCGTGACGCGCGTGGTGCTGGTCCGGCTGGAGACGGACGCCGGGATCGAGGGCTGCGGTGAGGCGACCGTTACCCCCGCATGGAGCGGAGAGACGGCGTGGGGCGCGAAGGCACTCCTCGATCACTACCTCATCCCTGCGGTCCTCGGGAAGAGGCTTGCGGGTTTGCCTGACGTCGATTCCGCCCTTGCAACCATGGACAAAGCGGCGGTCCTCAACCCCTTCGCCAAGTCGGCCATTGAGATGGCGATGCTGGACGCGCTGGGGAAGGCGGCTTCCCTGCCGATTCACGCGCTCCTGGGCGGGCCGGTGCGCGACACCGCCATTCCCATTCGCTTCTCGCTAGCCGCCCTGCCACCTGAGCAGACGGCGGAGAACGCGGCTAGGCGGGTTGCGTGGGGGCATACCACCATCAAGGTGAAGGTCGGCCTGGACCCGCGAGCGGACGTGGAGCGGGTCTGCGCCGTGAGGGATGCCATCGGCCCCCGCGTGAAGCTGACCATCGACGCGAATGGGGGCTGGAGTGTCGAAGACGCGGTATGGGCCGTGAAAGCAATGAAGGCGTGCGACCTAACCCTGGTGGAGCAGCCGGTTCGGCGCGAGGATCTCAACGGGATGGCGCAGGTGAGGCGCAGTGTAGAACCGCCCATCATGGCGGACGAAGGGGTCTTCACGCCCTGGGATGCCGCGCAGGCCCTGCAGCGCGAGGCGTGCGACATCATCAGCATCTATCCCGGCAAGAACGGTGGAATCACCGTGAGCCAGCGGATCGCCGAGATGGCTGCGGAGCGAGGGGTGGCGTGCGCTGTGGGGAGTAACCTGGAGCTAGATATCGCCACGGCCGCGATGTGCCACCTGACGCTGGCCACCCCGAATGTGGCGGCGGAGCAGTACCACGGGGATATCCTCGGGCCGCTGTACCACGAAACCCCCGTGGTCCATGAACCGCTCCGACTAGCGGACGGCTACGCCCACTGCCCTACCCGCGCCGGCCTCGGGGTGGAGGTCGACTGGGATCGGGTGCGCCGGCTATCGGCGTGACGGGAGGCTGTCCGTGCGTCGACCGTGTGGGTGATCCGCCGCACGGCCCGCCGGGCTGGCTTCGGCTGCGTTTCCGGCTTGCGCCAGGCCGCTGGGTTGCTGGGTCGGCCATCCGGTGAAGTGGCGCTCACTGGCAACCCGAAGAAGTCCAAGAAGTATCCCCAGAACGTACCCATCTCTCTGCTCCCTGCATGTTTCCGAATGACCGTCCGGTCTCTTCGTTCCTGGCTGTTCGCCTCGGCCCGGTCTTACCCGACGCACCCTGAGATTAACGCCGTTCTGGCAGGCGGCCAGGGGACTACGGCACCGTGGCCCGGTGAACCACCTCACATAGCGGGCGCCTGCAGGTAAAACACCCCGCTATGCGCCTCGGTTCCCACCAATCGTTCGCTTGGATTAATCGATGAAAGCAACGTGGAAGTAATCCGGGAGCTTTGCGGGCGGCCGACCGGGATATGCTTCGATACAAACCTAACGAAGACGGACCGCAGAGGCGCAGAGAGCGCAAAGAATTCGACAATCAACCGCGATCGTAGACCCGGGATGTCTTCTCCGCGTCCTCTGCGTCTCCGCGGTGATTACCAAAGTCAGTGGAGGGGAGTGCGGGGAATCCGATGGAACAGGATGCAGAAGCCACGGC
>JANPLG010000212.1:0-8150 GCA_031426395.1 Actinomycetes bacterium
TGCTGGCGAACGTGCTGCGCGACCTGGACGACCGTCCCTCCGCCTTTGAGGCGACGGCCATGCTGCTCGGCATCTATGAGGACACCGGCTCCCTCTCCTACGCGGGGACGACTCCCCAGGATCTGGAAGCGGCGGCCTGGCTCTTGCGGCAGGGCGCCGACCTTGAGGTGCTTGGACAGTTCTCACGGCGGGGGCTGAGTGGCCATCAGCGCCGCCTTTTCTCAGAGATGCTGGCCGGGGTGGAAATGGTGGATGCGAAGGGCGTCCGCGTGGCGCTGGTCCGGACCCCCCAGGGTCCCTATGTGGACGATGCGGCCATGCTGCTGACCCGCGTGATGGAGACGGAAGAAGCGGAGGCGGCGGTCGCGCTACTGCCGATGGATTCCACGCTCTACGTCATCGCGCGGAGCCGGACGGATGGCCTGGATGTCGGAACCCTGATGAGGGCGATGGGCGGTGGAGGGCACTCCCGCGCCGCCTCGGCCATGCTCAAGGACGCGGACGCAGGCGCGGAGGTAGATCGGGTTCGCGCACAGTTGATGGAGCTTCTGCCCCAGCACGCCGCCCCGGAGATCACCGCCCGCGAGATCATGTCCTACCCCCCTCGCACCATCGAACCCGAGGGAACGGTGGCGGAGGCGAGGCGCAGGATGGTCCGGTACGGCCACTCCGGCCTGCTGGTGATGGCGGAAGGCCGTCTGCTGGGGGTGGTCACCCGCCGGGACGTGGACAAGGCCCGGCATCACCGGCTGGAGCACGCCCCGGTCAAGGGCTACATGACGCGGCACGTCCACACGGCCAATCCGGAGACCCCGCTCTCGGAGCTGGAGCGGATGATGATCCGGGATGGCATCGGCCGGCTGCCGGTGGTGCGGGAGGGCGAGGTTCTCGGCATCGTCACCCGCACCGATGTCCTGAAAGCCTCCCACGGGGTGCGCTACCTCTCCGGTGCCCGACGCGACCGCACCGACCAGGCCCGCACCTACCTCCGGGAGCGCATCCCCGCCGAGATTCAGCGGCTGCTGAAGCGCGTCGGGGGTCTGGCGGAGGGCACTGAGAGCTGCGTCTACGCCGTGGGCGGGTTTGTCCGCGACCTGATCGTGGGGGAGCGCAACCTGGATGTCGACCTCCTGGTCGAGCCGGACGCCATCCGCCTGGCGCGGGCCTTCGCCGCCGACGTGGAGGGGGAGCTGAAGATCGAGGAGCGGTTCGGCACCGCCCACGTCATCCTGCCCCGCCGCGAGGAGGATGGCCTGCCGGACGAGTTTCAGGTCGACTTCGCCACCGCCCGCACGGAGAGCTACGCACGTCCGGGAGCGCTGCCGGAAGTGGAACACTCCTCGGTTGCGGACGACCTCCGCCGCCGTGACTTCACCATCAACGCGATGGCCATCGCGCTGCGGCCGGACTCCTTCGGAGAGCTGCTCGACCCGTTCGGTGGCTGCGAGGACCTGGACCACAGGCGCATCCGGGTCCTTCACAACCTCAGCTTCACCGAGGACCCCACGCGCCTCTTCCGCGCCATCCGCTTCGAGGAGCGCTACCACTTCCGGATGGACCGCCACACGGAAGCGCTCGCCACGCACGCGGTGACGGAGGGCGCGCTCGGCCACATCACCCCGGAACGGCTTCGGCGGGAGCTCTTCAATCTCTTCCGGGAGCAGAAGCCGATCGGCACCATCCTCCGGCTGCGGGAACTGGGCGTCCTCACCTGGCTCCATCCAGGCATCGAACTGCGAGATGGGTTGCTGCGGCAAGTGCCAGGGGCGCTGGAGTGGTGGAAGAAGGAAGGCCGCGATCATCTCAACACCACCGGCGTCTACCTGTCAGCGGTGCTGGCGGGCCTCGCCCCGGAGCAGGCGGCAGGCGTGGCGAGAGACCGGCTGCGGCTTCCGCCGCTGGAAATCACGCGCATTCAGCAAGCGGTAGAAGTAGCGCCACAGTGGGAGCGGCTGCTGGACCCTGCAGCAGCGCCTGCGGAGCTGACGGCGCGGCTGAAGGGGCTCCATCCAGAAGCCCTGGTGATGCTACGCGGTAACGTGAGTGACGGCCAAAGCGATAAAGAGGTGGATAATCAGAAGATCCGCAACGCTTCGAAGGCGGTTCTTGATCGCTTCGTGCGTGAGTGGCGCGGTGTTGGGCTGGAATTCTCGGGCGACGACCTGAAGGCGCTCGGGTACCGCCCCGGCCCCGCGATGGGTGCCGCGCTGCAAGCCACGCTGGACGCGAAGCTGAATGGGACGGTTGCAGGGCGCGAAGACGAGCTGGCATTCGCGCAACGGTTACTTGATGGGGATGGCGATGCGGCCGAGACTTTGCACGCGGAGAAAAGGATGAGCGGACGATGAACGACCCGCAGGACGTGATCTACCGGATCCTGGCAATCCTGATTGCCATCCCGGTCCACGAGTTCGCGCACGCCCTTTCCGCGGTGAACAACGGCGATGACGGTCCGCGCCGCGCCGGCCGTCTCTCCATCTTCCCCTGGGACCACTTCGACCCGATCGGAGCGGCGTTCATCCTCATGAGTACCTTCTTTGGGGTGGGGTTGGGCTGGGGCAAGCCGGTAATGGTGAACCCAAACCTGCTGCGGAACCCGAAGTGGGACATGTGCAAGATCGCCGCCTGGGGTCCCTTCTCCAACTTCCTCCTCGCCATCCTCTTCTCGCTGCCCCTCCGCTTCGGACTTGTTGGAGGCAGCGTTGAACTGGACTACCTTCTCAAAGTGTTCGTCTCGGTCAACCTGGGGCTGATGCTGTTCAACCTGATCCCGGTGGGTCCGCTGGACGGCGCGAAGATCGTGGTGGCATTCCTGCCGGACAAGCAGGCATTCGAGTTCAGCCGGTTCCAGACTCAGTTCGGTTTCCTGGCCCTCTTCGCCCTGATCACCATTGGACAGCCGCTGCTCAATCTGCTGATCCTCCTGCCGATGATGACGCTGTTCCGCATCCTGGTCCCCATGTAGCCGCTGAGCGCACGCTCCGTACCGAGGTTGGGGGTTCGGCCAGAAACTCCGGGTTGAACTGCGGGTCTACTTTGTGTCACAAAGATGTCTGAAGCGCTAGCCCTCGCTTCACCGTTCGGTGGCTGCGGGCCTTTGATCCGAGCCGTGAACCAGCCGAGCCTCGGAGAACTCCATGCCGCTAATTGAGACCGTGCCGTTAGGTGAGACCGTGGATAAGCCCGTAGCCGGAGAGTTGGACCGCAGCCGGATGCCGCGGCACATCGGGATCATCATGGACGGCAACGGCCGCTGGGCGCGCAGGCGTGGCTTCCCCCGGGTGGAGGGCCACCGCCGGGGCGAGCGCACCGTGAAGGAGATTGTCCGCGCGTGCGGGGAGCTGGGCATCGAGTATCTCACGCTCTACACCTTCAGCGCGGAGAACTGGCGCCGGCCGGAGGACGAGGTCCGCGCGCTCATGGGTCTCCTAGAGATCGTGGCGCGGCGGGAGATCCAGGAGTTGCACCGGAGCGGGGTCCGCCTCCGGGTGCTTGGGCGCGTTCACGACCTGCCGCCCAACCTCCAGCAGTTATTGATTCACGGCGTCGAGCTGACCCGCGAGAACAAGGGGCTGACACTTAGCCTCGCGCTCAACTACGGGGGGCGCGCGGAGATTGTCGACGCGGCGCGGAAGCTGGCGTCCAAGGTGGCGCGAGGCATCCTTCAGCCCGAGGACATCAACGAGGAGTCGCTGGCACGCGAGCTGTATGCGCCCGACATGCCGGACCCGGACCTGGTGATCCGCACCGGCGGCGAAGTGCGGCTGAGCAACTTCCTGCTCTGGCAGGCCGCCTACAGCGAGATCTGGGTCACCGACGTCCTCTGGCCCGACTTCGGCCGCGCGGAGCTTGCGGAGGGCATCCGGAGCTTTCAAAGCCGAGAACGGCGCTTCGGCGGCGTTAACTGAACCGGACCGGCACGCCCCCATCTCGGCCACCGCGCCAGCGGTCCACTCCACCATGGCCTACCGCGCGGAGTGGGCACCTATCATAAGAAAGGACCGGCCCCGAAGGACCGGTCCCTGAAGGTTCCCATTACCTGCAGCGGATTACTGCTGCGGGCGGCGCTGGAACTGCGGGAAGGTGAACGGAGCACCCTTCATCCCGTCGAACTGCTTCTTCTGATCCGAGGTGAGGACGGCGAGCATCTTGGTGTCGCCCTGGGTCCGCATATCTTCCATCTTCTTGCCGATCTCCTGGCGCTGCTCGGGAGTCGGCTGCTGGCCCTGGAAGCTCTGGAACATCTGCATCATCGCTTCGCGCTGCTCGGTCTGCACGCCCTGTAGCTTCGTCTTCTGTTCCGGGGTGATCTTGAGGGCGGTCTGGATTTCCGGCTGGAAAAGCGCCATCGAACCGGCGCGCTGCAGCTGGAGCTGCTTCACGCGGCTCATCTGCTTGGCGTCGAGGATCTCCGCCACCTTCTTGGATTCGTCGGCGGAGAGCGCCTGCATCTTGGCCTGGATCGCCTCGCGGTCTCCGCCGCCACCGCCGCCCGGGCGGAAGCCCTGGAACAGCTCACGGTACTTCGGTTGGAACTCAGCGCTGAGCTGCTTGAGCAGGTCCACCTGCACCTCGTCGATCTTCAGCTCCTTCTGGACCTCCGTGATCATCACGATCTGAAGGGGTCCGCCGCCGCCGAAGCCGCGCCCGCCACCGCCACCGAAGCCCTGCGCGAACGCAACGCCAGCGACGAGAGAAAGGGCCGCTCCGAAGGCCCAGATCTTGTTCAGCTTCATCGTATGTCTCCTGTCAACGGTTGCGAGGCGGATCGCCGCCTGCTGCTATCGGTCATGCATCTACTGGGCTAAAGGATTGCCATAGCTAGGGCAAGGCCAGAGGAGGGGGCGGAGTCACTCCGGTCCGGCCCTGCAGCGCCAGCCCCCGCCGCGTGGTGCCCTGCTTCACGAAGACGACCGTGACCTGGTCGCCCACTACGAATTCGGTGATGGCCGCCGTTGCGTCATTGCGGCGTAGAGTGGCGAGGGCGTCCAGGGTGACGGTGCGGGTGCCGCGGTCCTGGCCGGTGCCGGCCACGGTGATCACGCGGGTGGCCGTGGTGATCGTTCGAATCGTTCCCTTGAAGCTGTTGGCCTCTGCCGCCAGGGAAAGGACCAGGTTGCTCGTCCCCGGCTGGAAGACAACGGTTGCGGGCAGTCCGGCCAGCACGCGGCGGTCCGTCACGGCGATTCCGGCCAACTCGGTGCGGCTGGCGCTGTCGAACTGCATGGTCAGCTGGCGGTTGCCGCTCATCCGAAGGTCGATGGAGTTGGCCGTGGCGGCGCTGATGGTCCCGGAGCGGCGGCGCTCACGGGTCACGTAGATCTCAATCACCTCGGAGGTGGCATAGTCGTAGGAGACATCCACGGTGTCGCCCTGCTGCACGCTTCCGATGGCGCTGCCGCGGCCGTTCAGGTAGACCTGCGTGCCGTTGGTGACCAAGAGGATGCGCGGCCCGATGCGCGTAGTGACGTTGAGCTGGCCGCTGTCCTGGTCAAAACCGAAGACGGTGCCCTCGAGTTCGGCCCGCAGGCGTGCCTGCGCCGGGGTGGGCGCGAGGAGTGTGCTTCCCAGCGCAACGGTGCTCAGGAGTAGTCCGGATAGTACTAGTGATCGGAGCTGCATGGTTTAAAGCGAGCGTAGCCGGAAGGAGCTCTCCTTCCCTAAAGACGGTTCTCGTCCAGAGCGGTTCGCTCACCATGCTGGGTCGCCAGAAACCGCCTCCTCAGCCGGTTCCGGTGGCCGAAGCCTCCACTACTTTGGCGTTCGTTCACCAACCCGCCCCGTCGCTTCACGAGAAAAACTGAAACGTGGCAACCGGGCCACCGTCTCAGCCTGTAGCCTGAGATTGCATCCGGCCCGCTTTTTCTGCGTCTTGCTTCCCGCCCCTTCTCTCCCATCGTCCCGTCTCCAGGAGCTTCCATGCGCCCCGGTATCCGCACCGCACTCTTCACTGGCCGCTACATCGGCCTCACCGGCCTTTTTGGCGCGCTGGCCGTGAGCTTCACGGCCCTCTCCGCCGGCGCTCAGCAGGGCGTGAAGCCGGGCGACTGGCCCCAATGGCGCGGGCCGGAACGCACGGGCCACAGCAAGGTGACCGGCATCCTCAAGCAATGGCCGGAGGGTGGGCCCGCGCAACGCTGGAAGGCCCCGGGCCTGGGCGGCGGGTATGGGTCGATCTCCGTTGCCAGCGGCAAGATCTTCGGGATGGGCTACGACGGCGCCGAAGAGGTGGTCTGGTCCCTCAACGAAGCGGATGGCAAGGGCCTGTGGAAGACCAAGATCAACAGCGCCAACCGCCAGGTGGGCTACCCCGACGGATCGCGCTGCACCCCCACCTACGATGGCGCGCGCCTCTATGTGGTGGGCGTGAGCGGCGACCTGGTCTGCCTGGAGAGCGCCACCGGCAAGGTGGTCTGGCAGAAGAACTTCGTGGCCGACTTCGGTGGGCAGGTGCCGCACTGGGGCTACAGCGAGTCGCCCTTGATTGACGGCGACCGGGTGATCGCTACCCCGGGTGGCGCCGGCGCAGCGGTGGTGGCCCTTAACAAGCTGACGGGGGACGTGGCCTGGAAGGCGGAAGTGCCCGGCAACGACAGCGCTCATTACTCCTCCGCCATCAAGGCCACCATCAACGGGCAGCCGCAGTACGTCCAGTTCCTCTCCCGCGGCATCGTGGGCCTCTCCGCAACGGAGGGCAAGCTTCAGTGGCGCTACAACAGCCCTGCCAACGGGACAGCCAACATTTCCACCGTACTGGTGAAAGACAACCACGTTTTCGGAGCCACCTCTTATCGCACCGGCGGCGGGCTGGCTAGAATCAGCGGCGCACCAGGCGCCATGACGGCCACGGAAGTCTACTTCACGCGTGAGATGCTGAACCACCACGGCGGAATGATCCTGGTGGGCGATCATCTCTACGGCGCCAACGAGCGGACCATGACCTGCCTGGACTTCAAAACAGGTGCCATCAAGTGGACCAGCCCCAATCCGGGCAAGGCCTCGCTGACCTACGCGGACGGCATGCTGATTGCCCGGAGTGAGCAGGGACCGGTCACGCTGCTGGAGGCCAATCCCGCCGCCTACACGGAGAAGGGCGTCTTCAAGCAGCCGGAACGCACCGGTAAGAACGCATGGTCCCACCCGGTGGTCGCCAACGGGCGGCTCTACCTGCGTGACCAGGAGACCCTCTTCTGCTACGACGTGAAGGCCCCTTAGTCCGGACTGTTGACCTTGAGCAACGGAGAAGCATTACCATGAGAATCACCCTCGCCCTGACCTCCGCCGCGCTGGCTCTGTGCGGAGCTATGTCCGTCGCCCGCGCCCAGGACGGCGCGAAGCCGGCTGCCAAAACTCCGAATGTGGCCGGCAAGTGGACCGGCACCTGGACCCCGCAGGACCCGAGCGGACAGCCTTCCAAGTACCCGCTCGCCGCGATGAAGCTGGACTGCGAAGTCGCTGCGGGCAAGGATGGCGTCTACTCCGCCGTCTTCGAGGGGGAGTGCGGCCGCCCCTACAAGTACAAGATCAAGATGGACGGGCGGCAGGCGGGACCGGCGGTGCTCTTCAAGGGCACCACGGATCTCGGCCCCATGGACGGCGGCGTCTACGACTGGATTGGCCGCGCCAGTGACAAGGTCTTCACCGGCTTCTACACCAGCGCCGGCCATGTGGGGGTATTTAAGCTAGAGCGGGCTAAGTCGGAGTTGGAAGTGCTCAAGGGGAAGTAGCCCCAATTCCCGGCAAACAGGTTAGTCTAAGGAGCAGCGAAGGGGTTTCCCCTCGCTGCTTCTTTGTGCCTCGTATCCTTGGACAGTGGAGCATAGCCAGCAGCCTCGCGCTGCGTTCGATCACGGTAGCTGTTCCGGTAGCCCGTGAACTCCTCGCACAGGGCTATTCCAGCACGCGGCTGCACCCACGGAAAGCCACTGAGTCCGTTGGGGTTTGCGGGTTACCCAGCCTCCACCGTGATCGAACGCGGCACGAGGCCGCTGGCTATGTCGTGGAAGATCAATGATTAGGACTGTCGTCGTTAAGGTGGGTACCAGCACGCTCACCAACCGTGAGGGGGAGCTGGACACCGCGTTCCTACCGGTCCTTGCCGCGCAACTGTGCGGCCTCTTGGACGAGGGGCGGCGTGTGGTGCTGGTCAG
>JANPLG010000213.1:0-4779 GCA_031426395.1 Actinomycetes bacterium
GGTCCGGCTGTTCGATCATGCGCGCGTCGTAGAGCTGGAGGTCGTCGTCCAGGATGGGGAACTCCTTGACGGCCACCCGCTGAATGAGCAGGGTGAAGTAGATCTCGTCCCGGAAGCGCTGCTCCGTCATGCGGTTGCGCGTGAGGAACTCGCGGTAGTCCGCCTCGCTGCGGAAGCGGTTCTGGAGTTCCTGAAGCTTGGTGGCCACCTCTCCGTCCGCAATGGTCATCTTGTGGCGCGCCGCCGCCTGCGTTACGAGGGTGCGGTTGATCAGCTTGTCCAGCGCCTCCTCGCCGCGGTAGTCCATCAGCCGTGCCACCAGGTGGCCCCGGGTGATGTTCTGACCATTGACCGTGGCCAGGACCACGTCATCAAGCGATGCGCCCTGGGCGCGCGCTACTCCGGCAGCGTTGAGCGATAGGAGTAGCCCTGCGACGGCGGAGAGCGCAAGGACGGAGCGACGAATGCGCATTCAGATTCCTCTAACGGGGGCGGGCAGCCTGGACGCATTCACGAGAACGGTACCTAGCGAGCAACCTGTCTCGCACTCAGCCCTATCCTCAAGTTCTAAGCGTGCGTTCCTTTGGCTGTCGGCCAACGACAAGCAATGGGCAACCATGCCCGAAGATTACGAAGCAATGCCCTGGGCACAAACTTCAAGCGCGAGTATCAGGCGCGGGCATCAGTGATAAGGGTGTTAATGGGTACCAGTATCTCAGGTCGGGCTTCCTGACGGAGACTCTCCAATAGCGGGTCCACTCGAGTGGCGTTGATCTTTCGCAGCGCGGAGTCCCGCTCCTGGGCCGTGAGCGTCTCCGGTCCAAATCGCGCCTCCAGCCGGAGCACGGCCCACTGGCCCCCAAGCTGGATCGGCTTGGAGAGGAGCTGGCCTTGCTGGAGATCCTTGAACGCGTCGAAAGCAACCGGGTTATCGGGGCGGAAGAAGCGCAGCGGTCGAAGCAGCCCGTCCCCCATCCGGTCGAGGGAGACCTGCCGGGAGACGTCCTCGAACTTCGCCCCACCCTGGATCGACTGGAGGGCGGCTTGCCCCTGCTCCTGGGAGGCGACCCGAATGTAGCGGACAGTGAGGCGCTGCAGCATCTGCGGCTGAACCGGCTCTCGGGCGTTCAGCACCTTCTCCGCCAGGAGGACATAGCGGGTGCGGTCCCGCCAGGCTGTCTCGTTGATCCCTTCGCGGTCCATGGCGGCCTGGAAAGTCGACTTCCCCACCGCCTTGACCGCCTCGTTCTGGAAGGCGGTGACATCGGCCTCGGTCACGGCGACCCGCGCCTGCTGCGCTGCAGCGCTGATGATCTGGCGCTGGACCAACTGGTCAAGGGCGATCTGGCCGTAGTAGGCGAGCAGGTGGGCGTTGAGGTCCTTGACCGTCAGCGTCTCCTTCTTCCCCTTGGGGTCCGTCAGCACCGCGAGCTCAGCGTCCGGGGAAGGTGTCGTCGACTCTACAAGAGCTGCTGTCGGCGTCTTCGTCTCGACACGGTACCGCTTGCGGACGGTCGGAATGAGCGACGAGGCACGGTAGGCGCGGATCCGCTGGGTGGCCGCCTCCCGCTCCCGTGCGGATAGCGTCTCGGCGGGATAGCGGCCTTCCAGGCGCAGGACCAAGAAGTAGCCCCCGGACTCGATGGGAGTGCGGGTGATTTGGTTCACCGCCAGCCCAGCTTCGGTGGCGAGGCGGAAGAAGATCGGCTGGTCGATCTTGAAGAACTTCTCCGGCTGGATTACGCCGGCATTCTCCTTGTCCTCCGACCGCTGCAGCACAAGGGTCGGGAAGTTGGCCCCGCGTGCAATGCCGGCGTCCCGTACCAGGTCGCGGGCCTGCCGCTCCGTGCGGAGGCGTGCGTAGCGGACGGTCAGCCGCTCCAGGTCCTGTGTCTTGACCGGCCACTTGCGGTCGAGAGTCTTCTCAAGAAGCAGCACGTACCGGGCGCGGTCCCGCCACGTCTCCTCGGAGATGCCTTCGGCCTTGAGCGCCTCGCCAAAGCGGGTATCGGCGACCTTCTTCACTTCGGCCATCCGGGTGCTTACGTCCGCATCGGTGACCTGAAGTGCGTAGTTGGCGGCTTCCATCTTCAGGACGGTGCGGTCAATCAACTGCTCTACGGCCGCCTTGCCGTAGTAGCGATAGACCTTCTCCAGCAGATCCTTGCGCGTGATGGTGACCTTCCCCACCCGTGCGATGGGGGTATCCAGGGAGAGCCGCGATTGCGCCAGCCCGGTCCCGCCCGCCAGGACGGTGGTCACCGCCAGCGTGCCCAACCCCACAACCACTCGAAGCCTGCTCCTGCAATCTGTCGTTTGCATCTCAACTCCCGCAGCGAACCGCAGAAACGTGCGGCAGCATAGCGAGGGGTCGCCCGGCAAGGGGACCCTTCTGCCAGCCGATACGTTCCGTAAACTTGGCGCCCCAGCCAATCTCGGATTTCGGATTTCGAGTTGCGGTCGGTGACGGTCTTTATCTTAACCAAGCACGCAAGACGTACCCAACCGGGCATCCGCCCCAGAACCATAGCCAGCAGCCTTGCGCTGCGTTCGATCACGACGTCCGGCCTGCCGCTGCACCCAACCAGTCGGACTGAGATCGCGGAAACGAGACCGCCTCGTTCTTTCAGCTAATCCGCACCAATCCGAAGTGTCCCGACCCGTAATCCCGATCACGCCGAACATCCGTTAAGACGAATGGGCCGGAAGGAAAGCCTCCACTTCCGCCCGCGTGGGGAGCGACGCCTGCGCTCCAACCTTCGTCACCGTCAGAGCAGAGACGGCGACGGCGAACTTCACCGCCTCATCCAGCGGCGCGCCCTCCGCCAGTCGCACGGTGACTGCTGCGGAAAAGGCGTCGCCAGCGGCGGTGGTGTCGACCGTCTTCACGTGCCGTCCGCAGACATGATACTGACGTTCCGGCGTGACCACGTAGACGCCCTCTTTCCCCAGCGTCACGATCACACAGCCAACCCCGCGCCGGAGCAGTTCTTCCGCCGTTCCAGCGATCCCACTGTGCCCCGCTTCCCCGCCGCCAAGCAGCATCTCCGCTTCGGTCTCGTTTGGGGTAAGGAGGTCGACCTGAGCCAGCAGAACGTCTGGCAATGGCGTGTAGGGGGCGGGATTCAGCATCACCTGCTTGCCATGCTTCTTGGCCAAATCAATGGCGCGCTCGACGGCGGCCAGCGGGATCTCCAATTGCAGCAGCACCGCATCCGCTTCCGCGAACGCCGGCTCGGCGCGCTGCACATCCTCAGCCGAAAGGCGCCCGTTCGCTCCCGGGGCCACGGCGATGGCGTTCTCGCCATTCTGGTCGACCAGGATCAGCGCCACCCCGTGCTCAAGCTCGGGGTCCTGCACCACGTAATCGGTCACAATCCCCTCGGAGTGGAAGCCTTCCAGGGCTTGACGTCCGAGCGGCCCGGTCCCCACCCGCGCCACGAACGTGACCTCGGCTCCAAGCCGCGCGGCGGCCACCGCCTGGTTCGCGCCCTTGCCGCCGGCCACGGTGGTGAACCGCCCACCCAGCACCGTCTCGCCCGGACGCGGAATCCGCTGCGTCTGAACGACCATATCGACGTTGGTCGAACCCACCACTACCAGCTTCGGTCGTCCGTTCGGCATCTGCTCCCCCTGCGGGCGGCTCGCTGTGGCGCGAATTCTGCCGTCGCGAACCCATGACGCAATGATAAGCCATCCCTGCTCATCGACCGCCGAGCAATTGACCGCCGAGCAATTGACTAGAGTCGTTTCGCCAGCAGGATATCGGGCTTTCCGAAGCCGTTGGCATCCGGGATGACCCCCACAAGGGAGAACCCCAGCCTGCGGTAGAAGGCGAACGGGTGCCGCTTGCGGTCGGTAATGGCGGCGAGGTGGGCGAGCGGGTCCGGATAGAGGTCCACCCCGCCGAGGCTGGTCATGTCATCCTCGTCGTCCGAGCCGACCATCAGCGTCACGGCATCCCGCTGGCGCAAGCGGTCTTCGAGTTCGCGGACGAGGGCGGTGCCTATCCCCGCGTTCTGCCGATCCGGCCTAACGGCAAGGGGATGAAGCTCCCAGACCCGCCCGCCGTAGGAGGGCAGTGCGCCGATCCAGCCCAGCAGCCCTCCTGAGGCATCCACGGCAGCGAGGGCGAAACCGTCGCCATCTGCCACTTCAGCGACTTCCTCGCGCGCAGAGGGGAGACCCGGCCACGCCTCGGGCCAGTGCTCGCGGAAGCACTCTACCAAGAGGACAGCGGCCTGCTCACGGATATCGGGTTCCTGCGCCAGTTCCTGAAAGATCATCTTTGGGTTCCTATCGGCAGTCCCAAGAGTGGCGCATTGGCGCTAGAATTCAGTTTACCGGTGTTCGGTGAAGCTCCTGTCAAGCTGCTCCCGTGGGAGTTGACCCGAGACGCGCCGCCGCTTGAAATGCCACCTGTCGGTGTCGTCCTCAGTTCTACTGTAGCCCGACCTTGTAAGTACGCGGCCCGACCGGTGTTGGCCCGGCTCTTGCAGGGAGCCAACCTGCTCCGGGCATTCGCTCACGTTGGTCCAATCCTATGCGCAAGCTCCCGCTCTTCATTCTTCCAGCGCTGACCCTCGCGACGGTCGGTGATCGCGTTGCGGCACAGATCGCCGCGATCGATGCGGACGACCCCACCAAGCCGATCCGCCTGCTCCGGCAGCCCTCCCTCTCGCCCGAGGGCGGAAGGATCGCTTTCTCCTACCAGGGCGATCTCTGGACCGTCCCGGTGGACGGCGGCAACGCCCATCGGCTGACGCTCCACGAGGCGCA
>JANPLG010000214.1:0-5647 GCA_031426395.1 Actinomycetes bacterium
AGCCAAGCGCGCTCATCTGACGACAGGTTGACCGGATGCTTCTGATTTCGGGACACGGTGCTGATCCTCCAGCACAATGGAATCATACGCCGCTCACGTTAAGTCCCAATGATTCGGATAACGCCTGACGGACTACTAGGCGATGGCGCGCGATACGAACCTTGGGATTTCGACCACCAGCACCGATGTGGGCACCGGTGTGGTCTTTGATATCACGGTCACTGAGGACGGCGGCGGCGGCGGCGGCGGTCTCGCTGGACAAGTGCTTCCAGGCAAGGCTTACAAGCTTAACGTTTTCGTGGGACCTAACGGCTCCTTAATCAATGCCAACCAGTACTTCCAGTACGTGGGTTCCGGCAGTTCCTGGATCGGAATTCCGCCCACTGGCGTGAATCTCAACGGCGGGCAGACGCTCGCGATCAGGTCCCAGAGCGGTGCGCCTTCACAGACCTACACCTTCCGACCCGTGACGGGCACGGCCTCCAGCGCGCCGTATGTGGATGTGACGGTTAGCTGAGGTTCGCGAGATAGGCGGAACGAGCGGGGGGCCGTTCCAACTCCCGGCTCGTTCCGCGCCGCGCCCTGCGGGCAATCCCCGTCCTCGGGTTTCCCAGGACATTGGCGCGACCGATGCATGGAAGGGAGTTGGCATGGTAGGCGGCGTCAGGCGAACGATGGAGCGGCTCCGCGCTGGCTCCTTCGCGCTCGGCCCTCTCGCGTTGGCAGCAGCGCTCTTTGTCCTGGCCAGCCAGAGCCGGGGCTGGGCGCAGGTTCCTGCTGCCGAGCCGCCACCACCGCCCGCTTCCCGCGCGATCACGCAGAAGCTCCTTCCAATTCAGGAGTTCCTGCGCAAGGGGGATGCTAAGGGCGCCGTGCCGGCGGCTGAGGAAGCGCGCCGGCTCTCCCGCGAAGGCGGCGATGATCCCGGCCTCGCCTTCTCCACATACCTGCTGGCACGGGCGCTGGACATGTCCGGCCCCCCGGAACGCGCCCTGGCGGCGTGGCGGGAGGCGGCGGACGCCTGGAGAAAGGTCGACTACACGCCGGGGCAGGTGGACGCATTGTCACGGGTGGTCCTCGGCCTTGCGGAGGCGCAGCCAGACGAAGCTGCTGCAGTTCTCGATAAGATCGACACGGCCTGCCGGAATGAGCGGACCCGTCCCCTGGCCGCAGCCACGGCGGCAGGCGCGGCGGCCGACCTCGCCAACACCCGCGATCTGATCGAAGTTGCGGATCGGCTTCACCGGTCATCGCTGCGGCTACGGGAGCTTCATTCTCCCGAGAGCCTACCCGTGCCAGGGACGCTTCGGGTGCTGGCGATCATGGCGCGGAAGCGGAGCGAACTGGCGGAAGCCACCGTCCTCATCCACCGCGCCCGGACGATGGTGGAGCGGTTGGCGCCCAACTCCGCCCTCGCCGCGCGGGTGCATCAGGAGGAAGGCAACATCCTGGGTGCCGAGGGACGCTTCGCGGAAGCAAGGACCTCCCTTGAACGTGCCGCCGCGATGCTGACCACCCTCGGTGCCCAGACCGGCTCCGGGGTGCTGCAGGTGGAGCCGGCCCGCGTGCGCATGGACACGGCGCTCGTGGTCGTGGAGTTGGGTGATCCCGGCACAGCGCGAGAGCTGATCGAGAAGAGCCTCTCCGAATTCCAGAGGCTGGACCCAGGCGGCTCCGACGAGGCCCGGGCCTGGATGAACCTCGGCTACGTTTCCGGGACTGAGGGAGATTACCAGCGCGCGGAGGGCGAGCACGCCAAGGCGCTGGCCCTCGCGCAGAAGCGACAACCGGAATCAGGCGATGTGGCCCGCGCCTACATCAACCTCGGAGCGATGGCGTCCGTCCGGGGGGATAACCGCAGCGCAACCGACTTCCATCGTCGTGCCTACGAGATCCTGTCCCGCCGCCAACCCGGGTCACTGGATCTTGCGGCCGTGATTCTGAACCTGGGGAGTGCGGCTAGCCGCCGCGAGGATCGTGCTGAAGCGCACCGACGGTATCAGGAAGCCCTCGCCATCTATACCCGGCGCGCGCCTGCATCACCGGGCCGCGCAGGCTGCTTGCTGAACCTCTCGCTGGAAGAGCGCCTAGCGGGGAACGCCGAGGCCGCCGTGGAGAATGCCCTATTCGCGCTCAAGCTGTATGGCTTCGATCCCCCGTCGGCCGGCGGACCTCCTGTTGAATACTCCATGCGGGCCGCGCACGCGCTCGACCATCTGGGCGCGGCGCATCGGGTCGGCAATCGACTGGCCGAAGCCCGGGATTGCCACCTGCGCGCCCTAGCCACCTATCAGCGCGTGGCACCCGGCTCCATTCGGGAAGCCTATACCCGCTACTATCTTGGCAAGACGGCGGAAGCGGCGGGTCGCCTCGCGGACGCCGAGCAGCACTTCACGCTTGCGGCCGCAATCCATGATCGCCAGCGGGAGAGCATCCAGTCGGTCGAAGCCCGTGCCGCGCTGCTCAATCTCCGGGAGAATCCGTTTCCCGCGCTCGTCCGCACGCAATTGGCGCAGAGGAAGCTTTCGGCTGCCCTCGTCACGCTGGAGCGCACCCGCGCTCGAAGTCTGATCGAGCTGGTCGCCGCCCGCTCTCTTTCCTTCGACTCCCAGATCCCAGAGGCTCTTCGCCAGGAGCAGCGAACCCTCGACGAGGAGCGCTCCCGCGCCTACGCCGATCTCGCCCGCGTGGCAACGGCCGGCAGAGGCGCATCGGGCAACCCACCCCCCGCTGCCCCCGATTCGTCCGAAGCTCTACGCCGCAAGCTCCTGGATCTGCAGCGCCGTCAGGACGAACTCACCCACCGCATCTCTGCCGCCGCTCCGCGCGCCGCCGAACTGCGCCGCCCCAGTCGCCTGGACTACGCCGGCTGCGTCAAAGCTCTCCCTGCCGAGACCCTCCTGCTGGACTACCTGGTGGACGAGGACACCGTCTTCCTCTTCGCGATGCGTCGCAAGGGTGCGAGCGCCGAACTGACGGCCCACCGGCTTCCCTTCGGACGAGTCAGGCTGGAAGAGCGCGTGCAGGAGTTCCGGCGCGCCATCACGGAGCGAGGCGCGGTGCTTGCCCGCGGTCGAAGCCTCTATCGCGACCTGGTCCAGCCAGCCGAGCCGTTTCTGCGGAACGCGAAGCGACTGCTGATCTGCCCCGATGGCGCATTGCATCTCCTGCCGTTCGCCGCGCTGGCGTTACCGCGCGGCCCGCTGGAGAAGGGCGAGACGAGATACCTGGGGACCGAGAGACCGCTCCAGGTTGTCCTTTCCCTTTCGCTGTTAAGCCACACCGCGAAGGCACCGAGAGCCTCCGGTAACCTATCGCTCCTCGCCATGGGCGATCCGACCTACGCAACGGCCCCACCGGCGCTCGCGCCTCTGCCTGGGACGCGGCGAGAGGTGCAATCCCTTGGGAGGCTCTTCGGCATAGGAGCACAGGTGCGGTTAGGGGATGACGCCACGCCGGCGGCCTTCCTCAAGGAAGCGCAGCGGGCGCGTTTGATCCACCTCGCCTGTCACGGGCTGCTGGACACTCGCGATCCGCTCGGGTCCGGGTTGGCGCTCACGCCGGGGGGCGGTGGCGACGGGGTGCTGCGCGCATGGGAGATCGTGCAGAAGGCGAAGCTCAACGCGGATCTGGTCGTGCTCTCCGCGTGCGAGACGGGAGTCGGCGAGACGACGCGGGGCGAGGGGGTGGTGGGACTCGCGCGTGCGCTCCAGTATGCCGGTGCCCGAAGCGTGGTGATGAGCCTCTGGAGCGTTTCCGACGAGAGCACGGCAGCCTTCATGGAGGCGTTTTACCGGGCACTCAAGGCCGGAGTGTCGAAGGATGAGGCGCTGCGGCAAGCCATGACGCGGGTGCGGCGTGAACCCCGCTGGCGGGACCCCTTCTTCTGGGCACCGTTCGTCCTGACCGGCGGAAGCGGCAACGCAGCGTAGGCAACCTCCTGCTCCAGCGGTTTTCGACCGGAACGTTTGCCGCTCACCGCGCCGCCCTTTCTCACCCTTTGGCCCCTCCCAGCGTGGTAAGATAGTGCGTTGTACCAGGCGTCGCCCGACTTCCCAGTGGATCGACCAGTGTGAGCAGCGCCGGGGTGCGGGAGAATTGTGGATGTCCGCGAACGAGACCCAGGAAGTAGACGAGGGCGCCCTGCTGCGGGGTCACCTCTTTGCCGGCGAGCTGATTCAACTCCCGCTGCCCCCGGAGGCGCGGGGTCAGTTCGTGCCCGAGTGGTTTGACGGCGAGCTTCCCGCCCTCCTCTACCCGCCGATGGGTGAGCGCGGGCTGGATGATGGGGCGACGGTGGAGCTGCAGGTCTCGCCCTACACCATCTATTACGGGGCCCTCCGCGAACTCGCGGAGACGGCGGACGCTGATCGGTCGGACAGCCTCCGCAAGCTGATCCTGGAGTGGAACCCCAACGCTCCGCAGGAAGTGGTGGAGCTGGCGCGCGCCCATGTGGAACAGGATCTCGAGACCGCGCTCCTCCACTACGAGCTGGCTCTAGAGATGGACGGTGACTTCTACGAGGCAACCCAGGACGCGGGCATGTGCGAGTACGCCCTGGCCGGTGCCGGCGACGCCGACCGCGAGGAGCGTCTGGGCGCCGCCGAGGAGTACTTCCGCCGGGCCATCGAGATGCGACCGGAAGCCGCCCTCTCCTGGTGGAGCCTGGCCCGCGTGCTGAACGATCAAGGGGTCGGAGAGGACGCGCAGGCTGTCCTGCAGCAGTACCTCGCGGAGTACCCGGACGGCGAGGGGCGCGAGATGGTGGAGGAAGCCCTGGCGCAAGGTTTTGAAATGCAGGGCCCGACCGATGAGCAGGTCGCCTTCATCCAGGCGCAGCAGATGGCCTTTGGGGAGGATCCGCAGGGCGCGATCGATCTGCTCCAACCGCTGGCGCAGGCCTACCCGGAGAGCGCCGAGATCTGGTTCGTCCTTGGGGCCGGCCATCGGCGCGTGGGGAATGCGGATGAGGCGGAGCGCTGCCTGCGCCGCGCGGCTCGCCTCGCGCCCACGGAGCCGTTCGTGCAGCTCGAGCTCACCCGCGCCTACCTCGACATGGAGCAATGGAAGCCGGCCGAGACCTCGGCGCGGAAGGCGCTGGAACTCGATCCCGAGAACCCCGGCTTCCTCGTCCTCCTCGGCCGTGCCCTCCTCGGACTAGGCGACCGCGAAGGGGCTGAGGAAGCAATCGGCAGCGCGCAGGAGATGGTCCCGGACGACCCGGAAGTCCAGGAAGCGCTCGCCCTCCTCGAGGCGTAGCAACTCGCTTCAGACGTATCCCTGGCCCTGGACAAGCTGGCTGCAACCGGTGAGTCCAGGGCCTTGCTCTGCCTGGTCGAGAGAGGTCGGCGCAAAGCTCAGATCACCGATGAGCCGCAGTGAACGCCACCACTTTGGGCGCGATGCTGAAGCTCTCTCCACTCGGTGCTTCCGTTGTCCGGGACAATCTCTGTGCGGGTGCCGGGCTGAAAGACGGGGAGCCGGCCGAAGAGGAAGTCGTCCCAGAACTGCAGGCAGTGGGCGTAGTAGCTCACCGCGCCGCTCCCGAAGCGGATGGCGATGAGCAGTCCCGGATGCGGATAGGTCTTCGCGGGCATAGCGGGGAGGCGGAAAAGCTCCACCACTTCCTCGTCCAGGTCCAGGCCGA
>JANPLG010000215.1:0-3370 GCA_031426395.1 Actinomycetes bacterium
GTGCGGGGCTTCTCAAAGTAGACGCGCATCACGAGGAGGAGCGTCTCGCTCACCTCGTCCGCGAGGGACTTGAGGCGGCCGGCGTACTCCAGGGCGGCCTCCGTGTCATGGATGGAGCATGGCCCCACCACCACGAAGAGGCGCTGGTCCTCACCACTCAGCACGCGCTCCACCCGGCGGCGGTCCTCGACGATGCGCTCCTGGAGTTGGGCGGTCAGGGGGAGGCGGTCGATCACTTCCTGCGGAGAGGGCAGGAGCGCGTGGGAGACGATGTTGACGTTGATGACTTCGGGCATGTTCAGGGTTCAGGGTTCAGGGTTCAGCCTGTGGTGGGAGGCTTGGTTTGGGGACTGAAGTGGCGTTGGGGTTCGGGGTTCGGGGATCGGGGTTCAGTCTGTCTGCGGTGCCTTTGGGCGGCATGATAGCGGTTTGGGAGTTTGGGGTCGATGGGTTTGGGTGGGCTTGGCATTGTGAGGCGGATTCTAGACGGGGGGGTTCCCCCGGGGGGAGAGAGACAGAGACATTGATTGCGGAGGTCGGAATGCGGATTGCGGAATGGAAGCATGGTTGCATGAGGGGTGCGTCTGGGCGAGGGCGGTTGTCCCGTCAAGCCTGTTATGAGGGAAGTCAAGCGTGGCGGTGTCGAGGAGCGGCGGGCCTGCTTGCGGCAATGCCTGGCATCGGCTGAACCCGATGCCTATCCACGCGAACCCCGCTCTGCGGGCTAAGGTTGGTCTGATGACTGAAGCCGCACCCGGAGTGCCCGATAGGAGTTCGAGAGGGTGTCCAGAATCCTGAGGTGGCTGAAGCGCGCGGTCCTGGCAAGGAAGAATTCGATGAAGCTCAACCTGCGCGGGGCGATTGTGCCGAACGTCGGGCTGGGCGGACTCCGTCTTCGCGTCCATGTGAGTGAGATGGACGATCTGGTGAGGGGACTGGGGGTCACGCACCCTGGAAGTTACAAGCTTGCCGCACCCTATGAAGCCCGATACACGTTTGCAGCAGGAGCAGTTGAGGCTGCCGTCGACGTTCGCAACGGGCGGGTGTTCAAGCTGATCGCAGGCCCTGGGTATGAGGGCAACTTTCAGGGCCTTCGGATCGGGATGCTGGTACGCGATGCGATCCGGCTCAACCCAAGCGTCTACTACGACGAAGCGGAAGAGCTGCTGATGATTCGCGGTATCGAGGGCATCACCCTGGATGTGCCAGAGATCGACCCGCCGCCGTCGATTGTCCCGGGCATGAGGATTGCAGCGATCAGCGTCTATGCGGTCGAGATCGACACGGCTGATACCGATGGGCCGGGGAATCCTCCAGGACTGAGGTGGGAAGCGATGCCTTCGACACGGGAGCCAACACCGGCCGAGGATAAGCGGATTGAGGAAGTGCTCGGGCGGTTGCGGGAGCACTTCAAGATCTGGTGCGGTCCGAATGCCAGGGGTCAAGAGCACCATCTCGCGTGGTTCGCCTACTATGAGGGCTGCGCCGGTCGTGACGAGTGCTGCGGACTGATCCTTGACGAAGCGGCCCCCTTTGCACTGGGACGCGAGTTAGTCGAGCACCACGGCTTTCGGTGGGTTATGCTCCCTCTCGATGGCGAATGGCGGTACGGAGTAGCTCATCCGGCGCTGGATGCTCCAATTGACCTCTTCAGTCTGGAGGACGGGTCCTGGAACCAGGAGGAGTACGACCAACCGCCGTATCGGGGCATGTTGATCCTCGACTCCCTCGAGAGCATCGTTGAGCGGGTCGGCCGAGCCAATTGATGCGGAAGGGATCGTGTGGGTCAGCGTCCGGAGAGATCCGCGCCTTTGCCCTGGGCTGGGCTGCCAGGCCGGACGGTGTAGTTGCCGGTCTCGGGAGCTACTAACTGCGGGTCGCGCCCAACCATTCCGTTGGTCTCCGGTACCGGCAGGCGGGGGGCGCTCCGATCAGGGCGGTCGTGGCAGAACCAGGCGTTCCCGGTGAATCGAAACGTCTCCGAAGAGGTGCCGGGGGCGACGTTGACGCCGCCCTCGCTCCAGCGGTCGGAGCGGAAGACGACGATGTTCTCCTCCACCACCCCGCCTCGGCAGGGGACGAACTCCGGGGAGCGGTTCTCCTGCAGGATGCGGAAGGCCCAGCGGGAGGGCATCCAGATCGTGTTGCGGGAGACCACGGCCCGGTCGACGCCGGCGAAGACTACGGCGGCCATGCTGCCGACGAAGAGGTTGTGCTCCACGCGCAGGTCGCGCGCCTCGAAGCCGGCGGGGCGGGGGCGGAAGTAGGGCAGGCCGGTATTGCCGCCCAGGTTGACGCCCCGGCCACCGCACTCCAGGAAGCGATTGCGGCGGATGGTGATCCGCTCTGCGCCGCCCTTCGCCTGGACGCCGTTGCTGCCGATGTCCGTCACTCTCCCCTGGAAGCGGCACCCCTCGACGCGCCCGTTCCGGCAGCCCACCATGTCGATGGCGGAGCCGCTGCTCCCCCAGCCCTCGACGGTGCAGCCTTCGACCAGGAAGTCGTCCAGGCCGGAGAGCTTGATGCCGTCGCGGTTGCCTTCGAGACCGGAGAGGCGGATGGCGATCCGGCGCAGGGTGATCCCTTTGGCGGGAGTTCGCGCGTCGCCGCCGTCGTCGATGTTCAGGCCATTGAAGCGGCTTCCGGCGATCTCGAAGTCTCGCAGCTCGAGGTGCGCGGCGCGGGCGAAGTGAAGCCCACTTGTGAAGCGCGGCGGCCGCGCGGGGTCCGCACCCGCCAGAACGACCGGCGAGCCTTCGGTGCCCTGAAGCCCGCGGAACTGGAGACCCGGATACTCGCCGGGAGCGATCAGGATGCGGCTTCCGGGCTGCGCCGAAGCCACCGCGCGCTGCAACTCGGCGGCGAAACCGACCCGGACTTCCTTGCCCTGCGGTACCCCCTGTCCCCAGGCGGACGCTCCCTCGAGTGCGATGCCGCCGACAAGGGCCGTAGAAAGGACTTGCCGACGAGAGAGGGCTGTAGGAAGTGGGGACTCGGGGTTGGGCATAGAGCAGTTTTCCGGTCGCGCGTTGGATCTCAAGGCTGTCCACCTTCCGGCGTGTAGGTAGGGGTTGCCCTAGTGTTCTGTCACCCATCTAATGATGGGTAGAGACGCGCCAACTTGATCCGTGCGTTGTCGGTGGTGAACCGCCAGTTCATCTCACTATCGATGCCGTTGCGCTTGTTCGCCCAAGCCTGCACTTCGGTGTTGAGTTCGTCTTGGGTCGGGATCCGCCGGTTCAGGCACTGGCGCGCCAGAATCGACAGTTCGCTCTCCGCCATGTCTAACCAGCTGCCGTGCTTGGGCGTGTAGTGGATTTCCAGCTTGCGGGCGATGCGGTTCGCTTCGGCGGGCGGAAAGGCCTCGTAG
>JANPLG010000216.1:0-14119 GCA_031426395.1 Actinomycetes bacterium
AATCCTAGCCCTCGCTCCTCACCGGGCGAGGCCTTACTGATGAGGATCCCGTGGCAGGCACCTGAGGGTCCGGGGATCAGTCTCTTGATCGAGTTGCGGCCCCTCCGCAAAGCGGACAACGCCATCGCCCCAGGCGCTAAGCAGGCGAGACCCACCCTAGCAGCCGAAGTGAGCGAGGCTAGTCCCAAGACTGAACCCCGAACCCTGAACTCTGAACCTTGAAAACTCACTTACTGGCCCAGTCCGCCCGCTCCCGCTCGAATCCCGCGCTCTTCCTCAATCCGCTGCTGGTAGCCGCCGGCCAGGTAGGCCCGCAGCGGCTGCTCCGGCACGTCCAGCTCCCGGCGCACCTGGCGCAGCAGCGGCTCCACATCCGTGGTGAACGCCTCAATCAGGCACTGCTCCGCGGTCACCACGTCCCCGTTGCCCGCCGCCTCCGCCAGACGGGCGCGGTCCACGCAGAGGGCGCGGGCGTAGGTGGCCTGGATCATCATCACCGTCTGGATCATGCCCGGGATCTTCTTCTTCGTGTTGAAGCCCTGGTCGACCATATACTCCACGCCCGACCCGGCACCGACCGATAGCTCCTCTTTGACCAGTTCGTTGTAGATCAGGAAGAACTCGTAGGGATTGATGGAGCCGACCATCAGGTCGTCGTCCGCGTACTTCCGGTTGTTGAAGTGGAAGCCGCCCAGCATCCCCTCATCCAGGAGGAAGGCGACAATCTGCTCGATGTTGGTGCCCGGAAGATGGTGGCCGAGATCGACCAGCACGCGCGCCCGCTCGCCCAGCTTCCTGCAGAGCACATAGCTCATGCCCCAGTCCGCGATGTCCGTGTGATACAGGCCCGGCTCGAACGGCTTGTACTCCAGGAGCAGCGTCATGCTCTCCGGCATGGCGGCGTACACCTCCGCCAGCGACTGCTCGAAGAAGCGCTTCCGCTCCCGGATGTCCTGCTGGCCGGGATAGTCGGTCCCATCCGCGAACCAGAGGCTCAGCACGGAGGAGCCCAGCGCCCGCCCAATCTCCACGGAATCGAGGCAATGGCGAATGGCCTTCCGGCGCACGGCGGCGTCCCGGTTCCCGAAGCTGCCCATCCAGTAATCGCGGTCCTGGAAGAGATTCGGGTTGACGGAGCCGATCCGCATCCGCAGCGAGGCGGCGAGGGAGGGGGCGCTCGCCACCGCCGCCGCGTCCGGCAGGTCCCACTGCACATGGACCGCCACCTTCGGCGCAACCCCCGTGTGACGATGGACCTGCGCGGCATCGGCCAGCTTCTCCGCCAGGGTCACCGCCGCGCCCCGCTGCGGGAACACCCCGAACCGGGTGCCGGAATCGGCGTAGCCCCAGGAAGGCGTCTCGATCACCTGGCTCTTCAGGCGGGCCTTCAGCGCCTCCGGGTCCAGCCCCCGCGCCAGCAGCTCCTCCGCCAGCAGCCCGTAGCTCCGCCCGTGCCGATCCTGTTCTTGCTGATCCTGTTTTTGCTGATCCTGTACTTGCTGATCCGACATTGCCGCCATCCTCGCCTCTCTCCGCCGGGGGAGCTTCCACGCCTCCACCGATGACGGCACTTGGTCGAAGCAGGCCCATTCTCCTCTCGCGGCGGCCGGAGTCCGTTAGGCGCTGGTCAGCCCCAGGAACCGAGGCGTGTGGTTGGGGAAGACCTGGTCCAGACGAGGATTGCGCATCCGGCGCTGGACCACCTCGCCGAGGATGTCACGGAAATCCGTGGTGACGCGGAGGTTGCCGTCCCGGTCCAACTGCTCCGTGGCGAGGCCGGGCCACTGGCCGTAGACCTTGCCGCCCTTAATGCCGCCGCCCGCCAGGAACATGGCGCTCGCCCGGCCGTGGTCGGTGCCGAGGCCGCTGTTCTCGTGGACGCGCCGGCCGAACTCCGTCATGGCGACCAGGGTGACGCGGCTCATGCGGTCGCCAAGGTCCGCGTGGAAAGCGTGCATGGACTGGCCCAGCTCCTTCATGAGGCCGGTCATGAGCTGGACCTGCGCCACGTGGGCATCCCACCCGCCAAGATCGAGGGCCGCCACCTCCAGGCCGACATCCGCCTTGATGAGCTGGGCCACCTGCTTCAGACCCTGGCCCAGACCGGTGTCCGGATAGTCGGCGGCGTGCTCGGCTTTGTAGGTCGCCGGATCGAGTTTCTCCAGGCGGGTGAGCAGGTCGAGGATGACGGTACCGCTGCGCTGTGCGGCATCGGCTTCCGGCGCGTAGAGGGCGCCCAGCGCGGTGCGGAACTCCGACGGCCATTCCTTCGGCACCTGGAGGCGGAACTCCGAGAGGGAACGGACCGCGGTGGCGGAGAGGCTGCCCTGAAGGGACTTCGGGAGCACGTCCCCAATGGCGACCGCGCGGACCGGCGACTGGTTGGAGGGGTTGGCGGTGAGGTGGCGGGTGATCCAGCCGCTGGCGGTGCTGTTCCCGTCATCGACGCCGCGCTCCATGCTCTGCATCGCCTCGAAGTGGGAGAGCGTCTGGTCCGGGCTGCCGCTGGCGTGGACGATGGCCAGCCGCTTGTCCTGAAAGAGCTGGGAAAGTGGGGCGAGATCCGGGTGAAGGCCGAAGAACCCGTCCAGATCCACGACCCCGCCTGCCTTGCCCGGCTCCGCGAGGGCCAGGGTGGGCCGCTGCTTGCGGTAGGCCGGGTCCGCGTAGGGAGCGACGGTGTGAACGCCGTCCATGGCCCCGCGCAGGAAGATGGTGACCAGGACATCGCCGTTGGGACCTTGCTCCGGCTTGAACATCAGCCGGTTGCCGGGCGCGGCGCGCTTGCCCTGGATCAGTTCACGTCGAGTTAGGGTGGGCATGAGGGTTCAGAGGTCAGGGTTCGGTGCGAATCGGATTGAAAAGTGCAAATTGAAAAGTGCAAATTGAAAATTGAGGAGGCACCTAGCGCCACATGAACTGGGGTGAGCAGAGCAGGAGCGCGAGGCGGGGCTCCGGGCCGCCGGTGGGCTTCTGGACGGTGCCGCCGCCTGCGGTGAGCAGCTTCTCCATCAGCCCCTCGTCAGGCTCCGTGCCGAGGACCAGGCGGCAGGCGGCACGGGCGCGGTTTCGCGGCGCTTTCTCTCCGGTGGCCTCGATCAACTGCCGGACGTTCACATCGGTGTCCGGGACCTTGCCCTGCACCAGATCGATTGCGAAGTTCCAGCGGGCGAGGAGGCTGGGGGTCCAGGCATCGGTGCGGTCCGGATAGCCGTCCGGCATCGCCCACTTGTAGGGGAGCTGGCCCATCCGCTCCAGGTAGGGAAGAATGCCGGCACCGCTGGTATCGGCGTTCGTGATCCGCAGCGCGGAGACGACGTAGTCGAAGGGGCGCTTCAGCTTGCGGGAGGTGCCGCGCTGGAATTCCTCGCTATGGAAGAGCTCGGAAAGGACCTGCTGCAGATCGCCGTCGGTCTTCTTGAAGACCTCCGCCAGGCGGTTGATGAGCGGCTCCGGGCCGGCGTCCGCGACGAAGCGGCGGCAGAGCTTGCGGGCGATGAAGCGCGCGGTGCTGGGGTGGCGGCAGACGATATCGACCACCTGCTCGCCGTCCCTGATCCCCTGGCCGGCGGGAATGGGCACGCCGAGGACGCGCTTGGGGCCGTCGTCATGATCGCCCGCGCGGAACTCGAAGTTGCCGATGTAGGGGAGGCGCTGGAAGCTCTTGCGGAAGTTCCAGCCGGTGAGGCAGCGCGCCACTTCCTGGATGTCCTTGAGCGTGTAGCCGCCGTCCACGCCGAGGGTGTGCAGCTCCAGCAGCTCCCGCGCGTAGTTCTCGTTGGCACCGCTGCCGGCGTCCTGCTTCTTGTTCTTGTCATTGTCCAGGTAGAAGAGCATCGCCGGGCTGTGCGCGGAGGCCCAGATGAGGTCCCGGAACTTCCCCAGGGAGTGCTTGCGCAGGTCGCGGTCGTCCACCGTCTTGAGCCAGGAGCACTCCGCCTTGAGCTGGCTGATGTTGAAGTGGTCCGTCCAGAATTCGACCATCACCTGCTCGAGCTGACGGTTGCTGTAGACGGAGCGGAGGACCATCGCCTGCTGCAGCTCGATGGCGGACTGGCCCTTGCCGACCTCCGGGTAGGTGGCGGTCTCGAAGTCTTCCGCCTCGGCCGGGTCCATGTCGAGGGTGTCCATCGGCATGAGGCGCATCCAGGCGGCCCACTGCTCCTCCACCTTCTCCGGGTGAAGCTGCTCCTCGATCCAGGCGTCAGCGCCGGTGCTCCGTACCCGCTCCAGGTCTCCGGGCCGTGGCCCGTAGGCCATGCGGTTTAGGACGCGCCAGGCGGGGTCGCCGGGGAGTGTGGCATCCCGGCCGATCCGCCCCTCCGGCAGCTCTGTGTGGGAGATGCGGCGCGCCACCTGCATGCAACCGGTGAGCGAGAGGGCGCCCGCTGCGGATGCGGCACCGCCAAGGAACTGGGATCGGGTGAGTTTCATGGATTTCGAGTTTCGGATCTCGAATTTCGGATTTCGGATTGGGGTCGGGTTGGCTGGTGGCGGGATGGAACCCGGCTCTCCAAAGGCTCATGCGGGCGGGACGCCCGCGCTCCGTCAGGCTTGGGGCGCTACGGCCTGCGCGGTCGTCCCGGCTTGCGGCAGGTTGAAGTCGGAGGTTGGCGCGTAGCCGCTGGTGTCCCAGGTCGGGGCCAGCTGAGCGGCTGGCTGGTGGCCGGGATAGGCGGCCGGGGTTCCTGCGGGAACGCGAGCAGCTTCCTCGGCGACGCGGCGCTTGCTGAGGAGGGCGAGGAGGCCCGCGCCGACGCTGAGCATCAGCAGGGCCGGGAAGAAGAGGAACCAGCCGACCACGGGGGTCCAGCCGGCGGCGCTGGTGGAGAGCGCTCCGCCCACGAGGGCGACCATCTCCGACTCGTTCTTCAGCCGGGGCGCGATCCGGTCGGCGGCGATGCGGGCGATGCCGGCACCGCCCACGACGGCGGCGGCCAGCGTGGGGCTAAGGACCAGCCAGCCGAGGAGCTTGACCACGCCATTGGGCGCGTTCACCATCGCCACCCAGAGGAAGACGCTGACCACCGTGAGCACCAGCCCGAGGAAGAAGGTCCCCACGCCCCGCCGCTCCAGCCGCTGGCGAGCGCGCTCCACGGGATTGGGCAGCATCAGCGCGGCCCAGACCAGGATGGCGGTGTTGAAGACCACGCACCCAACAACGAACCAGACAAACCCGAGAACGGTACCCATGGTGGCTCCTACCAGCGAACGCTTGCGGAGGGACTCCGAAGGAATCTCTGCAAAGTGAAACGGTGTTGCCCGGATTATGCTCTGGGGCTGCTGGCGAGGGCACTGTGCTTTGCCGCACGGCAGGCGGGCGGAACGCGCGGATCTGGTTGTGCGATGGGATAGGGTGGAGAGGGCGTGGGTTGGGAAGAGACAACCGCCGAGGCGCAGAGGACGCGGAGACCGGGGCATGCGGAATAGGCTGGAGGCGATACGCTCGAGACGGAGCATGCAGTGAGACGAATGCTGTCGTTGCTGCTCTACCTTGCGGCGCTGGTTGTGGGTGCAGGCCTTGGGCTGTTCAGCTTTTCGGGCCTCGCCATGATGCTCGCGATTCTGGCCACGCGTTTCGAAATCGCACTTGGATACGATTTTGTTGTTTGGAGCGGCGTTGCAGGGTTGCTCGTAGGGGTTGGGGTGGCCTGCCTCTGGATTGGGGCTGTTCGGCGCTGGGATGTGGCCTGAGTGGCTGGCCGGACAGGCGCGTCATACGGGAGGCGGGAGAAACTGCGGTCGCCGTACCAGTTCGCGGATGGGTTGTGCAGACCGCTGCCGCGAGGCGAGCGTTGGGGCTGGAAGCGACATGCCAACGTGGGGTTGAATGGCAATATCCGCAGTTAAGACTCACTTAAGCATTCTAGGATGAAAGGTAAGTGGGGAAAAGGCTGCAATCCGCGTTAGAGTGGGGGAACGCACGGCCGCTTGGGGATCAAGCTGGACGATGCCCTGATCTCCTTGCATGGTGCCTCAATGTCCTTCCGCAAGCTTCTCCCGCTCCTCGCTCTCCTGGTGGTGGCCGCGCCGACCGTGCTGCTGGGAACGCGCACGTCCCACTCGCAGGGGATGAATCCCTCCGTCTCGCTGATGGTCGACAAGACGACCATCAGCGAGGCCAGCGAGACGGTGACCTTCACGGTGATCAGCGGGGTGCCTTCGGGATACACCGGCACCTTCACCGTGCCCTACAAGCTGACCGGGACGGCAACCTACCTGGCGGACTACCGGCGGCATCCGGTCTCCAATGGCTTGCCCCCGCCCTCCACCGGTGCCTTCACTTTCGGCGGTACCAACGGGAACTACCAGTCGCTGACGCTGGTGAGCCAGCCGGACACGATCGGGGAGGATCCGGAGACCATCGTCTTCGAGCTGGAGGCGGGAAGTGGCTACACGCTGCCGCAACCGAGTTCGAGCACGGTCACGCTGACGGACACCACGGGGAACACCTGCAAGATCACCAGCCCCGCCGCCTACAGCGTCCATCCGGCGGGCGAGCAGCTCACCATCGAGGCCGAGGCGGGACCGCCCAGCCGGGTCACCAAGGTCGATTTCTACCACGGCACCACGCTGATTGACACCGATAGCAGCGGTCCGGCCTTCTCGGTGAACTGGACGCCGAACCTCATTGGCACGGTCAACCTCAAGGCCGTGGCGACCTTCTACAACTCGCAGGCCCAGACCACCAGCACCGTCGAATCAGCCCTGGTTCCGATCACCATCAAGCCGAAGGTGACGCTGAGCGTGACGGACGGAACGGCGGCGGAGCCGACCAACCCGCCGATGGGACAGAACCCGCAGCCGCCTTCCGATACGGGGATGATCCGCATCACGCGGACCGGGCCGACGACGAGCGCGCTGCTGGTGCAGGCGGGGATCACGAGCGGCGGCACGGGCTGGGCCACGAACGGCGAGGATGTGGAGAGCGTGCCGGCACCCGTGACCCTACTTGCGGGAGCGAGCTACGTCGATCTGCCGGTAATCCCGGAGCACGACCGGGCAATCGAGGGAGAGGAAACGCTGCAGTATGTCCTGAATAGCAGCGGCGACTATGTGCTGGGAAGCACCACCCAGGGGCAGGTGGTGATTCAAGACAACGACCTGCCGGAGGTCTCGGTGGCGGCGACCGATCTCTCCGCCGCAGAGTGCCTGAGCGATTACGGCACCTACACCTTCACCCGTGACGGCCCGACACTGAATCCGCTGAACGTGAACTTCACGATGGGCGGAACAGCCGTCAATGCGGATTACCAGTCGCTTGGCGGGTCGGTGACGATACCGGGCGGAAGCAGCACGGCGACGCTGGAACTGCGCCCCAGTGCGGACACCCTGGTGGAAAGCGCGGAGACAGCGATCCTCACGGTGACCGCGTTGGCGGGCAGCTACACGGTGGGAAGCCCGCCCAGCGCGACGGTGACCATTGCCGACGCCATCCCGCCTACGGTGGCGCTCACGATGCCGGTGAGCGGGCAGGTGTTCAACCTGGGGACGGTGCCGATGGCAGCCACGGCCATGGCGACGCACGGGCCGATCCAGTCCGTGGAGTTCCTGAAGGGCACGGAGGTCCTGGGGCAGGACAACTCCGCGCCGTACACCTTCAACTGGAACGCCACGACGCCGGGGATCTACACCCTCTACGCCCGGGCGACGGACAACTGCGGGGTGAAGGGCACTTCCGCTGGGGTCACTATCCGGATCAATGCCCCGCCGACCGTCTCGATCACCGCGCCGTCCCAGGGGGAGGGCCTCCCGGCGGATGAGCCTTTCATCCTGAAGGCGAGCGCGAGCGACACGGACGGCAGTGTCACGCAGGTGCAGTTCTTCCGGGACGGTACGAGCCTGGGAGTGGTGAACGCCGCGACGAACGGGAGCTGGAACCTGCCGGTCTCCGCCTCGATCGACAATATGGGCGAGTGGAATGTGACGGCGCGGGCGACGGACAACGACGGGGCCAGCAAAGACAGCGATCCGCGCCGCTTCGGGGTGCTGCTGGACGTGGGGGAGATGGGCGACGAGGACATGTGCGGCTGCTCATGCCCGGTGAGCGCGCAGAGCGCCATCGACCCGCGCACCGGCGGCCTGACGTGGGACGTGCCGGTGACTTCCTGGAGCTACCGGGGGCTGCAGCTGGGCCTCTCCTTCCACTACAGCAGCCTCTCCCACGTGGGCCCGCAGTACAACGAGGTGAACGCGCAGCAGGTGCTGAACGCGCCGCCCAATACATCGCGGCTCTCCGAGCGGAACAGCCGCTGGACCCACAACTGGGCGCAGTCCGTGGAGGTGGTGTGGCAGGACAACGAGATGCAGGCCGTCTGGAATCAGGGCGGCAGCATCCTGGGGTTCCGCCAGCAGGGTGAGCAGTGGGAATCCCCGCGCAGCACCGTCGCCATGACGAGCGCCCGGACGCCGCCGCTGCTCACCGCGCAGGTGCCGGTGAAGGTTCCGGGCGGCGGGACCTTCAATGTGTTCCGGCAGGCGGCGTACAGCAGCTTCCAGATCACCCAGCAGGACGGGACCGTCTACTCCTTCAGCACTGTCCACGCGGAGAAGGGGGTGAACCAGGTCCGCTTCGTCTACCTGCTGACCACCGTGACCGACCGCCACGGCCGGCAAGTGACGCTGACCTGGACCGACGGCAAGCTCATGGCGGTGAAGGACCCGGCGGGGCGCGGCCTCGACTTGGCCTACAATCCGCTGAGCGGGCTGCTCACGAGCGTGACGGACCGTTGGGGCCGCGTCCACGAGCTGTTCTACACCGGCGTGACGGACGAGACTGGGGCCAACCGCCAGAAGCTGACCAAGGTGTGGGTGCGGGGTGCCAAGGACGGCACGGGTGCGCGGCCGACCTATGAGTGGGAGTTTGCCTACGGGACGGCGACGGGTGACCTGGTCACCCAGAAGGAGGAGCCGGCCGGCAAGCTGGTCACCTACACCTATGAGCCGGCCGTCCTGCCGCGCTTGGAGCCCGAGCACTGGGACGGGCGGGTCACCAGCTCCCAGTACACGGACGCGAGCGATCCCACCTACCCCAACGGACTCGTCCGCCGGTATGAGCTCAACCGCGCCACCGGAACGATGACCGTTCCCGGCCCCAACCCGGTGGGAACGCAGGTGCAGTACACCTACGATAGCCACCATCTGGTCAAGGTCGAGGACCTGGCGACGCAGCGGTGGGTGGCGTACGAGCATGACGGGCACCTGGACGACCGCCTGAAGAAGGTGTTCACCAGCAAGGCGGGCCCTAGCACTCCGGTCATGGAATATGCCTATGTGCCGGTGGATGGCGACCTCCCGACCACGCAGATCACGGCCACCAACCCGCTTGGCGAGACAACGGTGACGCAACTGGGAGTGTTCGGACTGCCGATGCGGGTGAGCGCAAAGAGTCACGGCACCCCCGCCCGGCCCGCGCAAACCTACGACCAGGTGGTGGAGCTGGATCTGAATCCGGCCAACGGGAAGTTGATGCACGTCTGGCGCAAGGGAGTCCACCCGCAGGTGCCGGTCCCGCCATCCGCCACGGGCGCTCTCAGCCAGCTCAAACTGTACTACGCCAGCCCCTACGCTCTGGATAGCCCCACCAAGGTGGAGGAGACGGCGCTGATCCCCGGCACCGGTGTTCCGGTGACGCTGCCCGCCGGCGAGGTGGAGTACCTTGCCAGCATCCTGCCCCTGGATATGGACGCGAGGGAGGACGGGCGGCTCTGGAAGAGCAGCTCACCCGCCAACCCGCTGGCAGCGGCGGGGAGCGCGGACCTGGCCTCCTCCATCACCCAGGTGTTGGAGTGGACTACGGACGGCCTACCGCTCCGCGTGATGGACGCGAAGGGGCACGAGGTCACCTTCGCCTACTTACTGGACAGCTTCGGCCGGCTGAAGATCACCACGCAGCAGGCGGGCGCGGCACCCAAGGATCTGGCGGAGAGCTGGACGGTGGTGGACAAGGCGGGCAACACCGTGGAGAGCGGCGCCGTCACCGCCCGCGCCACCAGCGGGACGTGGACGCGCAAGCAGGTGACCACCGCCGTCTTCAATGGCGAGGGGCAGCCGCTGGTGGTGACGGAGAGCGGCCTGATCAACGGCGGCGCGACCACCAGCCGCTCCACCCGCTACCGGTATGACGCGGCGGGCAACCTGCTGACGCTGACGCCCCCCAACGGGGTGGTCAATCCCGCGAACCCAGGCCTGGACCAGACGATGTTCCAGACCCACTTCGAGTACTGGGGCTACGACACGCAGGGCCTGGCCACCGGCGTCTACGAGGGGCAGGTGACGCAGATTGTCCACCCGGACGGCTTCACGGAGCGCTTTGGCTACGATGCCGCCGGCGCGCTGGCATGGCACCGCCGGAAGCACACGCAGGGGACGGGCGGCATGCAGGTGACGCTGTGGGCCGCCACGGAGTACACCTACGACGATCTGGGCCGGGTGACAGAGGTTTTCGTGCCGCCGGGGCTGCAGGCGGGGACGCCGGGCGGCATGACCTTCCAGTACCGTTACGACGAGTTCGGGCGGGTGTACGAGGTGGAGGACGGCACCGGGATCAGCAAGACCTTCTACGACGCGCTGGACCGCCCCACCCGCCTGGAGCCGGGCGGAGGCAGGAAGGCGCTGGACCTGACGTACTTCCCAAACGCCTACGGCTGGGAGACGCGGGCGCTGCTGGCCGGCCAGACCCTGCCCTGGGTCTCCGAGCAGGACCCCAAGGGCCGGACGTGGAAGATCACCACCCCGTTCAGCCAGGTCTTCACTTACAAGTTCGACCTGAACGGCAACCGGACGGAGCTGAAGCGGCGCAACCCGCGTCCGAACAACCAGTTTGCGGAGTGGCGCACCGTCTGGCAGTACGACGTCCAGGACCGGCTCACGGAAATCCGTCACCGGGATGCGACCGACGCGCTGCTGGACCGCTTCACCTACGAGCATGACGCGGCGGGCCGCGTGACGAAGGAGACGGACGATGGCGCGCGCGTTCACACCTACGTCTACGACCCGCTGGGCCAGCTCCAGGCGGAGACGCACCCGGACCTGGGCAGCGGCAACAGCTTCAGCTACGACAAGAACGGCAACCGCACGCAGGTGACCCAGAATGGTCTGACTCACTACTACAAGCACGACGAGGCCGACAAGCTCAAGTGGATCAACAACGCGGCTCTGGGGGCGGGCGGGGAAACGCCCGATCCGTGGACGACGCCTGGCACCAGCTTTACACGGTACGATTACGACGACTGGGGACAGATGACCCGCCGGGACCGGAAGCGGACCAACGGGACCCGGGTGGACAACCGCTTCGAGTGGGACGGAGACGGGCGGCTGCGGCGGGCCACACAGGGCGCGCAGGCCACGGAGGTCTTCAAGGCGACCTACGATGCTGGCGGCCAGCGCGTCTGGAAGGAGGATGCCCCCACCGGAGAGCACCGATACAGCCACGGGCTGCATGACAGCCACCAGGACACGTACTACACGCCGGGGCACTCCGTCCGCTACACGCCCCCGGGCGACAGCGCGAAGCACCGCTTCACGCATGACGACTACCTGGGGACGATGCGGTACCTCATGGACGGGACCGGCACCACCGTCTCCTCCGCCATGCGGTATAGTGCGTACGGTAAGCGGGAGGCGGTGGGCGGGGAGGAGCCGCGGTCGCCGTACCAGTTCGCGGGAGGGCACGGGTACGAGAGGGAGCCGTACGGCGGCGGTCTGGACTTGGTGTACCTGGAGCAGCGGTACTACGAGCAGGACTCCGGCCGGTTCCTGACGCGGGACCCGATCCGGTGGGCGGGAGGGCTGAACCTCTACGGCTACACCGGGAATGATCCGGTGAACCGGGTCGACCCGAGTGGACTTGCGCCGAAAGGGCATCACTACATCCCGCAGAGTATTTGGAAAGACCTCCCATTGCGCCCTGAAGTGAGGAGCTTCTTGGACTCGGCTCGCACAGGCCCCATTCCAGGAGGACACAACTTTACGCAACATGGGACTTACAACGATGCTGTCGAGGCTTTGTGGGATGGTTATTTGTGCAAGCGGAAACTCGCGCCGCAAGATCTTAAGCTCAGTGATGTAGAGAATATCTACTATGGTGTAAGAAAGAGTAGAAACCCTATTATCACAAACTACCTTAAGACCTTTGTTACGGCCCGTTACCTGGGAACCCGTATGG
Organism: Actinomycetes bacterium; assembly: GCA_031426395.1. Classification (GTDB taxonomy): domain Bacteria; phylum Armatimonadota; class SYMT01; order SYMT01; family SYMT01; genus JANPLG01. Next base: position 12,167 of record JANPLG010000216.1, read on the forward strand.
GGCCGCCCATGGGAATAGCTCGCAAGGCGCTGAGAGTTCCTACAATGACTGTTGCATCGCGCATAGGAAGGGTAATCAGGGTCTTTGTCACTGTTGGTAGTAGAAGTCGCGCGTTGCCACCTGTATGGGGCTATCTTGCTGAACCGATAGCTAACCGGTTCTTCATGACTGAAGAAGAGAGCTGGCGCGATTTCCAGAGGCCGCGGTACAATCCGCTGACTAACTCGACGTCCACCGTTCACTAGATGAGCTTTATGCATGCGTCTCAGTAGCCAAGTGATTGACACCAGGTCTTTCCGCAAGCGAGTTGCGGAGAGACCTAGATCAATTGATTCATGAGCATACTTCAGGATGCTTGATGTTTAATGTGCGGAACGATCCAGAGCTCAATCAAGAAGCAAACCTCATTACTCGACGAGCGATCAATAAACCTGCCCAACGGACGACGTTTCATTAGCAATTGCGGCTAAGAGTGGATGGTTCGTCGACATATCGTGCTTCAGCATTCCAAGCGATCAGGAGTGCTAACCGGAGATTCGAAATGAACGACTCGAGCATGCGAAAACAAAGGTGGCGTCACGCACTGCCATATCTGGAATCCCACTTGGCACGCAACGAATGTCATCTCTGCGAAAATTCACTTTCCCAAGATGGAGTGCTCGCTATGGTCTTCGGTGCCTCTTCAATGTTATCTAATGGAGGTATCGAGTTTCTCCTGGAGAGCAAATACCCCGTACCAGGAATCATTTCAGCGTTCCAACGGGCGCGAATCGACGCTATAGCCGACCTGCTGGAGGCTGTAGTGGAACGTTTTCCGGAAGTTCTTAAGAGGGATTCTGTCGACCCGATGGACTGGATGGCAGATCAAGATGCTGATGAGGTTTCAGAAGTCTTGGATGTTTTTAGTGACCAGTTCTTCCGGGTGCGCTTAGACGTTGAAGATAGGATAGTCGAACTGGGCCAGGAGATGGGCGTGATACCCACGAACGCATAACGCGTGCCGTCTCGCTGAAGACTTCGGATGGTTAGTCCTGGATTGCCGTCCGATATGTTCCCGGCACTACGCTCACTGCAGCCTTCGGCGGAGAATGGCCCGCAACGGCGTGGATCAGATCACGGCCCGGCGGTGTATTGCCTAAGGTAAGCGGGAGGCGGTGGGCGGGGAGGAGCCGCGGTCGCCGTACCAGTTCGCGGGAGGGCACGGTTACGAGCGGGAGCCGTACGGCGGCGGCCTGGACCTGGTGTACCTGGAGCAGCGGTACTACGAGCAGGACTCGGGCCGGTTCCTGACGCGGGACCCGATCCGGTGGGCGGGAGGGCTGAACCTCTACGGCTACGTGGGCAACGACCCAGTGAACGCCGTGGATCCGAGGGGACTCTCAAGCAAGATTGCCCTTCCCACGCAGGTGGCCCAGGCAATTGCAGCCAAGGACTATGGATACGCGCTCTGGCTACTTGAGCATGGGGCTGTTGTAGGGTTGACTCGCGCGGGTCTCGGCCGACTTGCCGCAGCGGCGATCGCCAACCCGCAAGTGATGTCTGAGGTATTCGCCGCTGTAGCGGACGTCCCTTATCAACCAAGCGGCTACAGATTATGCGGCTACACTGCTTTGAGAGCCTTTCGAAGGCTAACAGGAAGTCCAAGACTAAGCGGAAGCCAAGCATCTGACCTCATAAAGGTGTACCAGGTGCTGCCCAGACCTGGGGACTTGATCCGAGCAACGGTAAATGGTAAGTCGGTGAACTGGCGCTATCACTACTACATCCGCATCGGCGATACTATCGTCGAGTCTGTTACACTATCTGGGTCGACCATGGCGATTTGGTAGTCAGGGCAAAGCACTTTGCACCGTGAATCGACCCTGCAGGTGCTGCGGGCGGCTGCTTGAAGATTGGGGATTCGCAGCGGGGGCGGCAGCCGACGATTCTTCCTTAGGCTCGCAACCAGAGGAA
>JANPLG010000217.1:0-7790 GCA_031426395.1 Actinomycetes bacterium
GGATGCCGGGAATGGCGCAGGCGAAGGAGCTAAGCAGCGGAATAAAGCTTTTGCCGTGCAGGCCGACCTTCGACATCAGCCGGTCCATCACGAAGGCGGCGCGGGCCATGTATCCGGTATCTTCAAGCAACCCCAGGAAGAAGAAGAGGAACATGATCTGCGGCATGAAGATTACCACGCCGCCCACGCCCGCAATCACGCCATCAATGATGAGACTGCGGAACTCACCTTCCGGCAGGCGACCGCTCACCCAGTCACTCAGAGTCGTCTGGCCCTGCTCGACCCATCCCATCGGGATCTGCGCCCAGGTGAAGATCGCCTGGAACATAAGGGCCATCAGGGCGAAGAAGACCACGAACCCCAGCACCTTGTGGGTAGCAACAGCATCGACGCGGTCGGTCCAGGTGACCGGGATCTCGCCCTGGTGGGTGGCGCGGTCGACCACCTGCTGGATCCAGGCGTAGCGCTCCTCCACCGGAGCAGAGTGCGGGTCGATGTCGGCGGCTTCCAACCGGCGGAGCGCCGCGTCCAGGGCGGGACGGACGGCGGCGTGGTCGGCCAGGGAGTCCGCGTTCGCTCCTGCGTGCGAGAGGATGCCTAGGGCCACGAACCAGGCGCTCGGCGTGGGGCAGAGCTTCTCACGGATGAGCAGATCGGCGAGCGCCTGCGTCTCACGGCCCATCGGCTCCGGCAGTTCCCATTGCCTGGCGGGCGCGGCTGGGGGAGGCGTCCTCAGGAAGGCCTTCAGCTCCGACAGTCCCTGCCCCTTTCGGGCGACCATCGGTAGCACCGGAACGCCCAGCTCCCGCTGCAGCAGAGCGACATCCACGGTGAGGCCCACCCGTTCCGCCACATCCACCATGTTGAGGCAGAGCGCTACGGGCAATCCGAGGTCCATCACCTGGCTGGCGAGGTAGAGGTTGCGCTCCAGGTTGGAAGCATCCACCACCACCAGGACCATCTCCGGAGCGGGCGGGAAGCGGCCCAGGAGGACGTCGCGGGAGATGACTTCATCCGGGGAGCGCGCGGCCAGGCTGTAGGTTCCAGGGAGGTCGAGGACCGACTGCTCGGTGCCAACCACGCGCCCCTCGCGGCGCTCCACCGTCACCCCGGCGTAGTTGCCTACCCGGTGCCGAAGGCCGGTGAGGGCATTGAAGAGGGTGGTCTTGCCGCAATTCGGGTTGCCGGCTAACGCCAGGTAGCGGACTGGGGCGGTCGTTTGCACGGGCTCGGCACCGTCCATCACGTCGTCGGGAGTTGCGGTCCGCTCCTGGATTTTCACGCAGAGTCGCCCTCAAGGATGATCTGCTCCGCCTCGGTTCTGCGGAGGGAGAGGTGGTAGCCGCGCACCCGGATCTCCACGGGGCCACCCAGAGGTGCTGCCCGGACGAAGGTCACCGCGGTTCCTCGGATTAGGCCCATCTCCTGGAGTCGCTGCTTGACCGTGGTCGGTGCGTCGATGCGCTGGATGCGGCCGGTTTGTCCTGGCTTGAGGTCGCTCAGAAGGGATTCAGCCATGGGAGTGCAGGTCTGATCCAGGGAGCCGCTGGGGAGCGCAGTCGAGCGACCGCTCAGGCGCGTCCGACAATCGGCTCAACAAGGATCTGTTGGGCGAGCTGCGCGCTCAAGCCGATGCGGGAATGCTGGATCTGGCAGACACAGGAGGGACCTGCCTGAACGCAGCGGATCACGCTGTTCTCGCAGAACCCCATCTCTCGAAGCCGCTTGCACACATCCGGCTGCCCTTCCAATCGAAGAACGCGGACCGAAGAGCCAGGGCGAACGGTGTTCAGCGCGATCATGCACACACCCGTTGAAGGAGGAAAGGAGTCAGAGCGAGAGTGAAGCCGAAAGGCGATCCTTGCAGGCTTCGGGACAGAAGAACTATATCAATGGCGACGTGCAAGGTCAATCGAGTTACGCTCCAGATTTAGTCACTGCTAAATCTCTGCCGCTAGAGCTGCACACGCTCGTAAAGAGGATGTTGCAGCACGGGTGTCACACAGGACATCGTTGCGTCCCCCCGGGTTCCCTGGGACGCCTCTGATGAATTGTCTCGTGAGGAAGTTGGTGCTGATGTCTCAACCACGTATCGTTCGCCGTGAGGTGCTGCGCGGCATGGTTGGCTGTGCTGCCGGGATCATGGTCGCCGAGGTTGCGGACGCTCCGGCTGCCGCTGCGGATGGGGGAGCTTTCCCGCCGAACTCCGGTTTGCTCACCGGCACGCCCAAGCCGCTGCCCTACGCGGAGCTGCCTGGCTTCCTCTCTAAGGAGCAACTTTCGCCCCATCACACCGCTCACTACGGAGGTGCGCTCCGCACCTTGGCGGCCGATGAGAAGCAGCTCGACGAACTGCTCCAGGGAGGCAAGCCGCTGACCGGGGCCGCCCACTCCTACCTCCAGCGGGACAAGGTGAACCGGGCGAACAGCGTAGTGCTCCACGAACTTTACTTCGAGAACATGGCCGCGCAGGCACCGCCGCCTCAGGAAGATGTCCGAGCCGCCATCGCCAGGCGCTTCGGAACTTTTGAGCGGTGGATCGAGGATTTCCAGGCCACGGCCATCGCGGCGCAGGGGTGGGGAATCCTCGCGCGGGATGCGGTGAACGGCAAGCTGTACAACGTGGCCAGCGACCTCCACGAAGTGGGCGTCCTTTGGTTCGGCCAGCCGCTCCTCGTCTGCGATGTCTACGAGCACGCGTATTACGTCGACTACCAGAACCGGAAGAACGACTACGTCCGCCGCTTTGTAGAGCACATCCACTGGAACGAGGTCAACCGCCGATACCAGGCATCGCTATAGGTCGAGGAAGGACGGGCCGATTGCCGACCCGCCCGAATGCCGCTCCGCCCGTCCGATAATGGTTACGCCATCCTAACTAACGCGACTTCCTAGCCCGACGAAGCAGCCTTAGCGTTCCCAGGCAGGGAAGCAGGAGGAAGATGGAAGCCGGCTCCGGGACCGCGGTGGCATCCAGCGTGCCGTACTGGATGTTGTCCACGCCCCAGGTTCCGTCGCCGGATGCATCCAGTTGAATCCTCTGGATCCTGGGTTGATTGTTTCGCCACACGCCCCAGAACTCGCCGGCCTGGGATTGATCCAGCGAGATGGATTGGGTTCCGCCGCCCACAAAGAAGAGCGTGCCCACAGCGCCGGTATGGTCGATGTCGTAGAAGCCAAGATAGTCCACAGGGTTGGCGGTAAAGTCGAACTCCAGGAACGCGGACTCGTTATGCGTTAGGGCAAACGTATCAATGGGACTGCTTCCGGCTATCGAGCCGGCCCCGGACTTGATGGTGGCAGGAGTGGCCGCTGCCGTTGCGCGCACCACCATCGATAGCGGGAACAGACCGGTGACGTCGTCGATGTTCTGCCCGTTCGTGAAACCGCTCTCGAAGTCGACAAGATGCGCGGGACTCCCGATCCCCGATGCGGCCAGCCACGAAGCTTGTGCAGTGTTGTTGCCAGCCGTGGTGGTGGAATTGAAGATCTGCGTCTGAGCAGAAGCCGTCCCCATGGGACCGAGCGCAATCGCGGAAACAGCAAGGCATCGAAGCGCGAAACCGAAACGCTTGGTCATTGAAGAGCCTCCAGTGGCCTCCAGAATCGGCCGATCAACGCGCGGGGGAGGTGGCCTGGGCCAACTCACCGCTGATAGCTAGACTCCTTTTCAACCAAGCGATGAGCGCTCCTGCATTGGGAGTGATTTGATAAATTGAACGCCACAGCTCAATCTTTCCAATATTGGAGTGCAGGCAGCCCGCAGAGGCACGGAGACACCCTTCCGAGCACACTTCCGTCGTCCACGTCGTCCACGCCTGGGGACGGGGCACTCACCCGAAGAGCGCGCGGATCGGTTGGCCGAGGGCGATGGGGTGGGGGCGATCTTCCAGGTCACGCACCTCCGCCGTGGGGGAGAGGCCGAGCGCGGCGTAGATCGTGGCGGCCACATCTTCCGGCGTGACGGCGTCGCGCTTAGGGTAGGCGGCGCTCTCGTCGGACTCTCCGTACACCGCGCCGCCGCGGATGCCGCCGCCCGCCAGCATGATGGAGTAGCATCCGGGCCAGTGGTCGCGCCCCGCATCCTTGTTGATCTGCGGCGTGCGGCCGAACTCGCCCATCGCCACCACCAGCGTCTCGTCCAGGGTGCCCCGGTCGTGCAGGTCCGCGATGAGGGCGGCGAGGCCACGGTCGGTCGGCGGGAGCAGACTGTTCTTCAGGAAGTGGTGGTTGCGCCGGTGGGTGTCCCAGCCCTGGTTGGAGTCGGAGCCGGACTTGGGACCCCAGCAGACGGTGACCAGCCGCACGCCCGCTTCCACCAGCCTGCGGGTGAGCAGGAACGACTGTCCCATCGGGTGCATCCCGTACTTCTCACGCAGTGCCATTGGCTCACGGGTGAGGTCGCACGCCTCGCGAACGGCACTGGAGGTGAGGGTGCGGAACGCCCGCTCATAGTAGGCGTCTACATCCCGGCCCAGCGGCTGATCGCCCAGGTGCGCCAGCTCCGACTGCACCTGGCGCAGCAGCGACTCACGCCGCTCCAGCCGCTCGCTTGTGAACCGGGAGGGACCGGTCAGGCCGGGCACCGCGTACTCCGGCTGGCTCCCAAGGACCAACGGATCGTGCTTCCCGCCCAGGAACCCCGCCTTCTGACCGGGAAGGAACTCGCCGTTGTTGTCCAGGAGCGACGGCACCTGCATGAAGCTCGGCACATTCGCCGATGCGGGACGAAGCATTGAGGCCACTGCGCCATAGGTCGGGAAGTTTCCGCGCCGGTCTCCCAGGATGAAGCCGCCGCTGGTGACAGGCGTCCGACCGGTGAGGCAGTAGTACGCGCCGGGGTTGTGGTCGAAGACGTCATGGGTCACCGAACGGACGATGGCATACCGGTGCGCCTGCGTCGCCAGCTCCGGCATGTGCTCGCAGAGGATGCCGCCTGCCGAGTCGCGGATCGCCTTGAAGGGGCCGCGCACCTCCAGCGGAGCGTCGGGCTTGATGTCCCAGCTATCCTGGTGGGCTAGGCCGCCTTCCTGGAAGAAGAGGATCACACTCTTTGCCCGGCCCAGGGAAGCGGCGGCGGCCGGGTGGTTCAGCAGGTCCGGCAACGCAAGGCCCAGCGGCGCGAGCGCGCCCAGTCGGAGAAAATCTCGCCGTCCCACGTTTCGTGCGCCCGGGTCGACACACAGCCGCCGTTGGTCAGTGCCCTGGAAGGTGATCATCGGAGAGTCATTTGCCGCGCCGGAGTGAGTCGGCGTCCGTCCAATTGGAAGGCGAGGTCCCTCTCCTGAGTGCTCTGGGGCACGACCTGAGTTTCATCTAATCGCGCCCGATGACGCCGAGAAGTACTCAAGTGATGCGGAACTGGTCCCCGCCGCTGAAGTAGACGCCGGCAGCGCCGCCCAGTGTCGCCAGCAGTTCCGGCTAACTCGCCTCACCACGGCCGCGGACATCAGATCGTTGAGGCCAACGTCTTTGGAAGGCGTTCCGGTAGGCGCCGAAGTAGCCTTCCGGTTGGCGGGAAGCGACCGTGGCGATGACGAGAGGACCTTCGCCCACGCGCCGCGCGATCTTCGCTAGGATGACCTTGTTTCACTCCATGTCCTCGCCCCTCCACGATGATGAGCGTGCTAGTGGTCCGTCAACGCGCTACTGATAGGTGCGTTCGTGCCTGGAAATATTCTTTTTAACTATCATTAGTGCTGTGACGGAACATTAATGGAGATCCCGAACCTGGATCATCAGCGCGACCAATCCGGTGTCGCTTCCCTTGGCGTGGACCTCCCCTCGTTCGATGCGTATTGCCTGTTGGTTGGTGATGGGAAGCCGCTGGCCATCCGTACCAGCTGCCCAGCCGCTCCCCGCAAGTGCGATCAAAGGTTGACCTTTACCGGCCTCGCGCGTGCCGATCTCTCCGCCAGGGTCGATTCGGAGCAGGTAGTCACGTGTCTCCGCATCACCGTCGGCCAGGTGCACAGCGCGGGCCGCGTGGGAGTTGAAGAGGGATACTGCATCGCCTTCGGGGGTGGGATCGAGGGGTTGCATCGAGGGGTTGCATCCCCACTATCGTAGTCGATTACCTGGGAATGACTACGGAGATCCAACGGCGCTTCGCCCCTCTGTGAGGACCATAACTTCTAGCACGGCCCCCTTGGCGGCAACGGTGACGTAGCTCGGAAGCAGCATTCCGGACTTCTCAAGCCGCCGGATGGCCGTGACTGCAGCCCTACGTACTGGGTAGGTGAGAACCGTCCGCTCGCTTCGCGGCCTTGCCGGCATGGGCTTTGCTTTTCCCCCTCGCGCCTTCGCATTGCCTTTGGGCCTCACGCTTGGCTTCTCCGAAGAGATGGGCTTTACTTCGTAGACACCTGAGCTGTCCTCCCGAAGCACTTGGGCCAAACTGTCCGCCAACTTTGGCTCTTCCAGCTTGAGGGTTAGGGTGCCCAACGCCTCTGTACCCAACTCTCGCAGACGGACAGGATGCTTGCCATCCGTGACGTATTTGACCACCGCTTCGCGGACCTCTTCCTGATCCTTCCGAGTGCCCTTCACCGCGAGGAAAAAGGTGAGACAGTCCCGCACCTCCCCAGGTGCCAGGTCCTTCCAGGTCTTCCGAAGGTAGGGCACATCCGCGTTGACGGCCACCAGCTTGCGGGTGATGGAGGAGAGGACGAAGTCGTGGGTGAGAGCGATCTTCGAAGATTTTGTTGCGGGTGGAGTGGGATGGAGCATCTCCTGGCGGTAGAGATGGAGCCCAGTGGCGGCCCGCTGGACGGGCGTAAGATTCCTGGCGGCGAGTTGCGGAAGACGGGAGTAGGCGGTCGCTGAGGGATGGGAGTCCGGGCCGATGGGCGATCCGCCCAGAGCGGCGGCTTGAAGGAGGACGAACGTGAGGTGCATTCGGGCTTCTCCGGAGCGGGGCGAGCAGCAGTAGCGGTGCTTGGTTAGCAGTTTTCCGACCCGGGGCAGCCACTCCTCCTTTGTGAGCTATCTTTCCACATCCGGTTGTGCGTCGCCACCTTTGGGCGCACCCAAAGGGGATCGCAGTTACCGCAACACCAATAGCGTTCCTGAACGTAATCGCGGCCACGGGTACCGCGCGGGGCGTCCTGGGCGGTCGTCTCCGGTCGCTGCGGTCGCTCCAGGACCCGGCCGAAGGCGCCGTAGCTGTACACGGACTCCTGACCCGCCGGGTCGGGACTTTGGGGCTGGGGACGGCTAATCCCCTGCGGAATCAGTTGTAAGAGTTCAGGTGGTTAGCTGGGGATGAGTTTTTGGGATTGGCCTCCGGTGCGTGCCGCCTCCAGGGTGGCCTGCACGAAGTCCATCACGCCGCGTCCCTGCAGCCGCAGGCTCCCGCACACCGTCAGCATCGTCTCCACGAACGCCGCGCCCCCGTCGCTCCGGTGCCCGAAGCTGCCCTTCCGCCACAGCACCGCGCACCTCAGCGCCCGCTCCGCCGCTTTGTTCGTCGGGTCCACCCCCTCCACCGCCGCGAAGGTCCAGAGCGCGTCCCACTTCTCCAGCAGGCTCTGGCACAGGTTCCGGGTCTTCCGGCACCCGGCCGCCCCCCATCGCGAGCAGCGCCCGGAACGCGCTCCGGACCGGGTCCAGGAGCGTCCGCAGCTGGTCCCGCCCGATCCCGTCCTCCCGGAACCGGTGCCAGAGGCGGAACATCTCCCCGATGCGGTCCAGACCCCATTGCCCGACCGCGCGCGCCGTGGCGTCCGGGAGGCCGCAGAGCCCCTGGAACGCCCGCTTCAGGTGCGCCCAGCAGAGCTGCCGCTGGCTGA
>JANPLG010000218.1:0-21030 GCA_031426395.1 Actinomycetes bacterium
AGCCGCTCTTCCCAGGCCAGCTCCGGCCCTTCCTCGTCACGCGCGGTTGCGAGGTACCGCTGCATGCCGCGGGTGACCGCCCACCGTGTGCCATCCACGAACGACGCCGCCCCCAGGCCGAAGCCAAGGCTCGGTTCTCGCCGCCAGTAGACCTGATTGTGCCGGCATTCCTCTCCGGGCCGCGCGAAGTTGGAGACCTCGTACTGCTCCATCCCCGCCTCGGCCGTTCGATCAATGGCCCACTCGTACATGTCGGCAGAGAGGTCCTCATCGGGGAGGCTCAGGATTCCGGCCCGGTGGCGGCGGCCGAACTCCGTCTCATCCTCAATGGTCAGGTTGTAAAGCGAGATGTGGTCGACCCCCAGAGCGAGCGCCCGGTCGAGGTCGCTCTTCCACTCCTCCAGGGTCTGGCCCGGCAGGCAGAAGATGAAATCGAGGTTGAGCCGTCGGAAGCCGGCTTCCCTCGCCCACGCGTAGGCTTCCTCGGCCTCGGCGGCGCGGTGGATGCGCCCCAGGGCCTGTAGGTGATGGTCGTGGAAGCTCTGCACCCCGAGGCTGATCCGGTCGAACCCCATCTCCCGCATCTCCGCAAGCGACTGCCGCGTCACCGTCCCGGGGTTGCATTCGATAGACCACTCAGGTCCGAGCCGTTCCCCCGAGACCGCCGGCCTGACGTCGAAGGCCTCCCGGAGGGCGGCGACGATCCGCTGGAGTTGCGGCGTCGCCAGCTCGCTGGGGGTGCCGCCGCCGAAGAAGACAGTCCGCGCGGGGCTTCCGGCCCAGGGCGAGCGCTGGATCTCTGCCACCAGCGCATCCACGTACTGCTCACGGATCGCCTCGGGCGCGGGGCCGGCGGCGAAGTCGCAGTAGTGGCACTTGCGGACGCAGAACGGGATGTGGACGTAGAGGGCGAGCGGGTGAGAGAGCGCCGACCGGGCCAGCTTCCGACGGGAGAAGTCGCCGTTCTGAATCCCGAGTTGGATGAGGCCTGGCATGGGAGGGCATTCTATCCACACTCCACCCGCCGGGCAACCGAAGTCGCGATGCCCCACGTGAGCGGAGAGCCGTCAGCTCCACCCGCTCAGGTGCAAGTTCCGCGAAGGCAGCGGGTCATAGCCTCCTAAATCCGGAAACCCCGCATTCCGCATTCCGCACTCCGCATTCCGCACTCCGCACTTCACCCGCCCGCCAGCCGCACGCCGCGGGCGCTCATCCTCACCATGAAGAGTGGCTCTCCAGCGGTTCCCTGCGCGTAGACCGCCCAGTGGAGATGGGGTCCCGTGCTCACGCCGGTGCTGCCCACCTTGCCGAGGATGTCGCCCTTCCGCACGGTCTGCCCCTTCTTCACTCCGAGGGCGCTCATGTGCATGTAGAGGCTGGTCACCCCCAGGCCGTGGTCCAGCACCACCGTCTTCCCGTGCTTGCGCAGGCTGCTGCTAAGCACCACGCGGCCGTTCGCGGGGGCGCGGATCGGCGTGCCGAGCGGTACGGCGAAGTCGAGGCCGCGGTGGAAGCCGACCCTCCGGCCATTGCGGATCCGCTGCACGCCGAATGGGGTGGAGCGTCGACCGGTGACCGGGAGGATCCAGTCGCCCTCCATCCGCAGCTCGCTGGAGAAGGCACGGATGGCGGAACCGACGAGCGCGTCCTCCTTCTTCACGCCTGGATAGCTGTAGAGGCTGGAGGTGCGACCGCTCATGCTGAGCTTCTGGGTCGCGAAGGCGACCTTCGCCACCGGCACGGACTGGCTCACCGTCTGCGAACCACCGCCACGGCCAATTCGCACCGAAAGTCGGTGCGAGCCGGCCGCAGTGCCCAGTTTGACCGCCGCAAAGCCAAGCCAGCGGCCTTCGTGACGGCGGAAGGGAATCTGCTTGCCGAGAAAGGTCCCGGTGACGGAGTCGCCAGCCCCTTCCGGCAGCGAGATGACGAGGAAGTCTCCCTGACGTGGGCGCGCCGGCTGGATGGAGAGGGCGGACTTGCCGGCAACGGCCCCCGCTCCACCCCGAGGAGAGGTCCCTGCAGCCACGGACGGGTCCCAGGCAGCCGGACCCAGGCTTAACGCCAGCGCCGCAATCAGGAAAGTAACTCTCACACATGCCTCCTTCGACCCATCCGGTGTGCACGGGGTAGGTTTCCGCCACTATGTTACGCGGAAACCTCACCGATCCAGGGTGGTCAGGGCGGGAGGTCTGAACCGCGGAGAACGCGGAGAACGCAGAGAAGAGGGTACGGGAGACGCCCGCAGATCGCTTCCTACCGGACCACTCGTCTCGGCAACCGGTTTTCCGATTGCGTTCTCTGCGCATTCTGCGTCTCAGCGGTGAAAAAGCGGTTCCCGAAATCCACTCACACCGGCAGCGGCGCGATGGCCCGCAATTGGCTAGAGCAGGACTTCCTTGATGGCGGTCCCATCACAGGCGCGAAGGGGACGGCCGAGGCGGTCGCTGATCTCAACCTCCGGGGGGAGGCCAAGGCAGTGGTAAAGGGTGGCGTGAAGGTCTTCAGGTCCGACCCGGTCACGGTCCGGATACGCTCCGATACGGTCGGAGACGCCGTGGACCACACCGCCCCGAATCCCGCCGCCCGCCAGCATCATGCTGAAGCAGTGGCCCCAGTGATCCCGGCCACCGCCCGCGTTATGGCTGGGCGACCGGCCGAACTCCCCCATCCAGACCACGAGGGTCTGGTCCAGGAGACCGCGTGTTTCAAGGTCCTCCAGTAGCGCCGAGGTGCCCTGGTCCATCGGCGGCATCAGGGCGTTCTTGAGGCGTCCGGCATTGTCCGCGTGCGTGTCCCAAACCGGGTTGCCGATGAGGCTATCGCCCGGTTCGCGCGGCCAGTTCACGGTGACGAGGCGGACACCGCTTTCCACGAGGCGGCGGGCCAGCAGGCAGCTCTGGCCATACTTGTGCATGCCATAGCGCTCCCGGAGGCCGGCGGACTCGGTAGAGAGGTCGAACGCCTTGCGGGTGCGGTCGGAAGTGACCAGCTCGAAGGCCTGCTCGTGGACCGTGTCATCGCGGGTGAAGGTGACGCCGCGGTGCGCGTGGTCCATCGCCTCGTTCACGCTGGACAGGAGGCTGCGCCGGCGGCCGAGGCGGGCATAGCCGACCTCGGGCTGCGGCGTCACCCCCGGCACCTGGAAGTTGGGTAGGTGGGGGTCGCACTCCAGGAAGAAAGGGTCGTACTGGGGCGGCATGAAGCCGGCGTTCTGTCCGGCCACCAGGACGGCGGGGTTGTTCCTCACCAGTTCCGGCAGGATCACGGAAGGTGGGAGATTCCGCGCCTGGGGCGGCAGGAGCCGCTTCATCACCGCTGCAAGCGTGGGCCAATCCTCTGGGTGCGGCGGGATGCTCTCGCCGTGCCGGTTGGCGTTGGGGTGCCCGGTCAGCATGAAGAAGCCGCTGCCGGTGTGGGCGTTGATGTCCGTCGCAGCGGAGCGGATCACCGCATAGCGCGACGCCAACGCTCCCAGCCGGGGCATGAGTTCGCCGACCTGTAGACCGTCCACGGGCGTGGAGATTGCCTTGAAAGGTCCCCGGATTTAGGCGGAGGCGTCCGGCTGGGGGTCGAAGGTCTCGTGCTGCGGCGGGCCACCGACCATGTAGAGCAGGATGCATGCCTTGGCTCGCCCGAACGAGCGGCCTGCCGGGACTATCGGGGCTGCGGTGGCGGTTCCACCAAGGAGCGTGGAGAGGGAGAGACCGCCAAGCGTCAACCCGCCCACGCGCAGCAACTCGCGGCGGCTCAGACCATCACAAAGGGTCAACTCGTCGTCGAGGATGCGGAACATCAGGGGCGGTTCTCCGCGCCCCTATGACACGGGATCAGCCCGCCAGTTGCGTCCCTTCATTCAGGGCAGTCGCCGTCCCTACTGGTACTGGTGCCTCCTGCTCGCTAGTCGATGATGCCAAGAACCAGCCCTATGGCCTCAGTTACCTTCTCCATATCGTCCTCGCTGAGACTCCCCATCTGCCTGCCAAACCGTCGAGTATCAAAGGCGTGAAGTTGAAAGGCGTCCACAGCCGATTCCTTGCGGAGACCGTTCTCCAGAGATGGCTGAACCTTCACCATCCAGTCGTTCGCCTCGAAGCGCTCCTTCCAGTCTGTGATTGGCGCGACCGTACGCAGCGGCAGTGCTCCGAGGTCATCTACATTCACGATGACGGCGGGGCGCGTCTTGCTTTGTTCCGCTCCCTCGCTGGGATCGAAGCGAACCCAGTAAACCTCTGCACGTTTCATTCGTCTTTGACCCCTCTTCAACCACCTGCCTGCTTGCATAGATATCATAGGTATAATAAATCCGCATGATGGCCCTACTCCAATCTCATGGGATGATTAGGTGAGTCTGATTGTGCTATCCCCCTTTCGAGCCGATGAGTCGGCCACGTTGATCAGGAGCCAGGTATGGGAGCTGTTGCAGAGAAGCGCGGCGTGGGCAGGCCGAAGGGGGCGCAGTTCAGCATCCCGGTCAGGACGTACGAGAATGCCGAGGGAATCGAGCTTCTCCAGCGGCTTGCCGAGGACCAGGGGACCAGCGTAGCGGCGGTAGTGCGCCAGCTAGTGCGCGAAGAGGCGAGAAGGCGCGGTCTACTAGCGCCGAAACACTCCCGCGGAGAGCGAATGCGCGCTGCTGCTGAGCAGATGCGTGACTACTACGAGAATTCGCCCGAAGTGCGAGAGTGGGAGGCGGGTCCGCACGCCTACGTTAAGGACCAGAGCTGAGGTGGCGAATCCAATCTGCCCACCGCGCCGCCCTTCGGGGTGCGACCTGCCTTGCTGAAGTTCCATCTGAGGTAGGGTGCGGGCTTCTGCTCGTTGAATGCTAAGCCGGCGCTGCAAGTCCGCTGACTGCCCCGCCAACTTGATGACTCTCCTAACCTTCAGTGTCTCGGACTTCGCCTGGCACGAGATCACCCCACACCAATGGCAGGACGTAGGCGTTGATATGACGCTACTCCGTGGGTGGTCCGCTTCAGATGCTCCACGCTTTGATGGCCCATTGGCCGCCGTTCACCGAGAGGGACGCGCGTTCTCGCCTGCGACCTACTTGCTTCGCGGTGAGTGGCAGGACGTCTCGCAGACCAGAACCGGCGCAACTCGTGCCTACTTCAGCGTGGCGGATTCGCTCCTTGCTCGGGTCTTCGGCCCGCCGTTACATGCCTCGGTCTGCCTGGGAGAGTTGCATCTCATGGGCGAGGACTTCGCGGGGGAGACACTCACACGTGTGAAAGCGGTCTCTGCATCCCTCATCGACTGCCGTCCGCTGGAAAGCACCTTCGGCCAACGGATCCCTTGGGACCTCGGGCGATACCTGCCGCACGATCCGGATTGTCTCCGCTTCTCTACTGTTTACGTCGAGGCGCAGGTCGCGAGGATCGGGATCGGCCTTCAGCCCGGCCAACTCCGATGACTGGCGACTTCACCGTCACTCTGGGCGCCTCGGCATATGAAGCCCTGGCAAAGGGTCGCATAAAGGGCCGATTGCTGCTCCGTAAATGCAAGCGACACGCTCTGCTGGGTGGAACACCGGTCACTTGGGAGGAGGGCATGAGAGCCCGGTGCGGCGATCAGGTGGTCCTAGCCAGAGTGCGAGAGACCTTCCTGCGGCCGTGCGGCGGCAACTTCCCCGCGAGCTTCTACCTCGCCGCCGGCAAGACACTCGATTGGAGCGGCGGCAACCGCTGGAACGAGCGCCCCGTACTGGTCAATGTAGGGATTCCGATCTACGTGGAGTTGAGGCCGCCCATTCCCGAATGGGTTGCCTTACTCGGAGAGCTGAGTGTCGAGCCGCAGCCCGGCCAGTCGGGTTCTCTCAGCCTCGAACTGCTGAAGGTACGCGTCCTCAACTTGGACCCGGAGTCCGCCACCTTTGGAACGCATGTGCCCTGGACAATCGGAGCACCCCTTCCCAATCCCTCGGCCGTAAAGGGGCACTGCGCGGTCTATGGACGGATACGGGTTGAGGGGCCATCAAGGAGTGTCGCGGCACCTTGAACAAAGCTTCCGTGTCACCCTCGAAGGAAGCTATCCATGACCATCCGCCCGTATCAGCCATCCGACCTCCCCACCATCCAACGCATCACCGTGGAGAGCTTCGGGGGCGTCTCCATCGACCGGAACATCGAGGCGGCGTTTGGGCCGGTGGCGGGGAAGGACTGGCGGGAACGAAAGGCGCGGGACGTAACCACGGACTGTGATCTCCAGCCCGACGGCGTCTTCGTGGCGGAGGTCGAGGGCGTGGTGGTCGGCTACATCACCACGCGGCTGGATCGGTTCACGGGCATCGGGCGGATACCCAACCTGGCGGTGGACGAGAGCTGTCGGGGGAAGGGTCTTGGCTCCGTGCTGATCCGGCACGCCATCGAGTGGATGCGCGGCCAGGGCATGGCGCTCGCCAAGATCGAGACCCTGGAGCAGAACGAGCGGGGACAGGCGCTCTACCCTCGCTTCGGCTTCCAGGAGGTGGCTCGGCAGATCCACTACGTCATGCCACTCACTGGGCAGGGGGATGGGAGTTAGGGGATGGGAGGTTGGGGGATGGGAGGTTGGGGGATGGGGGTTGGGGGTTGGGGGACCGCCCCAATTCGAGTTAGAAACCCCAGGGCTCAGCTGCCCGCTCATCACGTCGCGCCCAGTCTCAGCTCCAATCCGCTCCGTGCATTCTCCGTGTCTCCGTGTCTCCGTGGTAAAAATGGGCTGCCCAAGGCTTGCCGCAACCAAATGACTGCAGCGGCTCGCCCCTCCCTGGGAGAACCCGGACGCTGGAAAACCGTCATTAGTCTGCGGTAGCGGGCACGGGTGTCAGGTGAGTGGCGGACGGCAAGCTGCAAGCGGCCGGTTCCTTCACAAGAGGACCCGTCCCGCGTAGGATGCCCCCGTCCCTCCGTCCGCCGCTTGTTCCCGGACGATTCCTGAATTCTTCGGCTTCAGCCTCTGCCTGTAGCCAGTTCGCTGAGCACTATGTCAGACTCCATCGCCCAGTCCCTGGTCCGCTCCGGCAAGGTCACTCAGGAGCGTCTGCAGCGCGCCCTCCAGGAGCAGGAGCGCTCCGGTCGCCCGCTGCCGGAGATGCTTGTCCGGCTGGGCTATTGCAGTGAGGACGACATCCGCCGCGCGTTCGCCGAGAGCCTGGGGCTGCCGATCCTGGACGCCTCCGCGCGGCCCGATCCGGAGGTGCTCTCCCTGGTGCCCGCCACCCTGGCCCAAAAGCATAACGCGGTCCCGTACCGCCGGGAGAACGGCCACCTGGTGGTCGCCCTCGCGGACCCGATGAACCTCACGGCCCTGGACGACTTCCGCCTGGCCGCTGGGATGCCGGTGCAGCCCGCCTATGCTGATCGCGAGACGATGGTCCGCCTCGTCAGCGAGTCGTACGCCGCCGAGGAAGAGGACATCGCCGCCGTCCACGAGGAGGGCGACAACATCGCCGATCTCCAGCGGCTGGCGCGTGAGGCGCTGGTGGTGCGCCTGGTCAACAACATCTTCCGGGAAGCGGTCCGCGCCCGCGCCAGTGACATCCACATCGAGAGCTTCGAGGACCGTTGCCAGGTGCGCTATCGCATCGACGGCGTGCTGCATGAGCAGCCCACCCCGCCGCAGCGGCTGATCCCGGCCATCGTCTCCCGCGTCAAGATCCTCGCCGACCTCGACATCGCGGAGCGGCGACTGCCGCAGGATGGCCGCATCAAGACCCACATCCTGAACAAAGACGTGGATGTCCGCGTCTCCATCCTCCCCACGCTCCACGGGGAAGCCGTAGTGATGCGTCTTCTGGATCAGAGCAGCATCCAGCTCAGCCTGGAAGACCTCGGGTTCACGCGGGATCAACTGGACGTCTATGAGAAGGCGATTGGCAAGCCCCACGGGATGATCCTGGTCACCGGGCCCACCGGCTCCGGCAAGACGACCACGCTCTATGCCTCGCTCCGCCGCATCTTCAGCAGCGAGAAGAAGATCATCACCGTCGAGGACCCGGTCGAGTACCAGATGTCCGGTGTGAACCAGATGCAGGTCCGGGAGCGGATCGGCCTCACCTTCTCCCGCGGTCTGCGGACCATCCTCCGCCAGGACCCGGACATCGTGATGGTCGGGGAGATCCGAGACAAGGAAACGCTGGAGGTGGCGGTCCACGCCGCTCTTACCGGCCACCTTCTGCTTTCCACCCTCCACACCAACGATGCCGCCGGCGCCTTCTCCCGCGTGCTGGACATGGGCCTGGAAGCTTTCCTCGCCGCGAGTTCCATCGAGTGCGTGATGGCCCAGCGCCTCTCGCGCCGCGTCTGCCCGGAGTGCAAGGAGCTGCGTGACCAGTCCCGTGACCGCCTGATTGTAATGGAGAAGGAGCTGGGATACGCGGTTCCGACGAAGCAGGCGGTCGGGGCGGGGTGCAGCAACTGCCGCTTCACCGGTTACTCCGGGCGGCTGGGCCTCTTTGAGATCCTCCCCGTGACCGAGGCCATCCGGGAACTGACCCTGGAGCGCCGCTCCGCCAGCGTCATCAAGATCCAGTCGGTCAAGGACGGGATGATGACCCTGCGACAGGACGGCTGGCGCAAGGTGCTGCTGGGCCAGACCACCGTTGACGAAGTCCTCCGCGTCAGCACCGAAGACGACTGATCCAATTGCGGATCTCGGATTGCGGATTGAAGCGGTCACGACGCTGGTCTGCAAATCCGAAATCCGAAATCCGAAATCGAAAGATGGCTGAATTCCGATACACAGCACTGGACGGCGGGGGACAGGAAGTGGCCGGCACCATGCAGGCCGAGAGCCGCTCGGCGGCGCTGGCCCGGCTGAAGAGCCAGGGCATGTTCCCGATGGGCGTCGAGATGTCGGCGGGGGGCGCTGCCGTGGTGGCCGGTCCCGCGTCGGTTTCCGTGGTCTCCACGCCGGCCCCCGGCTTCAGCCTCTTCGCGAGGCGGGTGCCGGCGTCGGAGTTGGCGCTCTTTACCCGCCAGTTGGCTTCGCTCTTCAATGCCGGCCTCAACATGGCCCGGTCGCTCGATACCCTGATCGAGCACTCGGAGAACGCCACGCTGCGCGGTGCGCTGGAGCAGGTCCGCGCCAGCGTCTCCGGCGGCTCCTCCCTCTGGGAATCCCTGGCCGAGCACCCGCGCCTCTTCAACGAATTGTACGTCAGCCTGGTGCGGGCCGGTGAGGCCTCCGGTCAGCTCGGTGCCGTCCTGACCCGACTGGCGGAGACGCTGGAGGTTCAGGAGGAGCGGTCCAGCCGCGTGAAGTCGGCCCTCTCCTACCCGATCCTGCTGCTGACGGCCGGCTTCAGCGCGGTGCTCTTCATCGTCACCTTCCTGGTCCCCCGGTTCGCCGCCATGTTCAAGGCGCTCAACCGGCCCCTGCCTGCGCCCACCCTCTTCCTGATCAATCTCCAGTCCTTCATCTCCCAATACGGGTGGCTCGTCGCCATTCTGGTCATTGGCACGGTCGTCGCGCTGCGGAGCTGGAACCAGACGGACGCCGGTGGCCTGGTGATGGACCGCATCCGGATGAAGCTGCCGGTCATCGGCTCGGTGATCCATAAGGAAGCGATCTCGCTCTTTTGCCGCACCATGGCGACGCTGGTCAAGGGCGGCGTCCCGATCCTGACCAGCTTCGAGGTGGCGGAGCGGGCGGTCGGCAACCGGGTGCTGCGCCAGGCGATTGAGCAGGTGCGCAACGCGGTGCGCGGCGGTGAGCCGCTGGCGGGGCCGCTCAAGCGGAGCGGCGTCTTCCCCGGCCTGGTGACCAACATGATCGCCGTCGGTGAGGAGACCGGGAACCTGGACGAGATGCTCAACCGGGTGGCCGACGCCTACGATGCCGAGGTGGCGAACAAGCTCCGGCAGTTGGTGGCCCTGGTGGAGCCGGCCGTGATTCTCCTGATGGGTGCCATCATCGGCACCATCGTGATTTCGATGCTGCTGCCGGTCGTGGAGTTGACGACCGGTGTCGGCGGATAGTGCCAACGCGTGTAACGTACGGGCGGTCGACGCGAGCGGCGAAAGCCGCTCTCCCCGCCGGGAGAAATGGAGATGAGCATGCGCATGAACTCGAAGCGATTGAACTGGAAGAAGGCTCGACGCGCTTTCACCCTCATTGAACTGCTGGTGGTGCTCGTGATCCTGGCGCTCCTGGCCGGGATCGTCCTGCCCCGCTTCCTGGAAGCGAACAAGAAGGCCCAGCAGGATGCGGCGCGGACGCAGATCTCCTCCTTCAAGCAGGCCATCCAACTCTACATGCTGGACCACAACAACCAGGCCCCCAAGGCGCTGGATGAGCTGATCTCCGACTCCAGCAAGCGCTACCTCAACGACGTCGCCACGATCCCGAAGGACCCGTGGAGCAACGAGTACGTCTATGAGTCGGAAGGCCCCAGCGGCGACCCCTGGATCATGTCCATGGGTGCCGATGGCAAAGAAGGCGGCACCGGGTTCGATGCCGACATCACAAGCGCTGATTCGAGCGGCAAGTAACTCCGCCTGAGCGGTCACGCGGCGCCGGGTACCACCCGGCGCCGATCCGAAAGGGGAGTTGGATGAAGCCACTCGGAAGCAGTCGTCGCGCCCACACGCTTGGCGAGCTGCTGGTCGTCCTTTTCATTCTCTCCCTCTTCGCCCTGGTGGTGATCCCCCGGTTCGCCGGGAATATGTTCCGCGCCCGCGCCGATGCCGCAGTGAATGCGATGGAAGCCGACCTCGGCTTCGCGAGGAGTCGCGCGGTCGCCACCGGGGTCCGTCACCAGGTGGTCCTCGACAGCCAGAGCGGGGAACTGCAGGTGGTCCCCTACCAGCCGGAGGACCAGGCCGGTGGCACCACCGGTGCCGCGCCGGCAGCCAACCCGGAAGTGGCGTACCGCAATCGCCTGCCGGAGTCGGTGCGCGTCACGACCTGGACCGCCTCGCCGATGCAGGCGCTGGGCGTCACCAACGCCGCCACGGAGCTGGAGGGCCAGCCCATCACCTTCTACCCCGAAGGCAGTTCCGACGGCCTCCGCCTCATCCTCGAAGACGACCAGGGCAACCGTCGCGGCCTGATCCTTGACAGCTACACCGGGCAGACGCGGCGGATGACGGACGAAGAACTGCGCCAGTAGCCGGAATTCAAAATTCAACATTCAAAATGCAAGGCAACGCAACTGGACGGGTGGGTGGCGAGGAGTGGTCACCAGCGGGCTATGGCTCAAGGAGTGGACAGATTGTATGGAAAGGCCCCAGAGTGCAGGGCAGGTACGGTCTCGGCAGTTGAGCGCCGATGGGTCTGACATTCGAGAGCGCACCTTCGTCTTTGCCGTGAAGATTGTGAAGCTGGCGGAGCGCCTGAACGAGGCTGGCGGTGTAGGGTGGGTTCTCAGCAAACAGATACTCCGTTCGGGCACCTCTATTGGAGCCAACCTGGAGGAAGCGCGTGCTGGTGAGTCGAGAGCAGATTTCATCCACAAGGTCTCCATCGCGCTCAAGGAAGCGCGGGAAACGCGCTACTGGCTCCGCCTCCTCGTCGCCAGCAACGTTGTGAAACCTGTGGATGTCAGGGATTTGATCAAGGAAGCCGAAGCACTCACAAGCATCCTGGCGGCAATTCTGGTAAGCACTTCCCGCTCTCCTGACTAATCGGATGCAAGCAAGCCGCACGAACACCCACCCATCCGAATCCTACGGCCACGTCTACGAAGCCTTGCATTTTGCATTTTGAATGTTGAATTAACGATGAAACGCGGCGTAACCCTCTTCGAGATCCTCATAGCAGCACTGGTGATGTCCATCGGGCTGGTGGCGGCGATCAACGCGATCAGCTCCACCACCCTGGCGGCGCGCCGGAACGCGGACTATCAGCGCGCGCTGATGGCGGCGCGCTCCAAGCTGGATGAGGTGCTGAAGGAGCCGGTGGTGCAGACCGGGACCGACCAGGGCCAGGGCGTGGATGACACCACGGACTACGACTGGTTCGTCAACGTGGAGCCGACCTCCAACGCCGCCCTCGTCCGCATCACGGTGCGGGCGCAAAACCGCACCACCAAGCTCTCCGTCGACGTGAGCACGCTGCGACGTCCGGATCTCAACACCGCCCCGGACGGAACCAGCACCATCCCCGGCGCTGAAACCGAGGCGACCACCGGCACCACGGGCGCAGGCACGCTGGGAGGCGCACTGTGAGGAAGCTCATGCAGGGTCACCCACATCCCGCCGCCCGGGACGAACCGGGAACAGGGAACCGGAAACACCGCATCCGGCGCGGCTTCACGCTGATCGAGTTGGTCATGGGTGTGGCCCTGGCGGCGATGCTGCTCTTCGTCACCGCGCGCGTCTTCGGCACGGCCATGGTTGCGCGGGAGAAGCTCCGCGCTTCCAACACCGAGATCGAGTCGCTGCGCCGTGCCTTCGAGACCATCAGCCGTGACATGCACTCCGCCGTGGTCCCACCAGACGACTCCGGCCTCCAGTTCGGCCTCTCCGACACCAATGCCGCCGGCTCCGCTTTCGGGACCAACGCGCTGCAGTTCGCGTCCACGGTCGGGGAGCCGCTGCTGGCGGGGCGGCAGGCGAGCGAGACCGTGCTGGTGCAATACTCGGTCGGCGAGGACCCGCGCACGGGCAAACCCGCCCTCTGGCGGTACGCCACCCCCTACCCCGTCCCCGAGGGGAGCGCGCCCGGCGCGTCGCAGGATACCCAGACGACCCCTCTAGTCCCCGGAGTGGGCGGCATCTCCTACCTCTTCTTCAGCAGCGAGCAGCAGACCTGGATCGAAAGCTGGGAGGGGCAGACCGGCCTGCCCTCCGCCATCCGCATCGATCTCTACTTCGGAGAGGGCCGCCGAACCACGGCTGAGGGCGACCGTCAGAAGCAGGAGAGCTGGACCTTTCAGCTACCCGCCGCCCGGTTCGCCAACGACCGCGCCGCCGAAGCCGCCCTGGCAGAGTCCGAAGCCGCTGGCACCGGGGGAACCACACCATGAAGCCTTTATCCAACGGCAACCCGGAGCGCAGGCGTCCCGCCCGCACCCACCCGCCGAGTATCAGCTTCGGACATGACTCCAGCCAACCCTCGACCCCTCAATCCGCATTCCGCATTCCGCATTCCGCAATTCTTCTGTCCATCGGTGACCTAGGTCGCGCGGCCCGCCGCCGGGCGAAGCATTCTCGGCGAGGCGTGGTGCTCATCATCGTGACCTGGGTGCTGGTGGTCATTGTGGTGGTCGCGCTCGGCCTGGCGTACGATACCGCCGTCACCACGCGCACAGTCGGCAACAGCGACAGCCAGACCCGCGCCTACTACGCCGCAATGTCCGGCCTAGAGCGCCTCTGCGCGGAGCTGGACGAGGGAGAAGCGGCGCAGTCCGCCACCGCGCCGGGACAGACCTGGGAACGCATCGATTCCGAGCAGGAGCCGTTGGCCGCGGAGGACGAGCTCTTCCGCTCCATGGTCCTGGCCACGGACAACTGTGCGCGCCTTGATCTGAACGAGGTCGACGCCGAGACGCTTGGAAAGATCCAGGAGCTGAGTCCGGAGCAGGCGGAAGCGATCATCGCTTTCAGGGGCGAGGAAGATCCAGCGGCCACCACCGGCGCTGCCCCCACCACGGGCACCACGGGGACCGCGACCACGCGCATCTTCGCCGGCCTCGACGACCTCCTCCTGATCGAAGGATTCACAGCCGACCAGATCTACAGCGCCACGAACTGGCAGGAGCGGCTCAGCCCCGCGGAGCGCTTCCGCACCGAATGGGCGATGCTCCAGAGCGGGCAGCAGGGAGGGCAGGCACCCCAGGCCAACCCAGCGGAGAGCGGTCTCACGTTGGCGGACCTCTTTGGGGTCGGCGGCCGGGCGCGGCGGCTCTGCGCGGACAATCAGCCGCGACTGGTGATGTCCACCCTCACCCGTGAGGACCTCCAGGCCCGCCTCGAAGCGGTGCAGGAGGTGCTGGGCGAGACCACCGCCTCCGGCGCTGATCCCAATGCCGGCGGCCAGCGCGGCGGGGGCGGACGCAGCCCGCTGCAAGCCGCCCTCCGCATCTCCAACAGCCGCACCATCCGCGGGTGGAGCCAGGTGTGGGGCGCGGTCGGCAACAACCGTGACGCGGTCCGGCTCCTCGCGGACGTGCTCTCGCTCCCCAACGATACGACCGCCACAACCACCACAGGTGGAGGGGGTGGCGGCGGCGGCGGCTTCGGTGGCGGCGGTGGTCGTGGCGGCGGTGGTCGCGGCGGCGGCGGTCGCGGCGGCGGGGGACGCGGCGGCGGTCGCGGCGGTGGCGGATTTCCCGGCGGGCCTGGTGGCGGCGGCGGATTCCCTGGCGGGCCTGGTGGCGGCGGCGGATTCCCCGGTGGGCCTGGTGGCGGCGGCGGCTTTCCCGGAGGCGGAGGTGGCGGCGGCGGCTTCCCAGGCGGCGGAGGAGGCGGCTTCCCTGGCGGCGGCGGAGGGCGTGGTGCATTCCTGTCACCGGCTGCTCCGAGTGGACCCCTGTTCGTTTCCTTCACCCCCGGCGCAACGGTTCAGCTTGCGCAGCGGGGCGGAGGCGGTGGATTCCCTGGCGGGCCTGGTGGCGGCGGTGGATTCCCCGGTGGGCCTGGTGGCGGCGGTGGATTTCCCGGAGGCGGAGGTGGGTTCCCTGGCGGCGGTGGCGGCACGGGTGGCGGCACCACCACGACAACCGGTACCGGCCCGACGGACGCGGAGCTGGCCAAGCCGATGGAGGGTGCCCTGAACCTCAACACCGCTCCCCCGGAAGTGTTGCTGACCCTTCCCCAGATGACCGAGGAGATTGCCCAGGCCATCGTCGATTACCGGGAGACGCAGCCGTTCCAGAGCCGCGGCGACCTTCTCAACGTCACCCAGGTGACCCAGGCCGTCTTCAACGCCGTCATAGAGAAGGTGACCGTGGTGAGCGACAGCTTCACGGTGCGCGTCATGGCCCAGTCCCGCCGCGTGGGTGCCAGCGGTCGGCAGAGCGACCTTGGCGTCCACATCACTGCCGTGATTGACCGCACCACCGGCCGATCCCGCGTGGTGCGCTTTAGGCAAGACAACTAGCTAGAAGCTGTCCACTTGCTCTTGACACTCACGAATGGGAGAGTGGGGGAAAGGGAGAGTGGGAGAGTACTGGTATGGCTACGCTCCCCCATTCCCCCATTCCCCCATTCCCCCATTCCCCCATTCTCCCATTCTCCCATTCTCCCATTCCCACTCAACGTAGCGGTCCGTCTACCGGGAGCGTGGCCGCTTGCTCCGCAAGGGCTGTTACTGGTAGCGGGAACTCCACAACCATCCACAACAACTGGCGGACGAAGATTGCGTCTCTTATAGAAGGGTGAGGCGGCCCATCACCGCTCGCGCCGAATGGCGCGAGTTACTGCCGCACAGGTTTCATGGCGAAGACGAAAGCTGCACTTGGAATAGAAGTTTCGGGCGACGAGCTTCGCCTGGCGCTGGTTGAGCACGGGGATCAGGGGATCTCGCTGCTGCGCACGCAGGTGCTGCGAGCCGGCGAGGATTTGGGCCGGCAGCTCCGCACCTTCCCGCGCCGGCCCTCCGCCGTCGCGTGCTCCGTCTCTCTGGAGCACGCGGGCATCCGCGTCCTCAGCCTCCCGCCGACCACGGACGAGAACCTGGAGCGACTGGTCACGCTGGAAGCGGAAGCCGCGCTTCCGCTGGCATCGGACGACCTCGCGCTTTCTCACCACGTCCTCGGGATGACGGAACAATCCCGGCTGGAAGTCACCGTTGCGGCGGCTCGGCTCTCCGTGGTGCAGGAGCTGCTCGGACGGGTGTCGGGCAGCGGGTTCTCCGGCTCGCCGGAGGTGACGGTCACCTCTGCGGCCCTCATCAATTCCCTCGGCCAGCTCCGGGGTTCCGCGCGTGAGCCGGTTTGCGCCGTACTCCGCGTGGAGGCGAATGAGAGCGAACTGCTGGTGCTGGACCGCAACCGGGTAGTGCTGGCGCAATTCCTGACCTACGGCTGCGGCGGAGACGCTGGCGCACCGGTCCGAGAGCCGGTCCTGATGGGCGCGGCGAGCGGTTCGGGCGGAGGTGCAGCGGTCGCAGAGCCGGGGCTGGATCCCGTGGTTGCCCCGGTCCTTCCTTGGGTTGCGGGAGTCTCCCAGCAGGTCCGCTACCTGTTGCAGGCACTCTCCTACGACCGCGGCCTAGTAACGGAGCGCCTCTACCTCTGCGGCGAGGGCGCAATTCGCTCCGGCGCGCAGTGGCAGTTGTCGGAACGCCTCGATCTGCCTGTCTCCTTCCTGTCACCGGGCGTCGGTGG
This sequence comes from Actinomycetes bacterium, assembly GCA_031426395.1. Taxonomy (GTDB): domain Bacteria; phylum Armatimonadota; class SYMT01; order SYMT01; family SYMT01; genus JANPLG01. The sequence goes on from JANPLG010000218.1 coordinate 16,256, forward strand.
CGGCAGCGGTGACGGCGGCGACGGCGCGCAGTTCGCGGTCGCTTTCGGATGCGCCATCCAGGCCCTGGGCGAAGCGATCCTTCCGCTTAACCTCACTCCCGCCCGCGTGGTGGTGGAGCGGGAAGTGGAGCAGCGGCGCCAGACCCGCCTCTCCTGGGGCGCGCTGATCGCCTCCATTGTCGTGGCGGGCAGCCTCGTATTCGGAGCGATGCTTCACAACCGGCAGCAGGCCCTCGCCGATGTGGAGCGCAAGCTGGCCGATCTCGGCCCCCTGGCCACCCAGCGCTCCCTGCCTGGAGCAGGGGACCCGAAGCTGCTCAAGGATGCTGCGGCGGGGATCGGCCAGAGCCTCGCTGTTCGCGTCCCGCCCGCTGAGATGCTCTCCATGCTCAGCCAGGCGCTTCCGGCGGGCACCTGGCTCGCTGAGCTCACCTACAACTCGGAGACTGGCTGCACCATCCGCGGCTACGCCACCGACGAGGTCGGACCCCAGCAGGCCCTGGTCTCCCTCCTCCAGATGCAGAAGTTTGACGATGTCACCCTCGACTATCGGACCCAGGAGTTGCTGAACAAGGTTCCGGTCTGGTCGTTTCAGTTGAGCTGCAAGCTCCGGCCCAGAGAAGTCGCACGACGTGGAAGGACCCAGCGCTGATGGCGACACTAGGTTTTCTCGCCAACGTTGCAGAGCGTGACCGGGCCGCTCTGAGGAATCTCGCCGTCGGCATCACGGGAATCGTCCTCTTCGCGTTCGTTGGCTCCCCGCTGATGGACGCTTGGGACAAAGCAAACGCCAAGGTTGAGAACGGCCAGAAGAAGATCGCCGCCATCCAGAAGAGCGTCAATGACGCCCTGGAAGCGAAGCAGGCGACGGATCAACTCCGGGCGCACGCCACCATCCACGAGACGCCGGTGACTCTTAACCGCCAATCGGCGCAGTTGCTGTCGCTCGTTGGGACGCTCCCCGGCTACCAGCGGCTGGAAGTGGCGCGGCTGGAGCCGCTCCCGCTGCGGGACGAGGAGAAGTACTACCGCAGCGCGGTCTCCATCCAGTTCAGCGGCAGTCTTAATGATTTGCAGCGGTTTCTCACCGATGCGGGTAATGCAAAACCAGCGCTCAAGGTTGAGCGTCTCAGTTTGACAGCGGATCCAAAGACTCCCAACCGGGTCTCAGGACAAGTAGTACTGGCCGGTTATGCGGTGGTGGTCAAGAAGGCCGCCCCGGCTGGCCGCAGGGCAGCGAGCTAAGAAGCAAGGGGGCAGAACCATGGCACAGGCGGTCACGACAACAAATAGCACGGGCGCAAAGCCGGCCAAGGCCGTGGGCAAGCCCGATTTCCGCGCGATGGCAATCGCTCTTGCAGGCGGTGCCGCCGTGCTCTTCATCGCGGTCCAGTTCCTGCCGAAGCCGGCGGATTACAAGGTCGCTGGCGCGGTGACGCGGACCGCCCAGCCCGCAACGGGCGGGCAGCCGATGCCGGGCGTCACCCCCGGAGCAGTTACTGGGAACGGCACCGTTCCGGCAAACGGCAGCGGCTTCACCGGCATTGTGCCGGACGGCAGCCAGCAGCCGACCGCCATGGTCGCTGGGGTGCGGGAGCTGTTCCAGCCGTTGGTGGTGGTGAAAACGGAGCCGAAGTCGGTTCCCGTCAAGGAAGCGACCACTACCACCAAGGTCGAGGTCAAACCGATCCCGGCCGTGACCGCGCCGCCTCCCGCCCCGATTGCGCCGCCAGCACCCATCGGTCCACGCGTGAGCGACCTCCAGATGCTGGGAGTGGTGGAGATGGGGACCGACGTCAAGGCCCTCCTCCGCAAGACGGCGACCGGCGAGAGCCGCTACCTCACCAAGGGCGAGGACGCCTTCGGATTCAAGGTCGAGGAGATCAAGGCCGACGAAGTGGTCCTCTCCCGAGAGGGCAAGTCGGAAACCCTCGCGATGAGCACCGCCGTGGTCCTTGAAAGCCCCGGCGGCAGCACCGCGGGGACCAGCGCGATGGCCAGTCGCGGCGGGCCAGGCGGTTTTGACCGAGGCGACCGAGGCGACCGCGGCGACCGGGGTGATCGACGCGGCGACCGCGGCGGACCGGGCAGCACCCCCGGCGGCGGTCAGCCTACGGGTGGCTTCTCAACCGCTCAGATCATGAGCCTGCCCACCTGGACCGCGCGCCTGCAGAAGCTTGAAGAGATCAAGGGTCAGCTTGAGCCGGATCGGTATCAGAAGCTCAAGGCCTTCATGGAAACCCGCGCCAAGGCGGAAGCCGGCAAGTAAGGGAGAACGACGATGGCTGTTTCGAACCGAACTCTGGGAATCACTGCTGCGGCTGTCCTCTTCGGAGGCGTGGCGGTGGCGGGCAACCTCGCGCTGAACCAGCCCGAGAAGGGTGCTGACACCCGCCTGACCCGCGCCCTTGCCGAGCGGCTGGCGCAGGAAGGGAGTGCCTCGGCCTGGGATGGTGCGGGCGGTCCCAACGGAAACAACCCGATGTTCGTGGAAGTGGATGGCACGCGCCGCCGCTCCATGCGCTACTCCGTCCGAGGCAACGGCACCGGCACCGGCGAACCGGATCCGCAGCCGGAAGCGCCGGCTCCCGCAGTAGCACCAGCGCCAGCGCCAGCTCCGGTGGTGGCTGCGCCGGTGGAAGACCCCCTCAAGAACATCGCTCTTGCGGGCGTGGTGAAGGAAGGCGACAAGGATCAGGCCTGGCTGGTGAACATCGAGTCCCAGCAGCGTGAGACGGTCTTCACCGGCGACTCCGCGTTCGGTTTCACCGTGAAGCGGATCGCAGAAGAGTCGGTCATTCTCACCAAGGGCACCACGGAGTACACGCTCCGCATTGGTGAAAAGGTGATCCCGCAGCCGGAGGTCGCTTCCGGTGGACTGGATGCCGGCTCAGCTTCGGGCGGTCCGGGAGGCTTCGGGGGCCCCGGCGGCCGGGGCGGCAGCGATGAGATGCGCGCCCGCATTGCCAGCTTCTTCCAGAACGGCGGCGGGGGCGGTGACCGCAGTGATCGCGGCGGCCGGAGCAGTTGGGGTGGTTTTGGCGGCGACTCAGGCAGCTCCAGCTTCAGCTTCGGGGGTGACCGCGGGGGCCGCAGCAGCAGCAACAGTGGCCGTGGAGGCAGCAGCGGGGGATTCAGCGGCGGCTTCGGAATGCCCATGATGGGCGGATTCAGCGGCGGCTTCGGCAACCGGGGCGGGAATGGCTCCAGCCAGTTCTCAACCGGTGCCACAGGCAGCAGCAGCAACCCGCAGACCCAGCGCAGACGCCAGTCCAATGGCACCGCCACCGGCGGCTCGACGGCCCGCTCCAGCACGGGTGGTTTCGGCACTACGTCCAACACTCCGGGAAGCAGCGGCCTCACCCCGCAGCCCATCCTCAACCCGCAGACCCAGCGACGCGGTGGCAACACCAACGGCCCCGCCTTCGGGACCAGCACGCAGAACGGTTTCGGCACGGGCGGCAGCAATCGCGGCGGAAGCAGCCGCAGTACCAACTTCGGCCGATAAGTCACGATCCCGCTTCCGCCCTTCCCTCCTTCCCTCTTCCCACGCTCAGGGGCGTCCTCGTCATCCCCGGCGACCCGCCCCGGCGTCTCGTACGAAACACTCGCCATGAACCGCACGCTTCGCTTCGCCTCGATCCTGCTGATCGCGGGTGCCCTTGCCACGGGAGGCGTCCTCTCCGCCAACCGGGCCAGCGCCCAGGGCAGCGCGCCGCTGGTGATCGTCCCCCGGAAGGCCGATCCCAATCAGCTCATCTCCTTCAACTTCCAGCAGGCGGACATCGACGACGTGCTCCGCTTCATTGCGGACGCGAGCGGGAAGATCGTCTTCAAGGACTCGTCGGTCGCCACCTCGGTCACCATCCGGAACCAGAGCCGCATCCCGGTGAGCGAGGCGATCCGGCTGATCTCCGTGGTCCTCTCCCTGAAGGGCTTTGCCATTGTCGAGACGGATGACGCGCTGATTGTCACCACTCGGGAGAACGCGCGCGCGAACACCCCCACCAAAGTGACCATCGGCAAGGACCTCACCGCCATCCCTCGGGGCAAGGAAGTCATCACGCACATCTTCCCGCTGGAGAACGTGGACGCCGTCCGCATCCGGGAAGAATTCAACCCGATCTTCAGCCCCAGCGGCACCCAGCTTATCGCCAACTCCGAGACCAACTCCCTGGTGGTGGTGGGCGAAGCGGACAACATCCGCCGCATCGGCCAGCTCATCCTCCAGCTTGACCGCAACGTGGCGGATGAGATTCAAGTCGAGGTGATCCGCCTGAAGTACGCGGACGCCACCGAAGTGTCGCGCTACCTAAGCGATCTCTTCCGGCCCGAGACCACGGATCGACCGCAAGGCGGCGGCGGTGGAGGCGGCGGCTTCCCCGGCGCGCCCGGGGGGGGTGGACCCGGCGGTGGCGCGGTAGCCCAGCGGGGTACTCTTGCCGCCCTGCGGGGCCGCGTTCGGTTCGCGGCGGATGAGCGCAGCAACTCGCTGCTGGTGTATGCCAACCCGGCGAACCAGAAGCAGGTGCGCGCGCTAATCGATCAGATCGACGTCAACCTCCAGCCCCGCACCGAGTACCGCATCATCCCGCTCAAGTACGCGGACGCGCAGGCGCTTTCCGACCAGCTCAACCAACTTGCCGATCCCAGCAACACCACCGGGGCTAACCGTGGCGGGTTCTTCGGCGGGTTCTTCGGTGGGCAGCAGAACAGCGGCCAGAACGCGAACTCTGACTTCCAGTACAAGGTCGTCCCGGACGTCCGCACCAACA
>JANPLG010000219.1:0-15951 GCA_031426395.1 Actinomycetes bacterium
GAGCTGCCCCCCGGCGTGCCCCGGAGCGACTGGGGGCCGGGCGTGACCGCGCTCGGAGCGCTGCTGACCGGGTACTTCCGCCTTTCCAGGCGGCGGGCCAGCGAGTTCCTGACGGCGCTGCTCGGGCACGGCCCCTGCCCGGCCACCGTGTGCGCGTTCGAGGCCGCGGCGACCGCCGCGCTGAAACCGGCGCTGGAGGAGGCCCGCAAGGACGTGGCGGACGCGGCAGTGGTCAACATCGACGAGACCGGTTGGCGCAAGGGGAGGGAGCGGCCCACGCTCTGGGTCGCCGTCACCCGCCGGTCAGCGTGCTTCCGCATCGGGCGACGGGACCAGAAGACCTTCCAGAAGATCCTGCCCGACCGTCCTTCCGGGGAGCGGATCGTCGGAAGCGACCGCTACGTCGTCTACGACGGGGTGGCGATCAGCCAGCGGCAGCTCTGCTGGGCGCACCTGAAGCGGGCGTTCCAGGGGCTCTGCGGCCTCCCGGACGCCACGGCGCGCGCGGTCGGGCAATGGGGTCTGGAGCGCATCAGGGAGATGTTCCGCCTCTGGCACCGGTTCCGGGAGGGCGGGATCGGGCGGGACCAGCTGCGGACGCTCCTGGACCCGGTCCGGAGCGCGTTCCGGGCGCTGCTCGCGATGGGGGCGGCCGGGTGCCGGAAGACCCGGAACCTGTGCCACTGTGCCAGAGCCTGCTGGAGAAGTGGGACGCGCTCTGGACATTGCGCACTCGGTCTCGTTCACGCATCTGAAGTGCAGACCACAGGCCCATGTGTGTAATTATTGCAAGCCACGTTGACCCAATACACCGATGCAGGCAGATGAGGCTGCGTCGATGCGCAGACGGCCAACCACAAGCCTCGAGGTGCATCATATGGCTGGAGAGGTGACACGCCTAATCCACACTGATAGAGTCGCTGCAGACCTATGCGCTATGCGTCAGCTTGACGAGGCAGTAGGTGTACCCGGACTGGGTTCCTGGTTTGACCAGGTAAGGGAGAAATGGGTCGTCCGGAATCGTAACGTCTATCATCTGATGGAGCGGGATGGTCGCCTTATCTGCTTTGTTGGATTAATTCCACTACACCGCAAAAGCTACCAATCATTTCTCGATGGCGAACGCTACCCATTCCCGGACCTGCAACTAGACGATATCTTGACGCCACCGGAGTACTCGCAAGCCCGCCTCAACGGGCTATGGGTCTGGTGTGAGAGTTTCGCCTACCGCGACTCCGACGCAGCGTGTGCACTTGGAGAATTCTCGTTCGCCCATCTTGCGAAGTCGAATGTGCGTGGCATCCTAGTCACCACATCGCGACCTCGCGATGAGGAACAGTGTCGCTGGTGGGGGTTCATCGAACGTTACGAGCGTGGAACTTGCCCGACGGGTACTCGCCGACTTTGGTATGCAGACGAAGAAAGCATCGGAAGTGCATCGGAGAATCCGCTTGGATACCCGGTCCCTGTGCGAACTCTCTTCATGGCCGTTAAGCACCGGTTCGCGTCTCCCCCGCTGCTCAAGCTATCACCTACTCAGCGTCAAGTTGCAAGACTCTTCTACTTGGAGGAAAGGACCGAGCGGGAAGTTGCGAGGACCCTAGGCATCAAGCAAGGGACCGTCAAGGCCCACCTGAAGCGCATCCGAGAAAAGGCGGAGCCATACCTCGGATCCACCGTCTCACGTGCTATCGCGTCCTGGCTACACGACAGGCCAGCAGAAGTCATCGGAGGCCCTGGCCTGGGTTCTGTCCCCCAAGGAGGTACTGCTGAATGAAATGGCTGGTCGTATACTCATCGACAGAGGGGTGACTCATTGGGTGCCTGCAACAGGAAGGATCCGTTGCCACCAACAAGAAGTCAGCGAACAATAGCCCACGCAGTTTCCATCCCCCCTCTCGGGAACACTGCAAGTTCGAACACAGGAGACCTCCAATGACCCGACGAGCAGCCATCCTTTCCATCATGGCAGTGTCACTCACTGCGGGTTCGAGCATTGCTCAGGACCGATGTGACACCAGCACCAATCGCGGCAACTGTGTGCTCTACGCACGTTGTCGCGTTCCCCGACTTCCATTTGGCCTCACCACGTATCAGGACAAGGCTCGCATCATCAACTCCCGAACACCAGGCGTCGGATCCGTGGCAATCATGAACGTCGGCGCTTGGGGTCACGTCGCGGTGGTTGAGGCGGTCAACCATAATGGAACGATCACCGTGCGCGAAGCGAATTATCCTTCTCCGGGGGTGAGGACTCGGACGGCAACCCCAAGTGCCATGAAGGTGACCGGGTACTACCGCCCCTAGAAGACAGAACTTTCACTTCCAAGTCAAGTCAGCCACGAAGATTGACTCATTCGCTGACGGGGAGAATGCAGTGAGGCATGAAAGACGAAATGGGCACCGTTCAGCATCGATGTTGAACGCTCGTCAAAGGGGGTTCACGTTAATCGAGGTGCTCTGCGTGTGCGCACTATTCGCCGTCCTCGCTGCGATTCTGCTGCCGGTTTGCGCTGCCGTCCGGAATTCATCCCGGTCGGCAGCGTGCCGCGCCAATCTGCGGCAGATTACTGTAGCTCTCCAGATGTACGCTTCAGATCACGAAGATTCACTTCCGCCACTCGGCTACGACCTGCCAGATGGACGGGTATCACTTCCATATATTCTTAGAGATGGCATTAAGAATGGGCGAGTGTGGAAATGTCCCGCATCTGCCGAGACGATCCGGCAGTTTTTCTCGGCGCTCTCTCATCCGCCGAAACCGCTTTCCTTCTACAGCGAAGATTATGACGGGTCGACGGACGATGAATACGTGAGTTATGCTCTCAATCCTCAATTGCTGCGGCTGACCGGAACAGATCCCGACCAATTGTGGATCTCATCCGGGGAAACAATGGCTTCGATTAACAAGCCAGCGCAGACTGTTGCATTCATTGACGCCAGTTCCACAGCAACGGCTCCTGGAGTACTCGGCACGGAGGAAAGCAACGAGCGATATCGCCACTCGGGATGTGCGATTGTTGCGTTTCTGGACGGTCATGTGGCGACGTGCCAACCCAGTAGACTGAGCGAGCAAGCGTCGTCTGAAGAAGGCGTTTCTCTGCCAGCGGCCACGCTCCGGCTACATCAGGGACAGCTGTTCACTGCCCTTGAACCCGAGTCAACCTATCTGCTTTGGAACAGATTCTAGGAGTGAAATGGTAACGCGCTTGGATCTGATTCTGAGTGGGTTCGTGGGCGGGCCTCTCCGCATCGCGTCCTCGCAACGCGGCGACTGGCACCGAAGCGTGCTGCCGCATTCTCTGGGGGGCGCTAATCGGCGGCGGTCCTGCTGAGGCTCTCCCTTCGCCCTGCTCGTGGCGCGATAAACGCAAGATGGTTTTTAGTTTGCAGTGTTCTGCATTTTGATGGCATTTTTCTCCCCTTACCGTCCTTGGCGTCTTGGCGGTTACCTAATACTCCGAGTACTCAAGCTGCTCGCAGGCGTTGCCCCAGAAGAGGACCAGCACGAAGGCGGCGATGACCGCGATGAGCGCCGTGACGCCGATGCCGTTGGTGACCAGCATCTTCCGCATCCCCGCGTCCGGCGCCGCAATGGCGACGGCGATCCAGCACGGCCCGCCGGGGACGGCGACCAGGCCGCAGGTGACGGCGTAGGCCCAGAACTTGGCGGAGCCGCCCTTCTGGTTGATGGACGACTGCGTCACGCCCACCAGCGCGGCCAACACCAGTGTCGCCAGCAACAGGGAAAAGACCCCCAGTACCTGCGGCCCGCTGGCGCCGTGAAACAGGTAGCAGAGTCCGAAGAGCGGCAGCGACGGGCTGATCAAGAGCATCAGCACCGCCACGGCACCAGCCAGCTTTCCCGCCAGGATTTGCCGGGGGCGCATCGGGGTGGCGACCAGCAGCTCCAGCGCCCCCGTGGCCCGCTCCTGCGTGATGGAGTCCGCAGTGAGGCTGGGTCCCACCAGCGCGGCTAGGGCGACCAGGGTCATCGTCAGCCAGAAGAAGACCTGCCGTGCGGCGCTGGCGGTCTGGAGGGGGTCGGAGAGATCGCTGGCGGTCATGAGCAGCGGGACGAAGGCACCCGCAGCCACCGCGATGGATGCGAAGAAGATGAATTCCGCCGTGTCTTTACTGCGCAACCGCGTGCGAACGTCCCGGGTCAGAATTGGATTACGAAAACCTTGCCAGTAGAACTCCTGGCCGGGGTCATCGGTCGGCGCGCGGGGCTTGGCGTCGGCGCGGTCGGGGTCGGCGGCCAGCGCCATGTAGCCCCGAACCCCCGCGAAGCCGATGTACATCGCTGCGAGAAGTAGACATCCTGCATAGAGGAGCGCGGCGGGGGCGACGGGAAGCCGCAGCCCCAAAGATCGCGCTCCGAAGGTGTCCCACCACTTCGGCGCAGCGGAGCCGAAGAGTACCGGAACTGGTGTGGCCAGCGCGAGGGAGCGGGTGATTCGGCCGGGATGCTCCTCCCAGCCCTTCCGCCAGCCGCCCTCCACCGTCTCAATCCGGAGCCAGAGGAGGCCGACCGCCAACCCGAGGGCAATTACCACCGGGTAGAACAGCAGCTTCGGAGTGAGCTGGAAGCTTGAGAAAAAGGTGAGCGTTCCAAGCGCCGAGCCAAAGAGCGCGCAGACGGGGTAGAGAACCAGGTACAGCAGCCACTGCCACCACGCCAGTCCCCCGAACAGTGCCAGTACCAGGCCAATTGCGGTCGGCACCGCCACCAGCGCAAGGCCCAGCACCGAGGCCATGAGGATCGTGGTGAGACCCGTTCTGGCGGGGGAGAGGCCGCTCAAAAGCCAGCTCTGGAAACCCTGCTGTCGGCGTTCCTGGTGCCAGAGCTGCTGGACGCGCAGGTAGCCGCCCAACCCAGCCCCCAGCGCGCAGGTGGTGAGCAGCACCCCGGCGGGCCAGCCGCGAAAGGTCGTGATAGGGTAGCGGCCGGCCATCACCCCCTGATCTCCGAAGAGGAACGGGATCATCAACCCGGCCAGCAGTAGGATCCCCGCAGCAAAGGCGAAGGGGAGCCGACCGGATGCCAGGATGCGCCGATAGCGGCGGAGTTCGAGGACGCGGACGGCCTCTTCTAGGTGCTGATGGAGCATGGGTGATGGGGAGGGGACGCCAGTCAATTGTAGCCGGATGGGGCATCGATCCTGCTTGGCAGCGCGTGGACTCCATGAAACGTCCGTTGTCCTGAGGATGGTTCGCGATAGGATGCGATCCACACTTCTGGCAGTTCCCGCTCCGAAGCTAGGACGATGAGGGTCGGAGGTCGCAGCATCCCGCGCCAGACTGAACCCTGAACCCCGAACCCGAAACCTCGGGGATTGGGCGGCCCTCGGCCCGAGGGGTATACTGCTGCCGTGTCAGGCAGCCAGTCATCCACCACCAAACGAGGCATCACCACTCGCGGCGAAACCGGCCGGCCCGCGCGTGACAGTCGGACCGAGCAGGCTGCGGCCAAGCTGTCGCTGCTCTCCAATATCGTCTTGGTGGTGCTGAAGATCCTCGCGGGCCTCGCCTCAGGATCGGTGAGCGTGCTGGCGGAGGGAGTGCAGTCGACCATCGACGTGCTGGCGTCCGCCTTGATCCTGGTGACCATCCGCGCCTCCGCCGCGCCGCCGGACCCCGACCACCCCTGGGGCCACGGCAAGTTTGAGAACGTCGCCTCCCTCGGGCAGATGTTGCTGATCCTCGCGACCGGCGCTTACCTCTACTCGGAAGCGTGGAGACGGTGGTGGCATCCTGAACCGCTGCGGGTCGACTGGGGCGTAGCGGCGCTGTCGCTCTCGCTTCTGGTCAACTTTCTGGTGTCGCGGCGCCTGCTCAGGGTTTCTCGGGAGACCGGCTCGCAGGCGCTTCATGCCGAGGCGCAGCACCTGCGCGGGGACATGCTCTCATGCGCCGGCATCCTTGGCGGCCTGCTGCTGGTCGCCGCCACCGGCAATCAGCAACTCGACCCGCTCTTTGCGGGGGTCATGACCACGGTGGTGGTCTTCACGGCGCTGAAGCTGATGCGGGACAGCCTGCGGCCCCTCCTCGACGAGAGCCTCCCGGCTGACGAGGAGGAGGCGGTTCGCGCGGTGCTGGACGCGGACCCGCTGGTCTGGGGCTACCACCGGCTGCGGACCCGGCGCGCGGGGTCGGATCGGCTGCTGGACGTGCACATCCTGCTGGATGACGACCTCTCCTTCCGCGAAGCCCACTCCGTCACCGAGGATGTGGAGGCTGAGCTACGGATGGCGCTCCCCAACGTCGACATCATCATCCACGCGGAGCCGTTCGAGGAGGAGATGCGCCACCAACTGGAGCGGCACGGAACCCTTCTCCCCACCCAACGGCCCACCAGTTGCCTCAAGCTTCCGAACCCACCAGGCGCCGGGTAGACTCAGCTCATGCCAAGCTTAGCGATGAGGCCTTCCGGGTAACCTAATGAGCGCCAAGCTCTTTTACGATGAGGATTGAGGCTTCTGCATCCGCACCGCCCGGTTGATGTCGCGGCTCACCGAAGGTCGGCTCTGGATCTCGCCCTTCACCTCCGCCGCTGCGGTTAGCGACCTGGCAGACGTGGACCCGGACCTGGCTCATGGATGAAGCCGGCCAGATCCACGGCGGTCCAGTGGCCATGTGGGAATGCTTCTTCCGGCTGCCGGGCGGTGCCTTGCTGCGGCCGCTGCGGGCGCTGCCCGGCTTTTGGCCGATCACTACCGCTATCTACCGCTGGATTGCCAACCGTCGCTCACCCACCCACCCACCTGCCGTTTCCGCCACCCCATTCGGTGACCCGCTCAACAGATGGGCCGGCTATGCTTCCTCCGGGTCGATCCCCAGGGCGCGGAGGCGCGCTGCCATGCGATCTGCTCGCTGCCGGAGTTGCTTCGTCTCTTGGGCGAGCGCCACAAAGGTGCGGAACGGCCTTCCGTCCGGGTGGAGTAGCGTGAGTCCATCCGGTCCGAAGGAAAAGCGGATGCCGAGGCGCGGGCTGACCCAGCCGGTCACCCGATCCACTCCAATCAGACGGTCACCCTGCCGCTGCATCACCACCAAGTCAAAGGTGGCCGGGTCGTACACGTAGTATTCTTCGACGCCATGCTCCTCACAGAAGCGGAGCTTGGAGAGCATCTCCGGAACGCGGTTTCCTGGGGAGAGGATCTCGAAGACCACCTGGGGCGCGATCCCGCCTTCGCGCCACTGTATGTAAGAGTCGCGGTACCCCTTCGGCCGCCCGAACGCCACCATTACATCCGGAGCGCTCCGGGTGGTGCTGCTGCCCTCGCGAGGGTACCAGAGCAAGTCTCCGGCTACAAAGACATCCTCGCGGTCGGCGAACAGCTCCTCCAGGTTGTCCTTGATGGTGACCATCCACTGCCACTGGAGCGTGTTGTCTGACATCGGTTGCCCGTCGCTGTCCGGATAGTCGATGGTCTCTGCCAGGTGGCGATCAGGTGCAATGCTCATCGCTGGACTCCTCAATTGACGGGGGAATTATAGCCGGACTGTTTCGGTTCTGCAGTGCCCACCGCTCATAGCGTCATCCGACAATTGCGGTAACCCCATAAGCAAGCGACACGGCGCGGTCGCTTCAGACGGTCGCCCCACGTGGGAAGGGAGTACGGCGTTGGCCTTCGATGTCCTCATTACTGGCGGTTGGATCGTGGATGGCAGCGGGAGTCCCTGGTTCCACGGAGACGTGGCCCTTTCCGGTGACCGGATCACCGACATCGCGCCTCCGGGGATGCTGCCGCGTGAGCAGGCGGCCGAGGTGGTGGATGCCACCGGGCACGTGGTCTGTCCCGGCTTCATCGACATCCAGAGCCATTCCATCGCGCCGCTGATGTCCGATCCGCGCTCACTCTCCAAGGTGACGCAAGGCGTGACCACCGAGATCATGGGCGAGCTCTGGTCGCCGACCCCGTTCGGTGGCCGGCGGGAACGGATGTTCGGGTGGGGAGAGCTGCCGGGAGACATCGAGGAGATTACGGCGGGGTGGACGCGCTTCCGGCACTGGCTGGAGTGGCTGGAGCAGCGCGGGGTGGCCGTCAACGTGGGTTCGTTTGTCGGCGGGGGGACGGTGCGGGAGTACGCCAAAGGCTGGGACGCGGGCGATCCCACCCCGGATGAGCTGGAGCTGATGCGCCGGGTCACCGCCGAGGCGATGGAGGACGGCGCGTTCGGCATCGCGACAGCGCTGATCTACCCGCCGAATAGCTACTCGCCCCCGCACGAGCTGGTCGAGATGGCCCGCGTGGTGGCCGGGTACGGCGGCCTCTACGTGACGCACTTGCGGTCGGAAGGCGACCGCTTCCTGCAGGCACTGGAAGAGAAGCTCCACCTGGGGCGGGAGACCGGCTGCCCCGTGGAGGTCTACCACCTCAAGGCGACCGGCGAGAGCAACTGGCCCAAAATGGAGCAAGCGATCGCCCGCATCAATCAGGCCCGCGCCGAGGGCGTGGACGTGACGGCGGACATGTATCCGTACGTCGCCAGTGGCACCGGATTGACCGTCTTGCTGCCGGACTGGGTCGCTGAGGGCGGGAAGCTGTTCGAGCGGCTGGATGACCCGCTACTCCGTCCCGTCATCCTGCGCGAGATGCGGGGCGAGGGTGGGGAGCCGCTGGAGGGCCTCGCTTCCAGCAAGTCGCGGGACCGGAGCTATGTGGTCCCGCTGGGGTTCAAGCTGCCGGAGCACCGGGAGTTCGTGGGCCTCAACCTGGAGGAGATCGCGGCGCGGCGGGGGCAGGACTGGGCGGAATGCGCCATTGACCTCCTGCGGGCGGAGCGGCATCGCATCGGCACCGTTTTCTTCACCATGAGCGAGGAGAACCTGCGGCTGCAGTTGCGGCAACCCTGGATCAAGATCAGCACCGACGCCGGCGGCATCGACCCAGCGGGCCAGACCAACCCGGTTCATCCCCGCGCCTACGGGACCTACCCACGGGTGCTGGGCAAGTACGTGCGGGAGGAGGGCGTACTGCGGGTGGAGGAAGCCATCCGCATCATGAGCGGCGCAGTCGCCGACCGGCTCAACCTGCGGGACCGGGGCCACCTGCGCCAGGGTGCCTTCGCCGACGTGGTGGTGTTCGATCCGGCCACGGTGGGAGACCGGGCCACCTTCAAGGAGCCGCATCAGTTGTCGGTCGGCATCCGGGATGTCTGGGTGAACGGCGGCCGGGTGCTGCGGGATGGAGCGCATACGGGGGCTACGCCAGGGCGGGCTGTCTGGGGTGCCGGAACGCGGTGAGTCGGACAAATCTCCTGGACACGGGGCGCGGCCGAGTGCGCTATCGGCATCATCCACTCCGCGCCGCGTTTCCAGGTGCCATTCTCCTGACGAGCGTTGCCCGCCGATGCGGCCTTGCCTTTTGCGACTCTGATGTCCATCTTGCGAATTGCTCGACAAGTTCCGTACGCGCCGACTCCTAGCCGTCCTGTGAGAGGATCAACACGGAGTAGGGGCCGATGCCGACGTTGCCGTGGCAAGGGAGGCCGTCCTTGCCGCCCCAGGACGCCGTGGTGTCGTAGCCGGCGTGGTTGCCGAAATCGGGGCCGTAGCCGGACCAGTCGCTGTTGAACCGGACCTTCCAGTACCCGAACCTCGGGAAGCCCAGGGTGTAGCTGTCGTAGCTCCGGTCCGAGAGGTTCACAACCACCAGCACGTCGTCTCCCGCGCCGCCCTGGTCCCACCGGTGGTACGCAAGGAGCTTGTCCGAGTGGTTCACATGGTGAACGTTGATGTGCTGGCCCCTCAAGCCACGAGTCTGATTGTGCCAGTTGCGTCGCAGCCGGATGAGGTCCCGGTACAGTTGGTGGATCCCGCGATGGCGGTCCAGAAGGCTCCAGTCCAGCGGATGATGGTCCTGGAACATCTGATATGCGAGGAACTCCTGCCCCTGGAAGAGCATGGGAATGCCCGGTGCCGTCAGGGCGAGCGAGGCGGCAAGAGTGGAACGCTTGCGCGAGAACCAGCTATCCGCATTCGCCGGCCAGATCAGCTCAGGCAGCCGTAGCTTGCCGTAGCCCTTCCCGCCGACTTCATCATGCGACTCGCTGTAGATCACGCGGCGGAAGGCGTCACCGTTGTAGCGGGAGCGCAGCACCTCGCTGAGTTCGTGAAGGTCTCGGTCAGCGTCGCGGTCGACGGCGGCCACCGTGCGCACGGCATGGGCGAATCGCGCGTCCCACTGGGCGCCAAAACCGGCACCACCGCCGCCCCCGTCACGGGTGAGCCACTCGTTCCCCTGAAGATCCTCGGCAATGCTGATCTTTCGGTTGTTATCGGCGCGGTTGCGGTCCGCGATCTCTGCGTTGACCCACTGCATGAAGGACCAGCCGTCGGGAAGGTCGTGCGCCGGGTCGTTGTTCTGACCTTTGTGATTGCGAATGTGCGCCGTGGCGTCCCAGCGCAGCCCGTCCACGTGTCGGGCGTTCAACCAGGCGTCGGCGTTGTCGCGGAGGTACTGGCGCACCTCTCCGCGTCCGTAGTCGAGGCGGGTTTCGCCCCAGGGTGTCCACCGGCGGTCATCGTTGTAGAAGTAAATCCCGCCGTGCCCATCCTGGTTCCAGCCGTCGAACTGCCAGAGGTCTTCCGCTGGATGTCCGAGGTGGTTGTAGACCACATCAAAGATGACGCCGATCTGATTCTCATGCGCCGCCTTGACGAACGCCTTGAAGCCGGTGATCCCGCCGAAGGTCGATTCAATGGCGAAGAGGTAGGCGGGGTTGTAGCCCCAGGAGAGGTCGGTGGCGAACTCGCCCGCGGCCATCACCTCGATCATGTTGATGCCGAGGTCCCGCAGATAGTCGAGCTTTGAGACAACCGTGTCGAAGATGCCTAGCCCTGGGGCGGGGTCATCGTGAAACGTCCCCACGTGCAGCTCATAGATCACCATCTCGTTCCAGGGCGGGGGCTGGAATGAATCGCCGGACCAGTCGAACTCACGTGGGTGGACCACCGAGTTGCCAGTAGCGCTATGGATTTCGCGGGCGTAGGGATCGTTGCGCGGCCGGGGGTTCGCGGTGTTGGGATTGATGACGAACTTGTACTCCTGCTGCACCTGTGCCCCTGGGACGTCCGTCGACCAGTATCCATTGCCCTCCGACGCCATGAGGTTCGCCGCTGCGGACCACTGGTTGAAGTCGCCCGCAACGGAGACTGACTCGGCGAAGGGTGCCCAGACACGGAAGCCGACCCCGCCCTGGAATGCTCGAGCGCCCATCCCATCCTGGGTCGAGGGTGTTGCGGTCGGCATGGGAGTCACCTCTTAAGTGGGAAGGGCGGGACGGGCGAATGGTGAGGAGTGCGTGAAGCAGTCAGCTCCCTGTATCCATGTATTGCATGAGAGCAGGCGATTGCGAAGGCCCAGGTTCATTTGTGATTTGGCAAGGTAGCCAAGAAAAGAGGGCCACCGCCTGGGTGGCCCTCTTCCATTGCCTTCTCTGCGAGGCGCCATGACTTCGATTCAAGTGCTATCGAGCGTTAGCCCCGGTTCGAGCGGTGCGCCCCGTGCCGGTAGCAGTCCCGGTCGCACCCGTGGTCTGTCCGAAGGCCGGTCCCGCGCCCGTGGTTCCACGGCGGCGCTGGGTCTGCGGGTTGGCGATAGCTGTGGGTGCGGTGGCCGTGTCCGCGCCACCCACCAGTCGGGCACCGTTGCGGCGTGCCGTCTGTGGGTTGGACGTGGATGCGGCCGTTCCGCCGGCGGATGAGAAGGTGCTCACGCCTGCCCCGCCGGAAGCGCCACCCGTTCGTCCGCCTCCACCGCCCGTCATTCCGCCTCCGCCCGTGCGGCCCCCTCCGGTGCTGCCGCCGGTGAAGCGACCGGTGAAGCCACCCGTGCTGCCAAACCGTGAGCCGCCCTGGCCACCCCCGGTGTTACCTCCGCTACGCCTGGCTGACCTAGCACCACCCACAGGCGCTGATTCGGCAGCGCCACCGCCACCTCGGCCGCCGCCGAAGCCGCCCATGGCTTGTCCGCGCCCGCTGCCACCAACACCAGCAAAGCCACCGGAATTGCCGCCGTTGCCGCCACGACCCCCGCGACCGCCGCCGAACCCACCGGGTCCGCCCGCTCCACCAGGGCTGCCGAAGCCGCCTGCGCCCGTGTCAGTCGACGCGATCTGGGTGGAAACCACATCCGGTACCGGCTTCTCGCCGAGGCGGAGGTGGAACTGCTGGCCGTCACGGGAAAGGGTGATGCTGTCAGGCTCTACGGAGACCAGCCGGAACCCGAAGGCCTGGTCGCCCTCACCGAGGACTTCTTGGCGCTTGGCTTCGAGATCATAAAGCCACGCCTCGTCCTCGTCGCCGCGGTTCGTGATGCCGACCAGGGCCAGTCCATCGAGCGGGTTCTTTGGGGCCGCAATCGGCGTCCCGATGCGCTGGATCGGCCGCGCTGTCGGCACGGTCGCTCCTGCGCTACTGCCGGAACCAATGGCCGGGAGCACCGGGACGTTGCCAATGCGCGGAGCAGGCCGGGCTGGCTGCGTGGGGGGCGTGCCGATGCGCTGCGCCAGCGGGACCCGGGAACGGACCGGAGCCGGAGTGATCAGCGTGACCGGTTGGTCAGGAGTGGCCTCGAGCCGGTAAGCAAGCTGCGCGAGGAGCCGGGTGTCGACACCCGTTGCCTTTGCCTGCGGGCGCGTCAGAGTGAAGGCCGCACCTGTTCCTGCGACAAGGATGCCTGCCGCGGCGATCAGTAGCGTTTTCGGTCGTTGAGGCTGACGCATCTAAAACTCACTTCCGGAGCGTCGTCCCCGTCCCGGCTTGGGATGGGTGACGCCCTACTGCTTCATGGAACCCCAAGGGAATGAAGAAACCATTAACATCGACCCAGACGAAGGGAGCGGGGACCATTGAGTTCCAATTGCGCCGGTAGCCAAACGGGCACAGATCCCGTGCGCAGGCACGGAAGTCATCTCAACGGACCTGGCCACCGTATGTCAGAAACGGAAGAAGGAGCGGAGAGGGGAACCGGCTCATCGAGCCGTGATCCGTCTCCGCTCCCCAGTTAGCTCACGCTAGGCACCGCCACTTGGGCCGTGAATTGCGTGGATGGAACCTTACTGCATCTGGCGGGTGCGCTGTCCGCGCGCCGGGAAGGTGAACGGCGCGCCCTTCAAGCTCTCGAACTGCTTCTTCTGCTCGGGGGTCAGCACGCCGAGGATCTTGGCGTCGTTAGCCGTGCGGGCATCGCGGAACTTCTGCATAGCCGCCTGGCGCTCCTCAGCGGTCGGTCGGGCACCACCGTTGGCGAGGTTACCGAAGGCACCCCGCAGCGCGGTGCGCTCGGCTTCCACCGTGGTTCGGATCGTATCACGCTGGGCGGGGGTCAGCTTGAGGGCATCGGCCACGGGCTGCTCTGCCAGTGCGCGGGCACCATCCTGCTGAACCTGAAGCTGCTTGAGGCGGGCGACCTGCTTCTCGTCGAGGATCTCGCGGACCTTCTTCTCCTGATCGGCGCGCATCTCCGTCATCTTTTTCTCGCGCTCTTCACGCGGAAGGTTCCGGAGCGCCTGGCGATCCGTTCCGCCCTGTGCGGTGCGAAGGCCATTGAGCAGCTCGATCTGGGCCTGCTCGATCTTCAGTTCCTTTTGGACTTCCGGCATTGAGAGCAGGGAGGTGGCACCGCCCCGGTTTCCGCCCCGCCGTCCGCCTTGACCCTGCGCGAGGGAGGGGTTGGCGGTCACAAGGAGAGTCACGGCCGCTGCTAGCGAGCCAATCAATCGAATATTCATGGGTTCTCGGTTCCTGTTGGGGTGGGCCACCGCAGCCACATTCACGCGGATCGCCTGAGCTCTTTAGCTCGTTCCAGCCTTCTGCATGGACGCGAATGGTCGGAAACGGTTCAAAAAGGCTGGCGATGCGGAAGACCCAGGGGTGCCGGAGTCGGTTCCCGCTGCGCGGAACTGCCCGGGATGGAACGCGGATGACGCGGATCTGACGGATCGACGCGGATCGGTCCCCATCCAAGAAACCACGTGTCATTCCCCGGACAGGCACCACGAGTTGAGCCACCAACCCATTGCGTCCGTGGGAATCCCGGGTAGATCCCAGCCAACGCTGCACCGAAGGGGTCTCAGCCCTCCATCGGTGTGACCCGCTCAGTTCAACGGGAGTTCGCAGTCCTAGGGTCGACCTGCCGAAGACGCGGTGCGAAGCATCATCCGCACCGCGTCTCAAGCCAAGCTAGCGGACCCCGAGGAGCACCTCAATGGTGAGCTGGTCGAGCTTCTCATACTGGCGGCCGGCGGCACCCACGGCCACGCGGTCGATGTTGAGCGCGCCGATCGCGTCCGCGTTCGATTTGCTGTAGCCGCCCATCAGGCCTTCCAGCGCGGCGTCGCGGGCGCGGATCTGGCCCAGCAGGCCCTGGATGTCGGGATCGGCGTTGAAGCGGCGGACCTTCTCCTGAAGGATCTTGTAGGTGCGCATGCAGCCGGCGCAGAAGTCCCAGACGCCGTTGGCATCCTCGGAGCGCATGGCGTGGGCATCGAAGTGGCGCATTCCGCCCCAGTTGTAATCTTCCAGCAGCTTCACCAGGAAGAAGATGCCCTTCAGGTCCTCCTGTCCGAAGCGGAAGTCCTGGTCATATCGCCCCGGCTTCTGCCCGTTGAGGTCGATGTGGAAGAGCTTCTCCTGCTCCAGCGCTTGGGCCACACCGTGGTAGAAGTTGAGGCCGGCCATCGTCTCGTGCGCGACCTCCGGGTTGACGCCGACCATCGACGGGTCGTCCAGGGTCTCGATGAAGGCGAGCATGTGGCCGGTGGTGGGCAGGTAGATGTCGCCGCGCGGCTCGTTCGGCTTGGCCTCCAGCGCGAACTTCAGGTCGTACCCGTTGTCCTTGACATAGCCGATGAGGAAGTTCATGCACTCCCGCATCCACTTGGTGGCCTGGACCGCATCCTTGGAGGCGTCTGATTCGGTGCCTTCGCGTCCGCCCCAGAAGACGTAGACCTTCGCGCCCAACTCCACACCGAGGTCCATAGAGCGCATCGTCTTCTGGAGCGCGTACGCCCGCACCTTCGGCTCGTTGGAGGTGAAAGCGCCATCCTTGAAGATGGGATCCCCGAAGAGGTTGGTGGTCGCCATCGGGACCTGCATGTTGTGGTCCGAGAGCGCCGCCTTGAACTCCGAGACAATGGCGTCCCGCTGCGCCAGGGTGGCGTCGATTGGGACGAGGTCGTTGTCGTGGAGGTTGACCCCGTAGGCGCCCAGGGCGGAGAGCCGCTTGACGCCTTCCACCGGCATGATCTTCTCCCGCACCGGGTCACCGAACGGGTCGCGGCCCGGGTTGCCGAACGTCCAGAGGCCAAAGGTGAAGCGGTCTGCGGGGGTGGGGGTGTTCTGGTCCATGATCGGGTGCCTCGGAAGATGGTTCGGTGATCAGGGGCGGGTCGGGGCTGATCACTTGGGAAAGGGTGACGCGCCCGAGGATAGTCCCCGGGCGAAAGCATCCGGACGCGAGCACAACCTGCGCCCTTCGTCCGCGCGGGACAGTTCACCGCCCCGCTTCCATCTCCTGCGCATCCGATCGACCTTGCCTGTGTGGGACAGCTATCTGGGTGCTTGCGCGGGTCAGATGTCGGCTGCGGTCTCCTGGGCAGGAATGCAAGCGGCAAGCTGGCAACAAGGGGGATAGCCCATCGTACGGTTACTCTTCATTGATGTGTCAGGTGGCCCTGTGTTGTTTACTTCCCGCCTCACCCTCGCTGCGCTCTTCGCTTGCATCGTCGCGCTGACCCCGCAGGGTGCGCGTGGCGGCCCCGGTTCACCTCGTGGCGGCATTGCGCCCCAGCCGTTCACCTGGGAGCGGAAGGTGAGCGTCCCGCCCGCTCCCTTCGAGGGCTTCGATGACGGATTCGATGCCGCCTTCGACCCGCAGGGCAACGTCTTCGTGGTGGGCTATGGCGAGGATGAGGAGTTTGCCATTACCGGCACCGTTG
>JANPLG010000220.1:0-20827 GCA_031426395.1 Actinomycetes bacterium
TCTCCTTCGGGGGTCCAGCTAGACACTGACGTGAGCGTGGCGTACTGGTGTCCGCATATCGCATGGGGGCTCGACTGACCGCGCACCCAGTCCACGGTGCCGGACGGGCGTGGCTGGATCCCCGCAGGGCATATGGGCCGCTTCGCAGAGGGATTGCCGGGCGAGGATGACGAGGTGATACTGGTGCGGAAGGGATGTTCTCTTCTGCCGTGTTGGATCCACCTGCTTTCGGCAGTCGCACCCGGGCAGGCCCGCACTGCCTTTCCTCTCCCGCCAATGTGGTAGCCTTGCCTATCCGCCCATTTGCTCCAGATAGGTGAACGCGCCATGCATTCCGCCAGAGATTCTCGCCGCTCTTTCTTGAAAGCCGCCGCCGGAGTGGCAGGTACCGTCCCTCTGGCAGAGAGCTTCGGCACGGCGGAAGCAGATGCCGCGCAGGGCCACCTGATGGCCTACGTGGGGACCTTCAGCTCGCCACTACGCGACGTGCTGCCTACGCAGGTCGATCTTCCGCCCGGCAACGGCCGGGGCATCCACCGGTTCCACGTCGACCGTGCCACCGGCGCACTGCGTGAGGCCGGAGTCGTGGAGTTGGGTACCAGTCCGAGCTGCCTCGCTCTGAACGCCGCCGGGACCCGCCTCTACTCTGCGAATGAGACGGACCGGGTCGGACCGAAGGGTGAAGGCACGGTCACTGCCTTCGCCATCAACCGGAGCGATGGCGACCTCACCCCACTGAGCACCGTGCGCTCCGGGGGCGCGGGACCGACCTACGTCAGCGTCCATCCCGCAGGCAAGCACCTGTTGGTCGCCAACTACTTCGGCGGATCGATTGCCGTACTGCCGATCCTGAGTGACGGACGCCTGGGCGAAGCCACCGATGTGAAAGTGGACCAGGGCACTGTCGGCCCCACTCGCGCGCCGCACGCGCCACCCGGCAGCTTCGCCTTCAGCGGCCATGACCGCACCCACGCCCACCAGATCCACGCAGACCCCTCCGGCCGCTTCGTGCTGCACGTGGACCTGGGCCTCGACCGGATCTACGTCTGGAAGCTCGACTTGACGAAGGGCACCCTCGCTCCCGCAGCCGTCCCGTTCGTCTCCCTGCCGCCCGGTGATGGTCCCCGGCACTTCCATTTCCACCCCAACGGGAAGTGGCTCTACTCCATCCAGGAAGAAGGCTCCACCCTCGTCCTGTTTGACTACGACGGCGATACGGGCGCCCTCACGTCACGGCAGACGCTCTCCACCCTGCCCCCGGGCTACGCCGGCAGCAACTTCTGCTCGGAGATCCTGGTTTCCGCTGACGGGAAGTATGTCTACGCCGGCAACCGGCTGCATGACAGCATCGGGATCTTTGCAGTCGGCCGCGACGGGCAGCTCAAGCACGTGGCGGATGAGTGGACGCGGGGCAACTACCCCCGCAGCTTCAGCTTCAGCCCGGACGGGGAGTTCCTCTACTGCTGCAACCAGCGGGCGGATCACGTCACCGTCTTCCGCGTCAACCGCCGCACCGGGGCGCTGAAGTTCACCGGCCACTACGCTCCTGTGGGCAATCCATCGCATATCGTCTTTCTGAGCCTCGGGTGACGCCAACGCATCACGCTGGCTCCCGCGTGACCGCCTCAATCCGGTAGCCGTCAGGGTCGGTCGCGAATCCGGCGTAGTAGTGCTCCTCATACTCCGGCCAGAGGCGGGGGTCA
Organism: Actinomycetes bacterium; assembly: GCA_031426395.1. GTDB lineage: Bacteria > Armatimonadota > SYMT01 > SYMT01 > SYMT01 > JANPLG01. Next base: position 1,704 of record JANPLG010000220.1, read on the forward strand.
CCGGCATCCCGGCCACCATGCTCCAGTGCGGCGGCGTGGAAGCGGTCCACCGCCTCGCGCGAGGGCGCCGCGAATGCGAGGTGGAAGCCGGGTCCGGGCGAGGTGACTTCGCCCGGATACAGCTTGATGGCGAACTTGTCGCCGCCACCCGGCAATCCGTATCCAACCGCCTGCGCGTCCGACCAGACCCGCACATACCCCAGCGGCGTTAGCACGGCGTCGTAGAACGCGGCGGAGCGATTGAGGTCGGTGACGCCGAAGGAGAGGTGGTGCAGCATCGGTCGGAGTCCCCCTGAAAGAGTCGGCACCTGATTGTAGACATGGCACGGTGCCAGCCGCTCGCACGTTCGACCTTGTGACGCCATCACGACTGGAAGGGTTACTGGAGCCGTGCGGCCAAGAAGGGGAAGGTCGCTCGACTGCGGCATCGGAGCTCAGTCCGAACCTCGCACGCGACTCAGCTTTCCCGTCACCGCGCTATGATCATCCGCGCCGCCTGAGCGCTTGAGGAGCACGCCTGAATGGCCACGCAGTACCGTTTTTCGTTTGGCCCCTGGAACTTGCACGAGGGAGCTGATCCGTTCGGCCCGCCGATCCGCCCGTCCCGCGACTTCATCGAGAAGCTTGACCTCGCGGTGAAGCTCGGCTTCCAGGGAATCCAGTTCCATGACGACGACGTCATTCCGGTGGATGTCCCCGCTGACCAGTTGGCGAAGGCGGTCGGCGAGGTGAAGCGGCTGCTGGACGACCGTGGCCTCATCGCGGAGTTCGTCGCCCCCCGGCTCTGGGAAGATCCGCGCACCGTGGATGGACCGGTGACCTCCAACCGCGCCGAGGAGCGGAAGTACGCCCTCGACCGGAGCAAGCGGGCCATCGACATCGCCCGGCTGATCGGCACCAAGGACATCGTCTGGTGGCCGGCGCGAGAAGGGACCTACATCCGGGAGTCGAAGAACCCGCAGGACAGCTTCAGCTACATGTTGGAGTACGCCAACGCCCTGCTGGAGTACGACAAGGAGATCCGCATCCTCGGCGAGATGAAGCCGAATGAGCCGATGGACCTGATGTATCTCCCCACCACCGGCCACTTCCTGGCGCTCTGCTACAAGACCCTCGACCCTTCCCGCAGCGGCATCCTGATTGAGAGCGCCCACGCCATCCTCGCGGGCCTAGATCCGGGCGATGAGATGGCCTATGCCCTCTGGCACGACAAGCTCTGGAGCGTCCACCTGAACGACCAGAACGGCCTGAAGTACGACCAGGACAAGGCGTTCGGGACGGTCGACCTGCGCCGCGCCTTCAACCAGGTGCGTGTCCTGGAGCAGGCGGGCTACGGCAAGGACGGCGCGTGGGTCGGCCTGGATGTCAAGGCGATGCGAACCCAGCCGCACGAGATCGCGTTCAAGCACCTGTCCAACAGCAAGGAGATCTTCCTCCAGCTCGTCGAGGTGGCGCGCAAATCCGACCCGCAGGAGATCCAGGCCTACATCGACGCCCGCGACTACGAAGGGCTGGAGCTGCACATCGTGCAGCAGTTGATGGGCCTGCGCTAGCCTTTTGCCCCAGCGGGTCCCTTCGTTCAATGCGAGTGGGAGAGAGGGAGAGTGGGAGAATGGGCGACACCAAGTCAGCAGTTCTCCCGCTCTTCCGTCCATTGCCGCCGGCGGTAGTGATGGACGGCGACTCGCAGATGCATCCCCGAGCGCTGCGTTGAGCCGCCCACCGAACAACGACGGGCTAATGCTCTCGTTGATCCGTCAGGGCCTGGCGGGCGCCCTCGCGGGCTGTCTCGGCTTCGTCTTCATGGAACCGGGCGCGTCCGCGCGTGACCTCGGCCAGGACTCAGCCGAGAGCCTCGTGTCGATCCTCCCGATGCTGCTCTTCGGCGGCTTGGTTTCCGGGACGCTCGCCTTTGCGGCAGAGCTTCCTACCGGGCGCTTCTGGCGGATGCTCCGGGGTGGGATCCTCGGGCTGCTGCTTGGCTCGGTGCTCGGATCGCTTTCCTACTGCTGCGCCGGTGCCGTATATGCGCCCATCAGCTACCTCGCCCAGCAGTCCGGGATCGCGCCGATCCAGATCATGGGCCGAGCGCTGGGGTGGGGTGTTTTCGGATTGGGGCTGGGCCTAGCGGGCGGCATCCTGGCGGGCTCGGGCCGCCGTACGCGGCAGGGGATGCTGGGCGGCTTCATCGGCGGCGTGATTGGCGGCGCATTCTTTGACCCTCTCTCCGCAGGACAGACCACCGCCGGGTTCAGCCGGTTCGTTGGGTTCACGATGGTCGGGTTGTGCGTGGGGCTCTTCACTGCGTTGGTAGAGCAGTTGGGCCGGGTGGCATGGCTCACGCACCTCACCGGCAGCCGCGAGGGTCGGCAGGTGCTGCTGCACAAGGACACGCTCTCCCTCGGCCGGGATGAGTTGGCGGAAGTCCCGCTTTTCGGCGACATCCAGGTGGAGCGTCGACACGCCACCCTGTCACTTCAGCCGCAGCCGGTCATCCGGGAGACGGGTGCCGTCAACCTGCTGCGCGTCGACGGCCATCCGGTCCGCGAGGCGATGCTGCAAGACGGCTCCCTCATCGAGATCGGGCGCCATCGGTTGCGCTTCCATCACCGCGACCTTCCCGCCGGAGTGGCCCAGCCGATGGTCGTCGCCATGCCAACACCGGTCGCCCCGCAGTCCTGTCCGGCATGGAACGCCGCACCCGCCTACGCAACGCCGCCCTCTCCGGCCGCCGTGGCGCAGGTCACCGGCGATCCGTTCGCCGCGTTGATGGCGGCGGAGCGTCGGACGGACCTGGTGCTTCGGATCGTGAGCGCGGGACCGCTCTCCGGGATGGTGATCCCCATGTCCGGAGCGGTCACCCTGGGAAGGGAAGTCGGGAACACGGTCCAGCTTCAGGACGGGCGGGCTTCCCGCTTCCACGCCCGCATCGAGCAGCGGGACGGCCTCTGGGTGCTGACCGACCTGGGAAGCACCAACGGCACACGCGTGAACGCCGTCCGCATCACCCGTGCCGGTCTGGCCCCAGGGGACCAGATCGGCATCGGCGAGACGCTGCTAGCCGTGGAGCCGGCCCGCGGTTGATGCACCTACGGGGTGCTGCTCATCCAGGAGCGACGCGGCGAAGGGGCGAAGGGGCGAAGGGGCGAAGGAGCGAGAGAGCGAGGACGCGAAGCGACCGCCACACACCCACTCACCCACTCACCCACTCACCCGCCCACCCACGCACCCACTCACCCACGCACCCACGCACTCACGCACTCACTCACCCACTCACCCACTCACCCACTCACCCACTCACCCACTCACCCACTCGCCCACTCACCCACTCACCACTTCCGGTACTCCTGCCGCCGTCCGGCCACGCGTTCCATGGTCGGGATCCGGGGCGGCCCTTCGCTGAGCCGTTCCTGGATGCTCGGGCCGCCGAAGCCGGGGGCGCGAGTTAAGATGCTGGGGGGCCGAACCTCTTCAGCCGGCAGGAAGCGCACCTCGTAGCGCAGCGAAGGGCCGGTGGACGCGGCCGGGTCCGTGATGAAGCCATAGTGCGGCGGGCGGACCATGAAGGTGTACCGGACGCCTCCGGGGATTGCTTCCGCCGCAGGGAAAGCCCGCGCGGAGATCTGCGACTCCGGATGGACCACGCCGATCTGGGGCAGGCCCGCCCCTGCCGGTGGACCGGGGGTCCGGGTCACCACCACACGCAGCATCTCGCCCTCGCCGGCGGTGCGGACGCGGTCGAAGCTCTCCATCAAGTAGCCATCCTTGGTGCGGATCTGGCTCGGCTTCGATTGGGTCGCACCCAGCGGGAGCTGGAACCACGCTGCCGAGGCCGCGTCGTGCGGCTGGGTGGCCGGACGCACGCCCGGATAGCTGGAAAAGACCGGCACGTAGACCATCCGGTAGCTCCGGTTGGTGTCCGTGGGACTGGCCGTGAACCGCCGCTGACCATCACCCTCATCTGCCTCTGCCGGACCAGCCAACCCACCGGCCAGGAGTGCTCCCGCAAGTCCTGCCATCGCCCATTGAACCCGTGTCATCTCCGCCTCCCGCTTCTTCGCTTCAATTCTCTTGGTGCTATGTATCCGTGGGGCGCCAGGAAGAAACAAGAATGGGAGTTGGGGAACCAGAACCAGAACCGGAAACCGGAAACCGGGAACAGGGAACAGACCCGCGCAGGCTCAGCGCACCTTAAGGTCGAACTGGTAACCCTTATGCCCCAGCGCCTTCTGCTCCGCTCGGTCCGACCCGTTCCCTTCTGGCTCTGGCTGTCAGACCCGGACCCCAAGAAGCTCCGCCCCATGCTGGCTCAGATCCGGGAGCAAGGCGCCGGTGGGATCGTCCTCCGTCCCTTCCCCCGAGGCTTCCGGGACGAGGAGTTTCATTCGCTGATGGGCGCGGCGTTCGCCACGGAGGAGTACTTCCGGCGATCCGCAGACCTTGCCGCCCTTGCCTTCGAGGCCGGCCTCGACTGCTGGCTCCACGACGAAGGCGGCTGGCCAAGTGGCGTGGCTGCCGGCGAGGTAGTGCGCGCCTACCCGGAGATGGCTGCCCGCGTGCTGCGCTGCTATCCCGGCCCGCCGCCATCCGATTTTCCAGTGGTCCACGCGGATGACGAGTGCCACTATCGGGTCGAGATGCTGCCGGATCGCACCGACGTGTTCAATCCGCTCACCGTTCAGCGACTGATCGAGATCGTGCACGAGGGGTATCGCCGCCGGCTGAAGGCGGAGTTCGGCAAGCGGGTGCCGGGCATCTTCACGGAAGAGCCGGGGATGCCTGGCCGGGTGGGATCAAGCGCCATTCCCTGGATCCCGGAGATTGAGCGCCTCTTCCGCCGCCGCAAGGGCTATATGCTCCCGCCTCGCCTCGCCTGCCTCTTCAGCGCGGAGGCCGCCGCTGGCGCTCACGCCCGCTTTAGCGCGCAGGAGATCGGTCGGACGCGCCGGGACTTCCTCGACGTGCTCTCTATCCGTCTCCGGGACGGCTACTTCCGACCGCTGAACGCCTGGTGCGAACAGAATAACCTCCTCCTCGCCGGCCACGTTGCCGGTGACGAGAGTCTGAAAGAGCAGGCGTTCGGGAGCGCGGGCCAGCCGCTGCGCATGTTGCGCCAGTTCCACCTCCCCGGCGTGGACGTGCCGATGGGGCACCTCCGGCAGTCCAGCGGCTCTGAATTGACCGACTTCCCGCGCCTCGCGGCCTCCGCCGCCGCCTTCAACCAGCGGCGCGATGCCGTCTCCTCACCTTTCGCGGGATCGGGCTGGGGTCTGCGACCGGCGGAGATGCTCTGGAGCGGCGGCTACCAACTCATCCGGGGCATCACTCTCTTTTGCCCCGTGGGCATTTGCAGCGGCACCGGAGGCGCGCATCTCTGGGTGACCCAGTCCGACCTCGGCCCGGCCAGTCCGCTCCACGCCTTCTTTGGACTCTGGGCGGACACCATGAGCCGCGCGGGCGAGGCGGCGCGCAAGCTCCCCCGTGACCTGCGAGTGGGAGTCTACTGGCCTCTGCCGGAGGTTTGGGAGGGCAAGGATGTTCCCATCGCTTTCGAGGCCGTCTGTTTGGAACTCTCTCGAAGCCTGATCGACTTCAACTGGTGGGACGACGACGCCCTCGTGGATGCGGAGGTGGAACGAGGGGAACTGGTTCTTGGCCTGGCGCGATGCAAGGTGGTGCTCATCCCCGCGCCCGTGGAGTTCTCGGAGCGGGCCGTGGAGCGGCTGAAGCTCTTCCTCTCCGAGGGTGGCAAGATCCTCTGCCCCGGCGGCATTCCCGCCGGCCTGGCCGATCTCCCTTCGGTGGAAGCGGTCTCCGATGACCTGGGCGACCGCCTCCGCGCCCTGCTGGACCCAAGCATCCGCTGGGAGCCATCGTCCCCCCATCTCCACGGAGTGCGCCTGGGAACGGTGGGCGAGCCGGGCTTCATCCTGTTCAACGCAGGTGCCTCGCTCGAGATCGCTCGGATTGAGCTTCCGGTCCGCATCGGAGAGGCGCCCACGCCGCACCACGTCATGGACCCGGAGTCCGGCGCGATGTTTCCCGCCACCGGCCCTGCCACCGGTTCCGGCGTCGGCGGTTCCATGCGCTTCGACATCGCGGTGCCGACGGGCGGGATCCGGCTCCTGCTCCGGGGTGGTGTTGCGGAAACAGCGCGTCCGGCGGCCGACTACCGACCGGCGCAAGTCCTGGTGCGGGTGACGGACGGCTGGCGGGTCTCCGGGGCGCTGCGCTCAGAGGTGACCCCCGAGGGGGTGCGCACCCGCGATAACAAGGAGCGCTACACCACCGTCGGCATTGGCGACTGGTCACGCCAGGGCCTCACCGCCTACTCCGGCACCCTCGCGTATGAGGTTGATTTCGTGCTTCCGGAGCGGAGCAATCAGGACGCGCCCTTGATGCTCGACCTGGGCGACGTCCGGCACGCGGCACGGGTCTGGCTCAATGGGAAGGATCTGGGTCGGCGCGCCTGGGCACCCTACCGGTTCGAGCTTGCGGGCCGCACCCACCTGGGGCGCAACCGGCTGCGGGTCGAGGTGACGAACACCCTCGCGAATCAGGTGCTTCAGCCGGAACTGATTGCGGAAGCGCGAAAGCACGGCTGGTGGAACCGCTACGCCGAAGCCGACTCGCGCGCCGCCCTCGTTTCGGGCCTCCTGGGTCCGGTGGAGGTATGGGAGGCCGAGGCACCCGGCACCCCGAGGCGAATGCGGCGGCTCCAGCAAACGTCCGCTCCCCGGCCCATACGGACGCTCGGGCGATAGGGACGCGGCATCGAAGTGATCAGCAAGCGCCCGTCACTGCCGGCGCTTGTTGCTCTTGGGCTTGCCGGTAGAAACCACCGAAGGGTTCTGCTTCGCGGAGGGTGCGGGTCGGTCTTCGGGTCGAGGGGGAGCCACCGCCTTATCGGGCCGCGTCTGGAGGAAGCGCTTCAGGTCAGCTTCATCCACCGCGAAGACACCCGGTGAAAGCGCCACCAGGGGCACCCCCGCAGCGCGGAGTGCGCGTCCTATCGCGGTGATGCTGCCCAGTCTCGCCCGGCGCGCGGCGGTGGCCAGTTTGATGAGTGGCATGGATCTGCTGAATTCCGTCGAGATTGGGGGCAGGGCTTCACCGGCTCTGGCCGGGGGAGCGGCAACCAAACAGCAACGGCCCCGCGCATCCCTTTTGGGAACCACGCGGAGCCGCAAGGCCTCCGTCTATGCCGAAGGTGGGACTCGAACCCACACCCCTTTCGAGAGCGGTTTTTGAGACCGCCGCGTCTGCCATTCCGCCACTTCGGCATCATCCGCTGCCCCGGTCAACCCGAGCCAACACGGCGGATTATAGGATTGACAGGCGGCACCGTCAATCGCGACTGGCCGAGCGGTCGAAGATGTCGCCACGATGCGAAGCGGATCGTCATTGCCGGACCCTGCTATCATTCGAGGCAGTGCTTGAGCCGGGAGCGAAGTTCCCCAAGGAAAGTGAGTGAGCAGCCTCCGTGGCCGAGACCCGCGATTCTGAATTGCTGCGTGCTCTCTCATCCGGCCCCCTCGCGGACCTCGCCCCGCTTCGCCGCTTCAGCGCAGGCGACTGCCTCGCCCGACAGGGGGAGCACTGCGAGCACATCCAAGTGGTGGCACGGGGTAAGATCCTTCTCTGCCGCACCACGCCGGAGGGAGAGGAGAGCGCCCTCTACCTGCTGGGTGCCGGCGACCTCTACGGCGAGGGTTCGCTCCACCCATCCAGGAAATGGCTCTTCACCCCGCGGGCGGTTGAGGCCGGCGCGGTCCACTGTCTGCCGGCCGTCTACCTTGCGCGGATGGCGCAACACTTCCCCCAACTCACCACGCACATCGTGACTTTGATGAGCGTTCGCCTGGAGTGGGCGCACCAGCGCGTGGAGCTGATCAAGTCCGCCGGCGCGCGGGAGCGGCTGCTGGCCCTGGCCCGCCATCTGGCCGAGACCAGTGGAGTGGCGGACGGCAGCGGTTACTGGGTCTCCCTCCCGCTCACCCAGGCAGAATTGGGAAGCCTAGCGGGGCTGGCCCGCGAAACAGTGGTCCGGACATTGGCAGAGCTTGAAGTGGCCGGGCTCGTACGGCGGGACGGAAGGCGGGGACTCTGGGTCGCCACGGAACACAACCTGGAACCCACGTAACCTTTTGCGGTTGGAAGTGATCCCAGTCACTCCCGCCTCCCAGCCGCAGTCGCTCGCTCTGCTAAGCTTGGCTTGGTTGGCTTCTCGCGCGGAACTGGCTCCAGGGCCGGGTCCTCCGCGTTGAGTCAACCAGGCCCATTCTACCTGAAGGATGACCCGCTGGATTAGCGGAAAGCCTGTGGAACCCGGTTCGCCGGACCACGGCTTTCCGCTTTCTTTTGCCCGGACCCATCGGCCTCGCGAGAAGGCAACGATCCGAGGCGTCGGACTGTCCCAAGCCGATGGCCGGCTCATCAGGAATGGGAAGAGGGAGGAATCACGGTAGGAACCGCTCCCATTCACCCTCTCTCCCATTCATCCGGAAAAGCGCACTACTGTCTTCCCGAGCCACTAGGCTGGCGGGAAGAGCGTGCCCGCCATAGCCTTCTGGATGGTTTGCGACGTCACCAGGCAGAAGATGCTGAAGTAGAAGAGCGCCGCGCCGCAGAGGCCCACCCGTGCCAGCATCGGCGGACGGAACTCCTTCGGCAGGAAGTGCGTGTTCACGTACAGCGTGTGGAGGATGCTGCAGGTGATGGCCAGGTTCGCCAGGTTGGCGTTGAACACCATCATCGTCTTGGGCGATATGCCGAAGCCGTTGATGATGATTCCCAGCGTCACGTAGACCGCCACGAAGCTGTAGTAGACGTACTTCACCTTGTGCGGCTCGGAGGCGCGGGCGCGCCGGCTACCGGACCAGACGGCATCCGTCCAGCGCCGCGCGATGCCGTCCATGGAACTGAACTGCCCCGGGAACATGATGATGAACCCGCACAGCAACGTGAGCATCGTAAAGACGGGCCCGTGCACCGCCCCAAAGTCCTGCGCCAGCCCGATGGCGGCCTTCATGTCGCCGCCCTTCTGGAAGTAGTTGTTCTTCAGATAGGCGGCGCCCAGCACGCACGGCAGCAGCATTCCGATCACGGAACCCCAGGCCCAGAGTCCGAACTGGTCTCGCTTGACTACCTTCCACCATGACTTGAACCGTTCCACGCCCTCGGGGGTCGGCCGGGCCATGGTCCCGATGTTGGAGAGCGAAATCTCGCTGCCGCCAAAGGCCGAGGGTATGCTGCCGACCTTCGCCCCCATGCCCCAGCCCTTTTCCCGGACGTAGTTGCTGGCAAGGATGTTGGAGAGGCCGCCGATCCCTGCGAAGCCCGCCACGGAGCCGATCAAAGCCCAGTTGACATCATCGGGCACATTGAACGGGTTAACCATGCCGCCCACCACCTCGCCCCAGACCCTGAGCGGAACGAAGAAAATGGTGACGAATAGCAAGTAACCGAGGACGAAGAATACTTTCCCGCCCAACACCACCTCCAGGGTGTTGTAGATCTTTCCTCCGAAGCAGAGCAGCCCCGCGCAGAGCAAGAGGATCATCACGCTGACGATGCGGACCTGATCAGTAACGGGGTCCTGTCCGGTGATGGTGAAGAGCAGAATCTGCGCCGCCAGCCCCGCGAGGGAGGGGAGCCAGGATAGACTGTCCAGAACCAGGTACCACAGGAGCCAGAAGCGGGGACCCGGCTTGGAGCGCAGGAACCCGGTGAACATCGGCTCGCCGGTGACCAGGGTGTAGCGCATCGCCTCGGTGTTGAGGATCACCTGGCAGAGGATGGCGAGCGGGGCGACCCAGAGCAGCGCGCCCCGATAGAGGGCCGCCACACCCGAACCCACCACCCATTCGCCCGTCCCGATGGTACCGCCGATCATCACCAGGCTGGGGCCGAGGATTGCCAGCAGGTTCCTGGCGCTGAACGGCACCGGTGCCGGCATGTCGCCGACCGTCCACGCAGGAAGGCAGCCGGGGTCGACCGGTGGTTTCTCGAGAACGTCAACAGATTCGGAAGTAGCCACTCAGCCTCCAGAGTTCGCGGGGGAGATGGGTGGCGCGACGGCCACGGCGCCGCGCATGATGCGTCACCGCTTGGTTCAACGCAGCTCCGCAATTCCCCTGGCGGGAGGTAAGCTCACTTCAAACTGTTTCTCTCGCCGGGCCTCATCGCACCCGAGCCACGGTGCTCCGGCTGGCGGTCGCCTGGATCGGCTTGCCAGCAACCCTGGACCACCGCACTGTCTCCTTGAGGGAGAACGTCCCGGTGCCCATCATCTCAATGACGCCGGCATTCTGCTTCAGCTTCCCCGACATGCTGGCGGGACCGGAGATGTCCACAGAGAGGCTCGACTGTCGCTCAAGGTCGTGGTAAACCGCGCCGGAGGCGCTGATGGTCATGGGAAGCTCGCCTGCCTTGCCGCTCATCTCGACGTTGACCGAGATCTTGGCGCACTCGCGCCCCTGGAACATCACAATCTCCTCCAGCTTCCCCTTCGCCACCAGCTTGTCCATCCCCTTAGCCAGCGCCTCGCCCGGCTTCGAGGTCACGGTCCACTCTTCGCCCACGGCCACCGGCTTCTCGGGAAAGAACTTGACGTCGGAGTTGTCGCCCCACTCTTCGCGCAGTTTCTTCAGCTCAGCTGCGGGGAGGGTGCCCTTGCTGGGCGTAACGGTGACCTTCGTCCCCGCTCGCCGGAAGGTGAGCGTCTTGCCCTGGCGGGGGAGCGTGGTGACTTTGTCCGGTTGGCCCGGAACGCCCGTCTCCGCCTCTCGCGCCACCTGGTAGATGCGGCGAAGTTCCGTCGGCCCGGTCGCGTCCACCTTCAGCACTGCGTCCGTGAACGCCTCCCGGCCTCGGTTCACCATCGTGAAGCCGGGTAGGGCCACCGGTGCGCCTTCCTCGCGCAGTTCCACCGCCATCTCCATGGTGATGACCTGCTCCCGCGCGTAGGCGTCGCCCGCCCGGAACACGTTCTCCTTCAAGTCATACTTGCGAGGCTCATCCTGAGCCCTCACCCCCGAGCTGAGCAGCGACGATCCGAGCAGCACAACTCCCGCAATGGAGAGCAGGGCATGGGCGGAAGAGTGGGTTCGCATGTGACGGGCCTCCCAGAGCGTGAGCTAGCGCGCAACACATTGGGTGTCGCACGGTTCGACTGCGTAACCGTAACCCAGAGGATCAGTCGCTGTCGCGCAAGGAGGCGACGGCCCGCCTCGTGCGAGGCTTCGTACCAATCAGACCTGCCAGGAGCGCGCCAAGCGCCGCAAGGCCGATAAAGAGCCCCACGCGGAAGGAGGCTGGCTCGTATCGCCAATCAACTCTCGCCAGACCTTCCGGGACGAGGACGCCCTGAAATGCTGTGTTCACCCGCCTGACCGGGACTCTCCGCGACACGCCGTCCTCCGTGCGAAGAGTCGCCTTCCAGCCCGGAGCGAACCCTTCCACCAGTACCAGCAGTGATGGACGCGGTGACATCAACGCTGCAGTGACGTGACCGGGCGAATGCCGCCGAAGCTCCGCAGGGATTGCGGGTGGGAGGTTCTCGGAGCGGAAGACGTAGTCGTCCGTGGGCGCCGTGTCGGGGGAGATGTAGGCCACTCGGTCCGGGGCACCGGAGAACGACCCGCGCATCGCTTCCATCCCGCGCGCATCGTCCGCCGCGAACCAGGTGGTCCCATAGGCCTCCGGCACCGCCTTCGGGAGCTTCTGCGGCATCGGCGAGAGAGGATCGACCAGCAGCGGCGCAGCGAACAGCGGCAGTAGCGGGGAGTCGCTCCGCTTTACGAAGACGATGTTCCCATTCTCCGGAGGACTGGCGCTTCCCACTTCTCCGACGGAGAGCGCGTCGACCAGCGGCCGGTAGTGGCCCAGCCAGAGGGAGTCGTAGCCCTGGACATCGCGCCACCCATAGGCCAGCGAGCTGTTGGGTGGCAGAAGCGCTTGCGGTGTCCGGATGAGGCTCCAATTCCGGTTGATGGTGATCACGCGGCTGCCAGCGGCTGCTAGCGCATCGGTCAGCGGCGTCGGCGGGTAGACCTGCTCCCGTGATGCCGTTGGATTGTAGGAGCCACCAACGAGGAGCAGCCCACCCGCTACCACCGCGCACATCGCCCAGCCCATCACCGTGGACCTGCGCCGGGCATCGCTATCCCGTAGAAATGCCGCCAGGAGCAGCGGCAGTCCGGCTGCCAGCCCGGCCAGCAGCAGCGCACGGGTGAGCGCCGGCACCGAGGTGAGGCTGATCGCCTCAACGCTTGCCGGAGTCTCCTTCGGCACTAGGTCGGTGGGAGGGCCCCAGGCAAGGAAGAGGGCAATCAGCACCGTGGCGGCGGCGGCGGCCAGAAGCGCGGGAACCGGGCATGACCAGCGCGCTTCCGTGCGGCGGAGCACCCATTCGGTCCCAAGTCCCGCAAGGATCGCCTGGGCGAGGCAGAAGAGCACCAGGACGCGGGCAGGCGACCCGGACTGCGCGAAGCCTGGGATCCCGAAATAGAAGAGCCCGGTGGGAGGGCTGCCGGTCGCCAGCAGCAATGAGAGCACCGCCAGCAGCCCGATGAGCCAAGCGCGCCGGTCCACCGCGAACCCCGCGACAAGCCCCACCAGGGCGAGGATGAAGGCTGCGGCACCCACGTGCCCGGCGTACTCCTGGACGTTCGGCGCGAGGTAGCCCCAGAGGCCCCAGAAGTCGCCGCGTGCCGGGAGACCGTAGAAGTCAGGGACCAGCAGCGTGATCCAGTTCTGGGGCGGAAGCGCCCGCTCAACATACGAGGTGAACCCCGCCGCGCTCGCCGCGCCCGCTCGGTGCGACATCCGGCTCAGCTCCAGCGACGGGATGAACTGCGGTGACGCCAGCGCCAGCCCCGCGCCGAAGATCACAGCCGCCATCGCGCCGCAAGTCAGCAGCCCCCTGAGCGACCTGGAACTCCGTAGTAGGGTGGCCGTCTCCCAGGTCCAGCAAAGTCCCACCGCCAGCAGCCCGTAGAACCCAATCTGCAGGTGGCCTGCCAGTAGCATCAGCCCGGTAACCGCACCTGCGGAGAGCGTCCACCGCCACGACTGTTCCCGCACCCCTCGCAGCGTGCACAGCATTGCGAGGGGGATCCAGCACGCCACACTGATGAAGCTCGGCAGCTCCAGCCAGGCCACGGCGAACCCGGAGAGCTCGAAGGCAATGCCGGCCAGGGCGGCGGCCACAGTCCGGGCACCGAGGTAGCGTGCGAGGAAGTAGGCGAAGACTCCGGCCAGCGAGAGATGAAGCCACGCCACCCACGGCATTAGGAGCACGACTGTTTGCGGGATCAGATAGTAGAGGGCGTGAAGCGGGTAGAGCGGGGCGGACTGGCTGTTAGCGAGAAACGGCGTGCCGCAAAGGATGTGCGGGTTCCAGAGGGGAATTCGCCCGGCCCGCATCTCCCGAGCGGCGTGCATGCGCCACGGGTAGAACTCCGCCATTCCGTCCCACTGAAGGACATTCCACTGCCCAGTGGTGCCCTCAGGACGGGCCGGAGCCCCCGCGCTCCAAGGGGACATCTCCGAAAGGAACTCCGCCGGCAGCAACGCCTGTCCGCCCAGTAGCGCCGGCCAGAGCAGTAGCAAAGCCAGGAGCGGAAAGAGTGCCAGCACCCCAGCAGACCGACGGGAGGCAGGCAATAGCGCTGAAATCCCAGCGGATGGAATGGAACTGGACTCCAAAGGCGCTTTCACGAATTCCACCACCGGGTCAGCTTTGGCCTACCCTCAATTGCGTTGACCGCGTCAGTTCGGGCCAGACCCAATTCAAAGCAGTCGTGGGAGTCACTCAGTCGTGCGACCTTACGGCCGCGAATCCTAGCGATAGACGCTGTAGAACGTATCGATGCCCAGCCCCGTACGGGGGTTCGCATGAATGGGCATTGGGTTCAGCCGATGCCGGGCGATGCCGCTCGCAACCCAACCGCATCCCGAACCATCAATGTAGCAGTTGGTAACAAAGTATCAGTCCGTAGGAGCGTGGCTGTCGGTCCAGCACGCTTCTGAGTGCCCCGGAGAGCCTGTGCTGGTAGACGCGCTGGAGGCATGCGGGCAGATTCCGGGAGGGCACGGGTGCCACGAACCGCGCGGTGCCTCTCCCGGAATGACGGTGGCTAGCGCCTAGCCCATTGGCCGAGGCGGAGCGCACGAGCGGGCCGGATTCAGCTGGGTCCCCGAAGGACACGGATACCTCGCGCGGGACGGATGCCGTCGAGGATGACGACCGGTGGGGTGCGGTGGAGCGGCGTGCTGCCAACGGTTTCATGGATGTGGGTGCCGTTAGGGCATGACGGATCCCGGTAAACAAGGCGGTCCCTTCGGGCAGCGGGTGAGTCACCGAAGGTCAACGCAGTTGGGGTAATCACTGGATTGCCGGGCTGGATCGTCACTGCGCCCCATGCGGAGGCCGCCGGCAATGACGGCTGGGGGCGGGGGTGCGGTGCTACGGCCCCGACCGTTTCATGAATGCGGGTGCCGCGAAGGCATGAGAGATTCCGGGAGGGCACGGGTGCCACGAACCGGGCATCGCCTCTCCCGGAATGACGGATGTGGCGGAGGGCGCGGGGAGGCAACCTGCGATTCGGGAGTGGGCCGTTTTCATGGATGTGGGTGCCCCGCGAGGGGGCATGGATAGCTCCCGGGAAGCGTCTGCGCCAAGAAACGTCTAACGCTTGAACGTCCAGTACTTGCTTGCCGTGAAATTCCAGCCAAGCACCACCGCCGTGGCCACCACCTTGCCCACAAGTCCGGCCGGGTCCTTTACATGGAGGAACTGCTGGACCGTCGCGGACAGCGTGGCCGGAACCAGGTGCGCCACCACGTTCAGGATGGTCAAGTTCAGAGTCAGACCCACTGCGTTGGTCAGCAGGAACTTCGCGTAGCGCTTGCGGGGATCGCCCTCGCCGGCGGTGCGGAAGGTCCATCGGTTGTTCCAGATGAAGCCGTTGGTCACGGCCAGCAGGAAGGAGAAGGTCTGCGCGATCGGCCGGGCGACCTGAAGCGCCATCTTGGGATCCGAAATGCCCAGCGTGGTGTGCACTAGATGATCGAGGTGGAGAATCTCAATGAGGGAGAGATAGACACCGAAGTCGATGAGGGTGCTGCTCGCGCCGACGATGCAGAACTTGACAAACTGCCGGACGCCGGGCCGCTTCAGAATTCGTTCCAGGGGACCCTCGGTTAGCTCCAACGCCGACATCACTACTTCCTGACTACTTCATGTCCATGCGGCTCGCGGCGGGCCGCGGGCGGGTGATGAGTAAGAACCGGGTGCTCACCTTGAACCCCAACCGAGTGTATAGTTGAAAAGCCCGTTTGTTGTCCAGGGTCACGGCGAGACTGACGCGGTTAAATCCCGCTTCACGATAGCGCCAGAGGCACTCCAGCAGAAGGGCCGCCCCAAGTCCGCCCCGCCATTCCGGCAGCACGGCCAGGTTCCCGATGAACGCCTCACGCGGGTTCCTGATGGAGGCCATCACATCCCCAACAAGCTCCCCCCCGCAGTAGAGCAGCAGCGTGCGCGCGGGATCGAAGCGGCCGAACTTGCCGGCAATGGCCTCCGTCCACATACGTCGGCACCCTTCGACAGACGAGAAGTACTGCCAGTAGAGATTTGCGTCCAAGGTGCCCTGGTAGGCCGCGTAATCGAGGCGGGCCACCTCGGAAAGTGCGGTGTCTTCCCACGCGCGGACGGCGCACTCCTTGGGAAGTTCGGGCCGGTCCGTCAGGGCATCCAACTCTAGGACCATCGCGGCGCGCCACCGGCAGAGGACGCCAAACCGCTCTAGCAGCCGGCTCACCGCCGGCATTCGCAGGAGAAGCCAGGGACCTGCCACCTCGCCTGAGAACTGCGTGTTGGGTTCCATCAGGCGACCGTTGCGCCGCTCCGTTCCGGCCCCAGGCATCGAGTGCGTCGCGGAGAGGGGACCTACTGGAAGTAGACGATGTGTCGCTGGGCGGCGGCGTTAGAGGGATCGATGGCTAGCACGGTCTCCAACTCGGCTTTGGCCTCATCCATGTAGCCGAGCATGGAGTAGGCGAGCGCGAGGTCGGTCCGAGCTTCAAGGTAGGACGGCTCCAGTTCAACCGCCTGCTTCAGCTCCTCTATACTCTGGTCGAATTCACCCGTGAAGTTCAGGACCAGTCCCAATTCCCGGCGAGCCCGCGCGTGGGCGGGCTCCACGGTGAGGACTTCGCGGATCAGGCGCTCGGCTTCGTTGTATTGACCCTCGACCTTGAGGGTAACCCCGCGCCGCAGCTTATCTTCGATCGACAGTTCAGCGATCTGCGCGTTCATGGACGTGCGGTCTCCCCCCTTGAACCCCCGGTTTGCAGCAGAAGAAGGAATTAAGTGATTAGGACACGGTTCGTCGGTGGACCGCAAACTGACGACTCTTCCCGGGGATGGCTCAAGACCACTTACGGATAGATTATGACTGTCCTTCCGCAACTCCTTGCTCGCCCTCTGCTTTTTCAGGGAAGCGGGTCCCATGTCTCACCTGCCTGGACTCGGTAGCCGCGACTGAAGGCGGCGCCATCCACGCGCCCCCGGCTTTCCGGCTGTAATTCCAGGAGACGCAGCGCGCCCGCGCCGGTTGCCACCACGAGGGCCTCGCGGCCGTCCAGGACCGTTCCTGGCGGCGAGTCCGGGGGGACCTCAACGTCCTCTACCATCTCCGCGCGCCAGATCTTGACCGTGCTTCCCTTCCAGCGGGCCATGGCGCCGGGTGACGGGTTGCAGCCGTGGATCCGGTTGCGGAGCGCGGCTGCCGGCTCGCGCCAATCGAGCGCGCCGTGGTTACGGGTGAGCATTGGGGCGTAGGTTGCGGCTTCCGCGTCCTGTGGCACTCGCGGTGCCGTTCCGGATTCCAGCAGGCGCAGCGTCTCCGATAACAGCGCGGCGCCGATGGGGGAGAGGCGCTCTCCGAGGGTCGCGGCAGTGTCCTCTGGACGGATTGCCAGCGCTTCCTTGAGGATCATGTCGCCGGTGTCCATGCCTGGGTCCATGAACATCGTGGTCACGCCGGTCTCCGCGTACCCACGGATGATCGACCACTGAATCGGTGCAGCGCCCCGGAGTTCCGGCAGCAGCGATCCATGTACGTTGATGCAGCCCAGCGGCGGAATCTCAAGGACGGTCGGCCGCAGGATCTGGCCGTACGCCACCACTACGATGCACTGTGGTGCCAACTGGCGCAGCGTTTCCACGAACTCCTCGTGGGAGGCCTTCTCCGGCTGAAGGACCGGGAGTCCCAGCTCGAGGGCCTCCTCTTTCACGGCGCTGCCGACAAGCTTCATCCCTCGTCCGTGCGGGCGGTCCGGTTGCGTGACCACGGCGAGGACCCGGTGGCCTTCACGCACCACCGCAAGGAGGCAGGGCACCGCGAACGGAGCTGTGCCCATGAAGACGACATCGAGCACAGGTGTCTCCCTTTCCGCAGCCGCTACTTTCGGCGCACGATTCGCTTGGGTCTGGGCGGCGCTTCGGCTGCACCGTCCGGCACTTCGGCGATGCCTGCGGCACGGCGCTTGCGGCCCTCGCTGCGGCGGTCCTCTTCCTCATCGTCCGTCAGCCAGTGAAGCGACTTCTCCACGGCCTTGTCGATGAACAGGACCCCGTTGAGGTGGTCGATCTCGTGCTGGAAGATGCGAGCGAGGTAATCAGCCGCTTCAATGCGCACGCGCTTGCCGTTCCGGTCCAGTCCGCTCACCACCAGCTTCGTGCTGCGGCTCACGTCGCCCTGGAGGCGCGGGATGCTCAGGCAGCCCTCCGGGCCGACTTCTTCACCTTCCACGGCCAGGACCTCGGGGTTGATGATGGCGCATGGGCCGGTTGTGCCGTCATCGTAGACGAAGAGGCGCTGGTTGCTGAATACCTGCGGCGCGGCCAGACCTACTCCGGCCGCGTCACGCATCGTCTCCAGCATGTCAGCGATGAGCTGCCGGGTGCGGTCGTTGATCTTCAGCACCGGGCGGCAACGCTCGCGGAGGATCGGTTCGTCGTCCGGAAACTTGGCGATTTTGAGGACGGGCATGGAGAAGTGCGATGCGCCTGCGAGGTTGTGACAGGGTGACGCGCGACCCACCCTTCACTTGATGATAGCGCATCCGCCCCCAGAGCATCAGGGGACGAGG
Source organism: Actinomycetes bacterium (assembly GCA_031426395.1). GTDB lineage: Bacteria > Armatimonadota > SYMT01 > SYMT01 > SYMT01 > JANPLG01. Next base: position 19,866 of record JANPLG010000220.1, read on the forward strand.
GCCACCTGCCGGGAAGCGCGTGACCGGGTGCGTCCTCCTTTGAATGTCACCACCGGACCGTCAAAGAAGTCGCAGGTTACTGCGGGCAGGGCAGGCGTTACCTCCTGACCCAGGCGGGCGATGGCGCGGAGGCTCTCCAACTCCGTCTCAAGATTCACCGCCTCAATGTTGCCGGCGTCCAGGGAGCGGACAATTCGCTCAGCTAGGCGGATGGCGGCGAGGACGAGCAGTTCGTTCTCATACTCCACGTGGACGTGGAAGGTGCCGCGGGGGTCGATGCGCCAGTTCCACTGGGTCTCGCCCTTCAGGACCTGATGGTACTGCGCCTGGGTCTGCAACTCGATGATGAGGTGCTCCAGCAGGTGGGGGACCTCCGTCGCCATCGCTTCGCGGCGGAACGAGTAACCGTTGCCGTTGTGGCACTTGTGGTGCGCCAAATGAGGAAACAGCCGGAAGAGCTCGCGGGGAACGTGGGGGGAGCAGTCGGTGGTGCACCGGTCTGGGTCCGGCATCTCAACCACCAGCTTCACCTTGTTACTACCGTAGAAAAGGATTTCCGCGATGCGCATCCACTGGGGCTCCACCGGCGAACTCCGCCGAGTAAGGATGTAAATCTGCAACGCAAGCAGTCAGGCGGACGGCCACTTGTTTATTTGTTTTCGATCACTGTACGTTTTGCGCACAACCGATGCCGCCACCGAGTTCGATTGTTGGATGCGGCACCCGATTCTTGCAGCCCCATCGCGCGGTAATATTTCATAAGGCACGACGATCGAATTGCGTGAGCTCAAGGAGTTTGGAGCCATCCGCTTGCTGGGTTGAAGGGCCGTCCGGCAGGTATCAGAGGTGGGCGATGGCGGACAATCACGCACGAGATAAAGGTGAACTCGCCTGAAGCGGTGCGCGTTCAGCCGCAGTTGCGGCGCTTGGTGGCAGTTCTGGCAGTCGTGAGCAGCATGGGG
>JANPLG010000221.1:0-8561 GCA_031426395.1 Actinomycetes bacterium
GGGTGACTTGCCTTTGATCCGCTCCCTGCCCCTTGCCCGCCGCCATTGCATCCGCGACGGGCGCAGTGCTCAGTAAGCCGGTCGCAGCAAGCCCAGCCGCCCACGCCGCGATTGTCGCTGACCCTCGCATTTCTGCCCACCTCGCCGAGAACGAATGTCGAAGCTGATTGCTTCAACCATCCATGGCCCTTCACCGCCGCCAGCCGATTCACTCTCCCGACACCGTGTTACCCTGCACCCTCATCAGGTCCTCCACCGTCACCAGCCGCCGCACGTTGACGCACACCCGCTCCGCCGTCCCCGGCCCCGTCACCCGGAAGTTCCCCGCCGGTGGGTTGCAGGGCACCGGACCCCGCATCGCCTCGTCCAGCAGGAAGCCGTAGAACTCCCGCGCCTCGTGCCGCTGCTGCGCCCGCCGCAGCTTCTCCCGCGCCTTCCCGGCGTGCACGTGCACCGTCCCCACCGCAATCCCCAGCCGCTCCGCCACGCCCCCCGCGTCCAGGCCCTCCGCCATCAGCTCCACCACCTCCCGCTGACGCCGGCTCATCCGCGCCCGGTCGCACACGTCCGCCAGGCTGATCCTCTCCCGCTCCTCTTCAGCAGAATTCAACATCGCAATCCCTCCACCGCCGCCACCGCGTCCGCCACCCACTCGGCCCTCGCCGACCGCACAAACCGGTCCCACGTCTCGCGGCCCGGCCCCACCATCCAGCCCTTCCGCACCGCCAGCCGGGGAAACCCCAGCGCCGCCACCCGCTCCCACAGCCGCTCCCGGTCCTCCGGCAGGACGGGAAGGGTAGGGGGAGCCTCAGCTTTCTCCGGTGGGACCAGTGCCTCCACCGGCCTCTCGATCGGCCTCTCCCACGCCACCCGCTCCTTGGGCCGCTCTAACTCCTGGTTCAACAGCTCACGCCACCGGTTCACCTTGCCGCTCCTCTCTGTCTCCCTGCCGGTCTCTCGTCGTTCCCATCCAGATCGCTCTCTCGTCCACCCTGTCCGGATCGCTCTCTCCTCCGCCCACCTGTCACCCAACTGTCGGGCACCTGTCAGGTGACCTGTCAGGTTGCCGTTCACGCCTGGGCCACCCCCGCCGCAGGCACGCGCCGCGCCAACTGTCGGGTGTCGGGTGCGCTGTTCAGCCGGAACGCCAGCGCGTTGCGCGGCAGCCGCTCCAGCTTCCCGTGGCCCCGCTTCCGCAGCACCTCGAACAGCTTCCGCACGTCCTCCGTCGTCCGCACGCCGCACACCCCGGACCGCTGCATCTTCCGCGCCTTCACGTGGCCGCCCTGGCGCTCAATCCACTGCACCGCCGCCATCACCCGCCGGTCCTCATCCGTGGCGTGCAGCCGCCCGTACACCCGCCGCGCATGGCTCTTGAAGTACTCCACCAGCACCACCGCCTTCAGCATGCTCTCCCGGTCCAGCGCCTCGGACGCCGTCTCCCCGCACACCCAGCGCCCCAGATGGAGGATCAGCGCCAGCCGCACCGCATACCCCTCCAGCTTCGCCCACGGCCCCTTCAGCCCGCTCGTCAGGTTCGGGTCGTTCATCTCGCCGTAGTGAGATCCCAGCCATTGCCCCCAGATCCCCCGCGCCTCCGGCGTCAGCCGCACGGTCCGCGGTTTCCCCTCGTCGCCCTCCAGGCTCCAGAGCCGCTCCAGCACCCGCCCGTACTCCCGCCGCGTCTCCAGCCCGATCTCCGCCTCGCTCCAAGCCAGCGGCACCGGGTCCGGGTACGCCAGCAGCATGCGGTGGATGAACCCGTCCTCCCGGCCCCGCTCGTCGCTCAGCTCCCCCAGCACGTCCGGCGGCAGGCATCCCGTCACGCAGACAAAGGGGTTCTCCAGCACCAGCGGCTCCTTGCTGCTCTTCCGGTTCACCAGGTGAGCCTGCCCGCTCCAGAAGGAGAGCCACGTCTGCCGGTCCGCCCCCTTTCCGTTCCGGTAGGCGTCCATGGAGCGCGCCCACCCGGTCAGCTCGTCCCGGGCGAAGAGCAGGCCCCGCGGGTTCTGCTCCATCAGCTGCGCCAGCGCCTCCAGCGTCGCGTCGCCCGCCACCAGCTGCGCCATCACCGGCTCCTCCGGCTTCACCGGCATCTCCATCCCGCCCGCCGTCCCCGCCTTCAGCGCCTTCTTCCACCCCTCCAGCGCCAGCTCGTGCCGCCCCAGCTCATGCCGGTGCTCCTCCTTCCTCGCCTCGTACGCCTGCTTCATCTGCGACTGCCGCCCCATCAGCGGCTCCAGCACCAGCGTCAGCGCCGGGCTCTTCTTGCTCCCCGGCTCCGCCACGATGCCGCAGTAGATCCGCGGCCCCTCGCTCCAGCTCCCCTTCACCGCCAGCTCGCGGCTCGTCCCGATCGCGGAGCCCAGCGCCGCCAGCAGGGGCACCGCCAGGAAGTCGGGCGGGCAGGGCAGCGCCACCGAGGCCTCCGCCACCAGCCGCCGCAACGGGAGGGGCAGCACCTCCAGCGGGAACGGCTCCACCGCCTGCACCGGTAGCGGCATCGCCTCCTCGTCCCCGTCCGTCCGCTCCACGTCGGCGGGTAGCGCGGGGAAGTCGGCGGGGAAGTCTGCGAAGGGGTCCGCCTCCAGCCCCTCGCCGGTAGCGACCGCCCCCTCGGGGGGCGGCTCCGGCAGGGGCACCGGCTCCCCCGGGGGCAGCGGCACGTCCAGCTCCCGCGCCAGCTCCGCCGTCACCCGTCCCACGCTGCCGCCCCGCTGGTGCGCCACCAGGTCCAGCGCGTCGCCGCTGCTCCACCCCTGCCGCGTCGTCCGTCCCACCGGCGCGCCGCCATGGGCGCAGATCCAGCGCAGGTGGCCCTCGCCGCCGTCGTACACCCAGAACGAGGGGTTCCGCTCCTCATGGAAGGGGCAGAGGTAGCTCCGCGCCCCCCGGCGCTCCGCTCCCAGCCGCTCCAGCACCGCCTCCAGGTCCAGGCGACGGTTCAGCTCCGCCCGCACCGCCGCCCATCCCTCGGCGCTTCCCATGTCCCGCCACCGGGCGGCCGTCAGTGCGGGGGCCAACGCCGGCGGCTTCCGCCACGGGCACGCCGCCTCCATCCGGGGCAGCAGCTCGTCCCACCGCGTCCACAGCTCCCCCAGGGAGGGCGGCAGCGGCGGCGTCCCGCCCAGCTCCCACGGCGCACGCCCCGGCAGCCAGCGGTAAGGCTTCCCCGTCCCCGGATGCAGCGAGGGGGGCAGCACATCCTGCACCGCGCCTCCCCGCAGCTCGAACACGGTGATCGGATGCTCCGGCCGCTCCGGGTCCGGCCAGTGCAGCTTCCGATGGGAGAAACCCCCGCCCCCCGGCGCGCGGAACACCCGCTTCGCCTTCTGGGGGTTCCCCTCCAGCGCCGCGCCCTCCGCCAGCAGCGCCTCCAGGGAGAGGCCCACCGCCGCCAGCGCCTGCCCCGTCCACTCCAGCTGATCCCCGTCCAGCGTCAGCAGGCCGCTCGGACCCAGCACCGCGCCCATGTTCTCGCGCGGGTTCGCCCGCCAGTGCGCGTGCGCCGCCTCCGCGTCCTCCAGGTAGCCGCCCTCCCGGTTCCAGCCCTTCGTCACCGGGCCCTTGCTCCCCGGCGGGATCGGGACCAGCGCCAGGCCCAGCTCCCCGCAGTAGAACCGCGCCCAGTCGGCGCGCGCCGCCCCCGTCCCCGGCACCGCTTGTCCGTTCAACCAGACCTCCTAGACCCGACACCCGACACTTCTTCCGCTCCGTGCCTGAAGGGGCCGCGGCTCACGCCTGCGGCCCCACCCGACACTTCCCTGACAGGTCACCTGACAGTTGACCCTTCGGGAGGCTCCGCCCCGGTGGGGGAGTCGTGGCTCACGGCGTCCGTCACGGGGAACGCGGCTCAAGGGCGGGGCGCGGCGTGCCGCGCCTCCCCGGTGGGGCGGAGGCCGTTTCCACGCGGCCCCCGCCCCGGCGCTGTCCCTGTTCCGCCCGTTCCAACGGGCTCCGTGAGAAGTCGTAGGGTGGTGCCGTACACCACCGTCATCCGGCTCGCCAGCGGCATGGAGAGCGGCAGGTGCCCCAGCTCCAGCCGCCGCAGGTACTGCGGATTCACCCGCAGCCGCGTTGCCGCGCGGTGCAGGTCCAGGCCGGCGTCGCGCCGACAATTGGCGAAGGCGCGCTCCATCAGGCGCTCCCTCCGCTGCTCTTCCTGGCGCTCCCTCGGGCGCGCCCTCGGGCGCTCTTACCGTCGCCGCCCTCCACCCGGAACAGCTCGTCGAAGTCGCGCACGCGCAGCGCCCGCATCAGCCGCTCGCGCACCTCCGGCCCAGGGCACCGGCGATGGCGCAGGATCTGGGAGAGGTACCCCCGCGAGACCTCCGCCCTGAGCGCCAGGTTGTTTTGGCTGAGGTTCCGCCGCGCCAGGTGTTGCCGCACCACATCCGCATTAACAGTTATTCGCATCCCAGTTGTTCACTCCACAGGAGCAGAGATTTCTCTGCGTCGCTCCTAGTTTCACACCGGGACGACCCTTTGACCACTGTGAATGACTCTTTTTGGGTCTTGAGAGGCGCAAAGTGTTTACTCTATTCGGCAGAGAGTGGTAGAGTTCGGCAGATGGGGCGGCACACAGACCGCCACAATGCGCCTGAATTGCCCGCTCAGCGGGCGCGGGCCGGTGGGGACGGAGTGAGGAATCGATGCTCAACGAGGCGGAGCGGATCGAGTTCGGGCGCTACCTGCGCGCCCTGCGGGAGGGGGCGGACCGGACCCTGCGGGCCGTCCAGCGGGACTGTCAGATCAGTCCCGGCTACCTCTCGCTCGTGGAGTCCGGCTCCCGGAATCCGCCCAGCGACGAGTTCCTGATCAAGCTCGCCCGCTACTACGGCGCGCCGGCGCATGAGGTCCTCGCACGCGCCGGCCGCAAGCGGGAGCCGGACGCCGAGGATCTGGCCATGGACAACCTGGAGCGCGCCTACCAGTTCGTCATCGCGGACAAGCGCTTCAAGCACGGCAACCGCATGGTGGGGGAGCCCACCCCGGAGGTGAAGCGCTTCATGGTCGAGATGTACCAGCGACTGACAAACTTGAGTTTGCTAGATGAGAGCATTTTTGGTAAAAAAGGAAGCGAGGAGCCCGATGAATGAACGCCTGGCCTGTGCATATCCCCCCGGTCCCGGTCGCTAAGCTCGCCTGGGATCTTGCCCATGACCCCCGCTTCCCGTACGCCCCCCACCTGATGGTGGAGGAGTTAGGCCCCGCTATCGCGGAGCGCTACGCGCTTCCCCCTCCCGTCCACTGGGAAGCCGCCGTCGCCTTCCTCGAAGACCTGGAGATCCGCGTCAACCCGCCGGAGATCGAGCCCTGCGAGCCGGGCAACCCCGGCGACAACACCGGGCTCATCGATGATGGCCGGTGGACCATCCGCACCCAGCTCCGGGACTCTCGGAAGCGCCAGACGCTCACCCTCTTCCACGAGTTCTATGAGATCCTGCGGGCGTACCTGCACGAGTTCAACCAGGCGCCCCCACCGGAGGGGATGGACCTCCGCAGCTTCGTGCCGGAGCGTCTCGCCACCCGCTTCGCCGCCGCCGTCACCATGCCCCGGCTCTACGTGCGGGAGTTCCTGCGGGACAACGGCCTCAACTTCCTGCAACTGCGCCACCTCACCGGCCGCTCGGACGCCTCGGTCGCGCGCCGGGTGCAGGAGCTACTGGCGGACGGCGAGCTGAAGGACCAGCCGATCCCGCTGCTCCACCTCGGATTCCGCATCCAGAAGCGGGGCCGCACGCCGAAGCAGGTCCGCGTCGCCTGCCAGGACCACGTCCGCAGCCGCGCCTTCTCCATGCGCCTCAACCGCCGCAACCAGCGCCCCTATGACTGGCCCCGCAAGCGGGATGTCTACCTCTCCGGCGGCCTCCTCCAGGTGGCGGTGGAGCGCCAGCGCACCGTCTTCGTGGCGCGGGTCACCAGCTACGACCTCTACGGCGACCGGGACCTCACCGCCCTCGCGCTCCCGCTCTGGGAACGCGCCCCGTGGAAAGAGGAATGGGATGGGGAGGAGGCCGAGCTCGTTCTGGTGGGCATCGCCATCTATGCCACTCCGGCAGGCATGATGGATCTGTGGCAGCCGGTCCTCGGCGATCTGCAGTGCGATTACCTGGACGAGGTGCAGGGCCTCGTCGGCCAGCCCTATAAGCGGCGGAAGATGAAGCAGAAGAAGGAGCGCGAGGTGATCGATGAGCGCCTCGCCATCTCCGAAGACGGCAAGGCCACCATCGTCAAGATCTTCCGCAACCCCTGGGCGCGCAAGGTCCCGTCCTACCTGGACGTGGTCGAATCCCTCAAGCTGTTCCGCCTCCACCGTGTGAGCGACGGAACCAACCGCCTCGTCCTGCTCCCCTCCGGCCAGATCGCCTGGGACGCGGACAACAGCGCCTCCCACCTGGAAGCCGCGTAACAGCGACTAGACGCAGCAACGCCGGACCTCAACCGCCCCAGCGGCCACAGGTCCGGCGCTTCCCGTCCAATGCGCTCAATCACCCTGTCGAAGGGGCCCAATGCCCCGCGCCTCGCTCGCATCCCTTATCCCAATGTGCTCGTCTGACCAGCTACGTCTCTACTTTCGCCCCTTCTGTTCAGCGCGCGAGCTCCTCTCCCGAAACATCGCCAGCGCTTCGATACGCTCCTTCACCCCGTAGCCCAGGGCCTTGTCCTGGGCAATCCTCAAATCCACGTTCCTCAGATGCCCGGGTGTCGCCTTGAACCCTTGCTGCATCAAGAGGCGAAGGCACTTCAGACTACTGAGCCTGAGGGCATGATCCAGGAGCTCGCTGTCCTGATCCGGAGCGCGCGCCCTGCGCGATAGCAGAATGCGGAGGTTCAAATGACGATCCGACGATACGGCATACATTTCCGCAGTCCGTCCACTTGAAGGTGAAAGCTCCGCCTTGGCACCCTTACGAAGAAGAAGCTTCAAGATAGCGGTATCTGTACCAGCGGCCGCCCACATGAGCGCAGTTTCGCCCTCCGTGGTCACCGCATCAATCAGGGTTGGCCTGGACAAGCACTTTTCAACGAGCGCACGATCCTGTGATTGCGCTCCGAACATCAGGACGGTGAACCCCCGGGGTGACTTCACGTCCGTTAGCGCCGGGTCCGTCGTGAGCGCTTGGATCTCTTCAGTCGCCTTGTCAATGTCATCTTGTCTGGAGTCGCCTCGGTACTGAATGCACTCTAGAGCTGAAGCGAGGCGATGCCGCTGAACTTGTCTCGTGAGCGGCGGTACCGCTGCAAGTACAACCAGCAAGGCCACAAGCAGGCACAGCCACCAGGCACCGCGCCCCGTGATCCCGGAACCTCCCAGCCGTTCACCTTGGACTTCAGTCATACGCTTGCTGACACCTGGCAGCGCGGCTCGCGCTCGTGCCAGTCGCTTTTCAATGCGCCGCACTGTTACTGGGCACCATGAACATTGGTTCCAATCACGGTCCCCTGTTCAACAAACACGTCTATGTCCTTGTAGCTCCAGGTAGCGGTCAGGTTCGCCGGTAGCGGCTTTACAAAACCGTCCGCTGCTGGATCTAGACGCTTGAACACTCCCTTGCCGTCATTCGATTGAACCATCGCCGATTCGGGGCGCCCAAATTTACTGAGGACTTCGCGCGCGCTCATCCCGTCTTGCGGGCGCCTGGAATGCTGTTCACCAACAGGCGCCACATCCTCCAACGAAACCACTCTGTCTCCCGCAATCGTCGCTTTGAACTCGGAGTATTCGAGCCTTGCTGTTGAGCCATCCGCGAGAGGCAAGTAATCCTGGAGCTTGTCCGCTGGCACATTCAGGACCGGCACGGATGCACGCCCATCGGGTTGATCCTGAACAATGAGCACTGTTCGCGGCGGACCCCATTTCTTGACCAGCTCTGAAACGCTCGTGCCTACTGCCGGATGCTGGCTTCGCACGGTCTGCTTCGGCTGCTTGGCGGTGCAGCCAGGCAGGAGAGTCCCACCGCCCACAAGGGTGGCGCTAGCGGCGAGTACCTGGCAGAAGCCTCTAGTGAACGCAAGTCGCATACGGCACACCTCCATCCTGCAAGGATCACCCCGACCCCACGCACCGCCCCTATAACGACAGCTCCTCGGTCAACTTGTGCAGCCTTCCGCGGAGCATGCGCTTGCTGACACCGGGCAGAGCGTCCCGTTGCAGCGGCATCCGGACACCTTGGGCGTTCCGGCTCCGCCGTCGGGCTGTCGCGGCAAGCCGTCAAGCCCGGCAAACAACGCCGGTCTTGCCCCTGTCGGGCTTCCATCCCTAACGCGCTACCCCGGCAGGCTGGTCCCGCCTCCCGAGAGTAGGCGTTCGGGCAAACAACGCCCCAACGCCTCCCGTACCGGCAGGGGACCAGAGGGCACCGGAAGCGCCCGCCCAAAAAGCGGGCCGGCGCGGAACCGTCGCATCCCCGCCTCACGCGAACGACGCTTCCAGCGGGTCCTGAAGGTGCGGCTGTCGCCGCCGGTCGTCGCTCTGCCCTGCTTTGCGCGGCGGCATTATTCCGCAGGGGACCGCTTCGCTCGTGGCCGGCGCAAGCCTGCCCCTCCGGGGCACCGCG
>JANPLG010000222.1:0-11409 GCA_031426395.1 Actinomycetes bacterium
TGCGGGAGGACGCCAGCCGGACGGCGACCGACGCGATCGTGGAAGCGCAGGCGGGGCTTCGCTGCGCTGCCCTGACCCTTATGTATCAACTACGACGCGGCACCCAGAGCAGTCTGGCCGCTACCCGCAGTCGGCTCCAGAACCATCCCGGCCGTGCGGTAGACCTGATCCAGGGCATCATCCAATGAGAATCGAATCGCCCTGAAGCTCGTGGCCTTGCAAAGCGCACCGTCTTTGGTCATAGTTCAACACTGGCGTTCTAGCGATGAACAACGGTATTGAATACAAGCGAAACCAAGTGGTTTGGGCAGCTAATGCCCCCTTGCGACAGGTCCCGCCAGGGTCCCTGGACAGCTGGCCCTTCCTGACCCGATTAAACTGGACTGATTGGAACTACAAAGTCTGGCCCCTCGGCCATTGGATAATGATGCAGTCCCTCAAGAAACTCGTGCCTTAGCTGCTGTTCCCGATCCGATAGAACTCTGATCGCATAAGCTCCAGGTTCAATCTCAAATGAAGGCATGCGTCGCTCGGTGCCCAGATCATCAAGGGATGCCACAATCATTCGCCCGGTCTTCAGGTGCAAAACGCCTCTGTAGTCTTCCTTGAGATCGTTGGGGAGTCCGTCCCCCAGATCCAAACCCTGTCTTAACGTATGAATGAGCCTGACCTTGAATACCCCGTCGTCGTACAGGGGTACGATGGCGGCGTGACCATGCTCGGCCGCTGAAGCAATGAACGTGTCCACCCTGTTCGATACGGATCCGCATTCACTCTGGTTCAGTGATTTCCAAACGCCAGGGGAGTTTGCCGGTGATTCGATGTCACACACAGCAAGGTAGTACCCAAGAGTTTCAACTATCACGTCTTTTGAATGGCTCATACGTCTCGCTCCTTGCACGGCGATGGACTTTACTCAAGGGACGAAGCGCAAGTCAACGCCGCCATCTGATCCGGCAACCAAGATCCCCTGCGCATTCGGGACAACAAGGATGGTTGTGCTTTGGCCAAGTCAAAGAGGGTGAATTGCTTAACGAGAGTCGCTGAGAGCTTCCTGATGGGAGGGGTGGAGCGGGTGACGCCCGAAACCCTACCGTAAATCGCAAGTGCATCACGCTCGGAGTAGGCGGTGATCCCGCAACCCAGTGGGTATCTGGGGTTAGCGACACCTATGTTGTCCTCAGAGATCCAGAACAAGTTCAAATAAGCTCGAGATGCAATCAGCACGATGCCATCGAGATCTGCCGATGTGAGGGGCGAAGTGAGATGGCACAGCGGTGACTGACCCCCGTTGACTTTCGACCAGTTTGAATCATCCCAGGTGTGATGGGTCAGAATGAACGGGATGTCGCCGATGGTCGGGTCACGGCCCACCTGCTGCATCAAGGCAAAAGCACCCATTGCAGGTGTCTCAAGGTCGCAGACGATGAGGTCGAAGAGCTTCTGATTGAGTGCGCGGAGCCCGTCCTGATCCGTCGCAACCCATTCGACGGATGCCCCTCGAGTTCTCAAACCATCGACCAGGCGGTCTCCCTCCGAGCCCTCGCTGCCGATGACAAGCACCCGTAGAAACGGCGCGATGAGCGGCACCAAGTCCGTGACCACTGAAGGGTCTTCCTCCTCAAGGTGGGATGGGCTCAACGCGCCATGACCGTCTTGGTGGAGTTGGGGCTTCCGTTTCCCTGGTAGTCCACCAGGGAAACGGAAAGCTCACAACTCTGGGCCATATCACTCGGCCGTCAGTACTTCGGGATGTTCGGGTCGATCTCTTCGGACCAGCGCAGGGTGCCGCCGGGCAGGTTGTGGACGTTGGTGTAGCCCTTGCCGCGCAGGAATTCGACCGCTTGACCACTGCGACCGCCGCTGCGGCAGTAGACCACGATCTCCTGGTCCACCGGCAGCTCCGGGTAGCGCCGCTCCAGCTCCGGCAGCGGGATCAGGGTGGCACCTGCCAGACGGGTGATCGCCCACTCCTCCGGGTTGCGGACGTCCAGCAAGAAGGGCGCGGTGCCACTCTTCATGCGCTGCGCCAGTTCCGCCGGCTGGATCTCCGGACCGGCGGCCGCCTGCGCGGGAGGCTGGATGCCGCAGAAGGTGTCGTAGTCGATCAACTCCTTGATGGTGGGATTCTCACCGCAGATGGGGCACTCCGGGTCCTTGCGGAGCTTGAGCTCGCGGAACCGCATGCGAAGCGCCTCGAAGAGGAGCAGGCGGCCGATGAGCGGCTCACCGATGCCGAGGATCAGCTTGACCGCCTCATTCGCCTGGATGCAGCCAATGATGCCCGGCAGGATGCCCAGCACGCCGCCCTCGGCGCAACTGGGGACCATTCCCGGTGGCGGCGGCTCCGGGTAGAGACAGCGGTAGCAGGGTCCCTTGTCCGCCCAGAAGACGGAGGCCTGCCCCTCAAAGCGGAAGATGCTGCCGTAGACATTCGGCTTGTTCAGCAGCACGCAAGCGTCGTTGACCAGGTAGCGCGTCGGGAAGTTGTCCGTCCCGTCGATGACCAGGTCGTACTCCCGCACGATGTCGAGGGCGTTGGCGGAGGTGAGGTAGGTCTCGTGGGTCTCAATGCGGGTGTGCGGGTTGAGGTCCTGGATGCGGTCCCTGGCGGAGTCGAGCTTGGTCCGGCCCACGTCCTTGGTGCCATGGATGATCTGCCGCTGGAGGTTGCTGTAGTCGACCACGTCGAAGTCGACCAGCCCGAGGGTCCCCACTCCGGCGGCGGCCAGGTAGACGCCCAGCGGTGAGCCAAGGCCGCCCGTGCCGATCAGGAGCACCCGCGCCGACTTCAGCCGCCGCTGACCTTCCAGCCCGACCTCCGGCATGATGAGGTGCCGGCCGTAGCGAAGGTACTCTTCCTTGTTCAGCTCAATGCTGTCGTCCGGCGGCGGGATAGCCGCGAAGCCTGGACTGGTTGACATCTCGAACCCCGATCTGAAAGTGGGTGGACCGGCTGCCGTTCTGGCAAGCCTCATCCGGTAAGGCGACGGTGGCGGCACTCGTTGGCAGCTACCGGACCACGCGCCCCTACTGATCCGGCCTCCACGGTCATTCACTTATCCCCTTTCCTACCGCTTTGTCGAGCCGGGAGGGAGACGAGGCGCTACCATAGGCGCTCCGGTGGCCCGAAGCCCTGCCTGTGCGTTCCCCCATCGCCATCATTCGGGCCGGTTCCCGCCGTGGGCGAGGGAGAGTCGCCCCATGGGAATCTCCCAATTCCCCCGGCAACCAACTCCATGAAGCTTTCGCGGTACCAAGCATACCCTTGGCCCGCAGCGCATCCTACTCTACCCACATCGCCGTCATTCCGGATGGTACGCGTCATGTGCGAGGAAGTGTTGCCCTACCGGAACCCATTTGAACCCGGCCCGCGCGTGGTCCCCGCCACGGCCATAGGAGCCACGGACAAGCTCTGTTTCACAGAAGCTATCCATGCCCCTTTCGGGGCAACCCCCACGCCTCAAAGGGTGCCAGATCACGACCGGCCGAGCGGCTGCACTCGTGGCGGCGGGATTCTCCCCAAGAATTGGGGGCCAGGGGGCCGGGACGCGGAAATACGATCGCGTCGCCTCCAAACGGTTGTGAATCTGGCGGTCAAGCACGAACTGGGCGAGGCTTTCTTACCATCCATTTGAACCTGGCCCCGTCGTGTTCCTCGGCCATTGTGCTGGTTCTCTGGACCCTCGCAGGGCAGTTAGCCCTCGCGCATTGGGCGGCTCTGCAAGGGTGACGACGGTGCGGCGGAGCGCGGTCAGTTTGGTGCGGGTAGCAGGGGCAACCCCGGTGCTGGAGCTACTTCGTCTGCAGTGAAGACGTAGAGCTGGTTGGCCCGAGTGACCGCACCCCCGGCGTTCAGCACATAGTTGAGGCTCAGGCTCTGCGCCCGGCTCGGCGGACCCACGGGCACCTGTTGATTTCGCCGGCCGAAAGGAATACCGTGCCGCCCCGCCCCGAGCGTAACGATGGTGGCCAAGTGCTGACCCTTTTCATCCGCGAAGACCTGGATCTCCACTTCACGCTCCGTGAGCTTGAAGGCAGCGGTCGCGGGAACGGTGGCGCTGGATGGCACCGGCGGGCAGGGTGGGATCGCTCGGATCTCCCGACCGGTCCAGTCACCGTCGGTCGGCTCGGTGAGCGCGCGCAGGAAGTGTAGGCGCTGGTGGAACGCCATGTTCCCAGCCAGCAATCGGTTGCCCGCCAGCACCCACGTCTTCTGCCTCCGGTCGAGGCTGCCCCAGAAGCGCAGGTCGTGACGGAGGCGGAAGAAGCCGCCAGAGAAGGAAGGCGAGGGAATGCTGGTGCTTCCTAAGTACCAGCCCCAGTAATCGTGGACGCCCCGCGCCTGCGGCTCCGTCAGGCGTACGGCGAGATCGCCCAGGTCGTCCAGCGTGGGCGCGGTCTTGACCCGGACGCGCTCCCGCCACGGCCGGAGGATGCGCTCCGGAACTTCGGCGGGGCGATCGTTGTGGAAGGAGCGGTCCCGCAGGTGGAGCGTCCGACCTTCCTTCCACCAGGCGTAGCCCAGATCCGCCGCCAGTCGATCCAGGAATGCACGGACGGTCCCCTTCCCGGAGAACTCCGCCGCCCGCACCCGCGCGCGGATGAAGCTGTCCGCGACGACATCGAGCCCCGTTGCGACTTGCAGTTGCCGCGCCACTTCCCCGATCGAAAGGGTCCCGGCGTTCCACTCTGCCAGCCGATCCAGGACCACCGGAGCGTGCCCGGTCGGCTTCTCCACCGGGGGAAGCTTCAGGCTGAACTCCGCAGAGAGGTCGGGATCACTCGGTCGGGCGGGAGACTCCGGCCCAATCCAGGGCAGCGGGACACGGACCAGGGAGCGCGGCGCCATGTTCACCATGGAGGAGCCGTGCTCGGTGGCCACGGTCAGGAAGGCGTTGAGCCGGAGCTGCCGGGGAGTCCGAGCGCCGCCGGTGTTGTAGTCGCGTGAGGCGTCCGTCATGCGCAGCACCATATCCACCCAGATCGGTTGATCGGGTTTGAGATAGGGCTGCTTGAGCGCGATCATCGCGGCTCCAATCCATTTGGGGGCGATGCCGCCGAACGCGCTAGAGAGCCGCACGGAACCGGTGGTGCGCAGTTGCCGCCGCTGCAGCGGGGTGAGAGTGCGATAGATCTCCAGCGCCACGGGAACGGCCGTGGAGTGACGGAGGATGTCCTTGAGCGCCGACTGCTCCTCCAGCAGCGCCAGTGACTGCTCCGATGCGATACCGGGCTGGGCCAGTGCCCTTTCCACCTCGCGCTGACGACGGCCCAACTGGTCGCTGGGTGTGCGGGAAAGCTGCCGGAGGTGCTCCATCCAGCCGTCCACCGCATTCCACTCGCGGTCGCGAAGCGCGGTTTCGCGGCGGATGGCGGCAGGCGCCTGGCCCAGCTCGTAGCCAGTGGCCGTGCGGTACCATTGGAACTCGTGATGGCGGGCCAGGAGCGAGAGCGCCTCCGCGGCGGGCCGCTCGTCGAGGAAGAGGGTCGTCTTGTCGTCCGCAACCTCGCGGCGGGCGAGGAGGCGGACGCTGTGCTTTCGACCCAACTCCGCAAGCAGCTCCCCCATCGGACGATTGGCTTCGGCCAGGGAGAGTTGCACCTGGAGGCGTGGGTCCTCACGCAGTTCCGGAGCGATTGCAACCGGCGCTGCTTGCGCCACTGGCAGCGTTGTTGTCGCCTTAGCCTGCGGCGCTCCGACGGCGGCAACCGCTGCCAGGTAGAGTGACCCGGCCGTGAGGAGGGAAGAGAGGTTTCGCATCAATGGCTCCGGCCCGAAGACTCGTCATCGAGCCCGCGTCTTGGATGACTCGGCGCAGGCAAGGTTACGCGGCTGCTGCCTGCCGGTGAGAAGCCGCACCTTTAGCGCTCACCAGCGCTGCGACGATAGGGAGTGATGCCGTTGAAAGGCTCTCGAGGTTTCCGACTCGCTTCCTTGCGACTGGGATTGAAGCCCCGGATGGCTGCCTTGGACCGTGCCACCCGCGTGCTATAATCGCGGGCGAAGTCACTCACGTACCCCGATGAACGAATCGACGCTGCGAGTTCTGGAATATGGCGAGGTGGTCCGGCGGCTGGTCGAGCAGACCAGCAACACGCTGGGCCGCGAGCGCGCTGAGGCAATCCGTCCCTCCCTGCGGGACGAGGAGGTCCGCGCGTGGCTCCAGCAGACCTCGGAGGCGTCGCGGCTGCTGTTGCTGCCCGGCGGCATCCCGCTGGGCGGCATCCACGACGTTCGGAACCCTCTGCGGATTGCCGGCCGCGAAGGGACGCTCGAGCCCTCGGCCCTGCTGGCTATTGCGGACACCACAGGATCGGCAAAGCGGCTGCGAGGGTTCTTACTCCACCGGGAGGAGCACGCCGCGGCGCTGGCGGAACTTGCACGCCGCATCAATGAGTTCCCGGCGATGGAGGCCGCTATCCGAGAGGCGATCAGCGACAACGCCGAGGTACGTGACGACGCCTCCCCCACCCTGCTTCGCCTCCGCAAGGACCTCCGCATCATCCGCAACCGGATGACGGAGCGAGTCCACTCCATCCTCCGCAGCCCCGCCTACAAAGACATGATCCAGGACGCGGTGATCACCACTCGCGACGGCCGCTACTGCATTCCGGTCAAGGTGGAGTACCGCGTCCAGTTCGGCGGCCTGGTGCACGACCAGTCCTCCAGTGGCTCCACCGTCTTCATGGAGCCGCAGGCGGTCGTGGAGCTGGGCAACGAGCTGCGTCAGGTAGAGCTGTAGGAAAAGCAGGAGGTCGAGCGCATCCTCCGGCAGCTTTCCGCGCACGTGGGACGGCACGCCGATGCGCTGCTGGAGACACTCGGTGCCCTGGGCGAGATTGACCTCGTCTTCGCGCGCGGCAAGCTGGCCCACGCCATGGATGCCGTGGAGCCGCTGATCAACCGCGAAGGGTTCATCGGGCTGCGGCGGGCACGGCACCCCCTGCTCTCCGCCCCCGTGGTGCCCATTGATGTTGACCTGGGGCGGGAGAACCGCGTCCTCATCATCACCGGGCCGAACACCGGCGGGAAGACCGTGGCGCTGAAGACGGTCGGCCTTTTCTGCCTGATGGCGCAGAGCGGCCTGCACGTGCCCGCGCACGAGGGATGCACCCTCCCGATCTTCCGTGGCATCTACGCGGACATCGGGGACGAGCAGAGTATCCAGCAGTCGCTCTCCACCTTCAGCGGTCACATCACGAACATCGCCGAGATCCTGAAGGGGGTTGAGTTCACCGCGCAGCGCTCCCTGGTGCTGCTGGACGAGGCGGGCGCAGGCACCGATCCCACCGAGGGCGCGGCGCTGGCGAAGTCGATCCTGATGACGCTGCTGCACAAGGGCGCGCGGGTCATCGCCACCACGCACTACGGTGAGCTGAAAGAGTTCGCGTACAGCACGGACGGAGTGGAGAACGCAAGCGTGGAGTTCAACCTGGAGTCGCTGCGGCCCACCTACCGGCTCCTGATCGGGACCCCCGGTGCCAGCAATGCTTTCACCATCTCCGCCCGCCTCGGTCTACCGGAAGGGGTGGTTCAGGCCGCCCGTGGAATGATCGGCACCGACCGCGTCGTCCTCTCGGAGGTGATCCAACGGCTCACCGACGACCAACGCGCGCAGGAGGTCGACGTCCGCAAGGCGGCGCAGGCGGCCCGCGACATCGAGCAGAAGCGCGCGCAGTATGAGCGGGACCTGGAGCGGCTGCGGCAGGAGCGGGTCGATATCCTCAGCCGCGCCCGCGCCGAGGCGGACGAGACACTGCGAACGGCTCGCCGCGAGTTGGATAACCTGCGGGAAGAGATGCGCCGGCTCGATCGGGAGACGCGCAAGGCCGCCCAGGAGGGTCCAGCCGAGACGGACATCCAGAAGTTCCGGGAGCGGCTGAGCGAGTTGGACCGTCGTGTCGACAAGCGAGCCCTGAAGGTGGAGCGACGCTCCGATGCCACCATTCAGCGCGCGCCCCGAGTGCTCAAGAAGCGCAAAGAACCGGCGGTCGTGCAGGAAGCCCCAGCGCCGGCCGGTCGTCCGCCGGCAGTGGGTGACGTGATCTGGATCGCCGGTCTGAACCAGCGCGGAGTGTTGCTTGCTCCTCCCAGTGGCGGTAAGGCGCAGGTCCAGATCGGCGTGATGCGGACGACGGTTCCCGAGGAGAACATTCAACTGGTCCTCACCCCCACGCCCACGCAGCCACGGTCGGGCGGCCTCTCCGCAGCCGGCTCGTCCCAGGCCCGGGCCACCGACATCCGCATGCGCGCCCGCGCCAACATCTCACCCGAGGTGAACCTCCGTGGCCTGCGCGCTGACGAGGCGCTGACCAAGGTGGAGGAGTACGTGGACCAGGTCTGCCTCGCGGGCCTCTCTCCGGTGCGGATTGTCCACGGCAAGGGAACGGGCGCGCTGAAGAAGATGGTGTGGGACTACCTCAAGGGTCACCCCAACGTTGGCGGTTTCCACCACCCTGCGGACGAAGAGGGCGGGAGCGGCGTGACCATGGTCCAACTCCGGGATTGAGGTTCAACAACGGACGGTCCGGGGCGAAAGGCGCTCAACTATTGCAGATGTCAGTCAGTTGACGCTTTCGCCTTCGAAGTAACTCAATGTCAACCAGTACCACTCAGCCAACGCCCCGAACCACTCCAACGGGTCGCCCAAGCGACGAAGAGTTCTTGGGCGACGTGCGTTGCAGGATGTCAGAGGCGTTCGATCGCCATCCGGGTCTGGAGGGGTTCCACACAGGATCCTTCACCCCGCACGATTCGGACCAGGATGACGAGTTCATGCAGCGGGTGCGCAATCGCGAGTTCGCGACTGAAACTGAAGGCTGCAAGTAAGAGTGGATGCTCCCTCGACTGAGTGTCTAAATGATCCGCTCCAGTTCCTGTCCCCATACAACCGTTGCATCGAACTGCATTGGCTTCGTAGAGGAATGAGGGTAACACGTCGATAAACAGTCTCGTGGCAGCGATCCTGCCCGTTGGCGAATTGGATTGCATTCTTATGAGACGCGCGCAACACAGCGGGATGCCAAGTCACGGACCTGAAATCTTCATCACTTCCGTGCCTGAAGCGGACCGATCAGCTTATTCAGTTCCGACCTTGGACGCTTCAAGTCTCGTGACGCTGCCGTCGCTCAACGAAGTCTCGAAGCTGTTCACTGAACGCCTTCGCGGCATCCCAGGGGCACGGGATTGGCAGGTACTGGGTGAGGGCAGCGTGAAAGTCCATGTCGCCGACCGATTCTCCGAGGCGGGTAGCCTTATCCGCGCCCTAGAGGATGAGTTCGCAGAGCGATTCCCGGGCCTGTTCATCGACGTGTGGCTGAGTGAGAGCAACCCAGGCGGTGAAACGGTGACGCGCATGGCCCCAGTTGCACATTCCACTTGCTGATGCGGAGACCAAGCCGCATTACCCTTGGCGAGGTCGCCAAGGCTCACATCAGCGAGGCCGAAGCCGTCCACGCGCAGTTCCAACAATTCAAAGCTGCGGGCGACAACCGATGGGCGCCCACAGCGCTCTTCTATTCCGCGCTCCACTTGGTCGATGCATGGTTCATCGGAATGGGGCACATTCGCCCACATCGGCACGAGGTGCGGAGTCCACTCGTACGAAGCGAGCTTCCACAGATTTGGGCCAGCTACCGTGAATTGGACAGTGCCAGCAGGGATGCCCGGTACGAGATGACCTTCCCTAACACGGAGAGGCTGCGTCGCCTGGAAGAGAACTGCTACGAGAAGCTGCGGGCGGTGCTGGCGTAGGACGGCATCGAGTTCCCACTGTCAGAGGATGAGAGTTAGGCGTAACCGCAGCCGTGGCGGTTAAGCTGGAGGTATGCAGCACCGCATCCAGGCTGAGATCCTCGCCGCTTCGCAGCCGCTCCGCATCCCGGGTGGAGGGGAGCGCCGTATCCTCACTCCGCAGGCCGTGGGTCGGCTCGCGACGGCGGCGGAACTTCCCCGGTGGGAACTGGAAGCGCAGGCGCTTGAGACCGAGGTGATCCCGCTCCACTACCTCCGGAACTTGGCATTTTACGACTTGGCGGGACAGGCTCGGATGCTGCGTGCGTCGGTGGCGCTGGTTGGCAATCATGAGGTGCTGCTGCGCGCGGTTGAACTGCTCGCCCCTGCGGGAATCGGGCGGTTCCGGCTGCTGCGGATGGAGGGAGACACCCAGTCCCTGGACCCCGTCCGGGAAGCGATCCGCCGGCGGAACTCAAGCAGCGAGGTGACAGCACTGACGCTGAACCTCAAGGCCGGGAGGCCGGGCGAGACCCTGCGCGGGGTCGACGCCGTGGGGGCGTGCCTCGACCAGTCCCTCGATGAGCAACTGCTGCAGTTCGCGTGCCGTGCAGAGAAGCTGCCGCTGTTGCTGACCGGCGCGGAGGGCCTGCGCGGCCAGGCGATCACCGTCCTGCCGGGAGACGTGGGAATTGCGCTGGTCTACAAGCCAAGCCACCCGCACCTGGAGTCACGCAGGGACTCGGCCTTCATCAACCCCAAGGCCGCGCTGATGGTCGGCAGTTGGATGCTGGAGCAGCTCACGCGGCTGGTCCTGGGGCAGGACGGCCTGCTCCGCGACCGGCTGCTCTACGCGGACATGGAAGCTGGCGACCTGGGCGAGTACCCACTCGCGGGGTAAGGCACGCGGCGGCAATTGTCGCACCGGAAGGCCAAGAAGCGGCGCGCGGCGAAGGGGATGCCGTTGAAGGGCGGGCGTGAGTGCGAGAGGATGCGTGGGCATTGCGGCAGACCGTGGTTCAGTTTGGGGCCGGTAACATCGGGCGCGGGTTCACGGGCCAGCTCTTCACCGACGCCGGTTACGAAGTTGTCTTCGTGGACGTGGTCCCGGAAGTGATCGAGGCGCTCAATTCCCGGCGCGAGTACCCGTTGCAGTTCGTTGGCCCGGATCGCTTCGAGACCCGGACAGTTGGCCCCGTACGGTGTGTCGATGGCCGGGACCGTGAGTCCGTGGTTGCAGAGCTGTCCCACTGCGCCTTCGCCTGCACTGCGGTTGGCGTGGGGGCGCTCCCCCACCTCATCGCCCCACTCTGCGAGGGAGTGCGGCGGCGCGGTGGTCCCCTCAGCGTCATCCTCTGCGAGAACCAGCTTCACGCGGGCCAGTTCGTCCGCTCGCTGATGGACCAGCACTTGACCCCGGACGAAAGCGCGCGGGTCGGCCTGGTGGAGAGCGTCGTGAGCCGGATGGTGCCCGTGGTCCCGGATGAGGTCCGGCGCAAGGACCCGCTGCTGGTGATTGCAGAAGACTATGCGCGGCTGCCGGTCGACCGCACCGGTTTCCTGGGCGAAGTGCCGGATGTGCCTGGGATGGTGGCGGTCGACAACTACCTCCCGGAGTTCGACAAGAAGCTCTATCTTCACAACATGGGGCACGCCGTTGCGGGCTACCTGGG
>JANPLG010000223.1:0-5527 GCA_031426395.1 Actinomycetes bacterium
CTTTCGCTCGCCCGCCGTCAGCGGTGGAGACGAAGGAAGCCCTCGCGTTCCTGACTGCCCAGGACCAGTCCTACGGCCAGCAGGACAGCCCGAAGTCCTGGACGGATCTCTGCCACGTCCTGCTGAACGTCAAAGAGTTCATCTTCGTGAGATAGCGAGAGGCCACCGATGACCGTTACTCTACCCCTGGAATTGGAGCAAAAGGTCCGCCGCGAGGCCGCACGGCGCGGTGTTTCCGCAGATCAACTCATCCTCAATGCTGTCGAGCATACCGTTCTAGGTGAACAAGCCCCGGCGGCCTCTGCTTGGGAAGTGCAGCCTGAGTTGGATGAAGACCAGATCCGTAAGCTGCAACTACTTGATAGCTTCATGATGGGAGATCCCGAGGAGCAGCGAGTCACGCTAGATTCTCTCCGCCTCGCACTCGGTGACGAGCGAGCTTCGGATCGCAAGCTTTTCTGAATGACAGCCATGCGGATCATTCTGCTGGACAGTAGCCCGATGAGCCTAATCACCCATCCGCAAGGCGGCGTAGATGCGCTGGCCTGCAGAGAGTGGCTCCAAAGGCGGGTTCTTGACCGAGATCGCATCGTGTTCCCGGAGATCATCGACTATGAATTGCGGCGTGAGCTCCTTCGATCTGGCAAGACAGAGAGCATCCAACGGCTTGGGCAGTTCGCCGAAAGTTTCCAGTATCTGCCAATCTCCACGGAAATGTTGCGTGCGGCTGCAGCGCTGTGGGCTCGAAGCCGACGCACCGGTAAACCCACCGGATCTGACGATACTCTCGATGTAGACGTCATTCTGGCAGCCCAGGCACTCAACCTCACTGACGAAGGCGAGGTAATGGTGGCGACCACCAATCGGAAGCACCTGGAACGCTTCGTTAGAGCGGAGCATTGGAACGAGATCCGCTAGGGCACGACGGAAGGCATTACGGAGGGGATGTAAGATGTCCATAACGATCTCATCGGAACTGGAAGAGCGGCTTCGCCACATTGCTGAAACGCGGGGCGTCTCAACCGAGCGGCTGGCATCCGAACTTCTAAGGCAGGATGTCGAGAGAGAAGAGGCCCGGCTTGATCGGGTGGCGAAGGTGCGGGAAACGCTTCGCCGCTTCCGTGATGAGGGAGACCCGGTAGAACAGCGCGAGACCCTTCTCGCACTCGTGGACGCTTGGGGGCCGGAGGCATTCGGCCTCTCTTCTGACGAAGTGGAAGCGATGAAGTGATCATCGTCTTGGACAGCGGACCTCTCGGGCTCCTCTGCAACCCGAACGCCACTCCAGCAGCTGTTGCCTGCAATTTGTGGCTCGAGGCACTGGTCCGCACCCATTCCGTAGTGGTTCCAGAGATCGTTGATTACGAACTCCGGCGGGAGTTGCTACGACTGGCAAAGACGAGAAGCCTGGAGCAATTGGACGGATTATCGAACAACCTCGAGTATTTACCAATCTCCACGACCATCCTGCGTAATGCCGCGCACCTGTGGGCGGATGTGAGGCGCAAGGGACGGCCCACCGCACCCAACGAGGCCCTGGATGTAGACGTCATCCTCGCAGCTCAAGCGTTGTCGATCCAAACTAGGGGACATGTAGTGGTGGCAACGACCAATCGGAAGCACCTGGAGCGCTTCGTGCAAGCGGAGCATTGGAACGACATCCGTTAATCCCGCGTCTGAAGCTACTGATATGCACTGCAACCACTTTCACAAGGCTCCTCTGAGCCGCCGGGACATGCTTTCCCGCTGCGCCAATGGCTTCGGGATGGTTGCGCTGGCCGGCCTGCTCCAGGACGAGGCTGCGGCGGCCCAGGCCAAACCCGATTCACGCCGGCCGCTCGAACCCCGGAAGCCGCACCATGCCGCGCCGGCCAAGAGCGTCATCTTCCTCTTCATGGATGGTGGTCCGTCGCAGGTGGACACGTGGGATCCGAAGCCGCGCCTCATCAAGGAGCATGGTCAGCCGATCAAGATGAAGGTCCCGCCCACCCAGTTCAACGACGTGGGCAACGTCCTGAAGAGCCCTTGGGAGTTCCGGCAGTACGGACAGAGCGGCACCCCGGTGAGCGACCTTTTCCCCAACCTCGCCCAGTGCGTGGATGACCTCGCAGTGGTGCGCTCCATGGTCGCGGACTTCTCCGAGCACACCAACGCGAACTACTTCATCCACTCCGGCAATGGCATCCAGGGCCGGCCCAGCATGGGTGCCTGGGCAACCTACGGCCTCGGCAGCGAGTGCCGGAACCTGCCCGGCTTCGTGGTGTTGAACAGCGGCATGATCCCTCCGGGCGGCCTCGACTGCTTCAACAGCGGCTTCCTGCCCGCCTCCTACCAGGGCTCGCTCTTCCGGGACGGCTTTGAGCCGGTGGCCGACCTCCGCCGTACGGAAGCCACGGAGGAAGCACAGCTACGCAAACTCGCCCTACTTTCCAAGCTTGACCAAAGCGCCGCGCAGCGCTTCGCCCACGATGACCGGGTCGAAGCGGCCATCAGCAACTACGAGCTGGCCTTCCGCATGCAGAGCGCTGTGCCGGAGCTGATGGACCTCCGCGGCGAGACCGAGGCCACCCGCAAGATGTACGGCCTGGACCAGCCCTACTCCCAGACCTTCGGCTCCCAGTGCCTGGTGGCGCGCAAGATGGTGGAGCGCGGCGTTCGCTTCATCGAGCTGCTTTGCCCCAAGGTGGGCGCCGACCGCTGGGATCAGCACGGCAACCTCAAGGAAGGGCACGAAAGCAACGCCCGCGCCGTCGATAAGCCGATTGCGGGGCTGCTGAAGGACCTGAAGAGCCGCGGCCTCCTCGACAGCACCCTCGTGGTATGGGCCGGGGAGTTCGGCCGGACGCCGATGGCGCAGGGCGCGAACGGCCGGGACCATAACCCCTTCGGCTTCTCCATCTGGATGGCCGGCGGCGGCATCAAGGGCGGCACCATCCACGGTGCAACGGACGAGTACGGCTACTACGCGGTCGAGAACAAGGTCACCATCCATGACCTCCACGCGACGATGCTGCACCTGATGGGCATCGACCACAAGCAGCTTACCCACCGCTTCAGCGGCCGCGACTTCCGCCTCACGGACGTCTACGGCGAGGTGGTTCACGAGATCCTTCGCTGATCGCCCTTCGCTCTTCCGGAAATCGACTGGAAACCCCGCCGTGCTGCGGGGTTCAAAGACCTCATCGGTTTCAGGGGGAGCGAATGGCGGACGGATCAAATCAAGGTGACATGGCGCATCGGGAGTTAGAGCTTCAGGCGCTGGCGCAACTGCGTGCACGCTCTCGGCGGGAGTTCCTGAAGAGCGGCGGCATTGGCCTGGGCGCACTCGCGCTCGCGGGCCTTCAAAGTGAAGGGCAGGCGGCGGCCACACCCGGTCCCATGGTGCCCCGCAAGCCGCATTTCGCCCCGAGCGCGAAGCGGGTGATCTACCTCCACATGTCCGGCGCCCCGCCGCAGCACGACCTCTTCGACTACAAGCCGAAGCTGGTCGAGTACCATATGCAGGAGTGCCCGAAGGAGTTGCTTCAGAACCAGCGCTTCGCCTTCATCAAGGGCACGCCGAAGCTCCTGGGAAGCCCCTACAAGTTCAAGCAGCACGGCCCGGCGGATGTCTGGATCAGCGAACTGCTCCCCAACGTGGCGCGGCACGCCGGCGACATCGCCGTGATCCGCTCCATGTGGACCGACCAGTTCAACCACGCGCCCGCAGAGCTCTTCCTCTACACCGGCAGCCCCCGCAACGGCGGCGCGGCGATGGGCTCGTGGATCACCTGGGGCCTCGGCAGCATGAACCAGGACCTACCCGGCTTCGTGGTGCTCATCAGCGGCGGCACCGACCCCACCGGCGGCAAGGCGCTCTGGTCCACCGGATTCCTGCCCTCCGTCTACCAAGGCGTCCAGTGCCGTACCAGCGGCGAGCCTATCCTCTACGTCAACAACCCCAAGGGGATGAGCCGCGATGTCCGCCGCCGCAGCCTCGACACGCTCAAGCGGTTGAATGAGCTGGAGTTGGCAGAGACGCAGGACCCCGAGACCCTCACGCGCATCGAGCAGTACGAGCTGGCCTTCCGGATGCAGATGGCGGTGCCGGACGCGATGGACCTCGGCAAGGAGCCGAAGAGCCTGCTTGACGCCTATGGCGCGCAACCGGGAGGCGCCAGCTTCGCCAACAATTGCCTGCTGGCGCGGAGACTCGTGGAGCGAGGCGTCCGCTACGTGCAGCTGTACGACTGGGGCTGGGATTGCCACGGCACCGGACCCGGCGATGACATCGTCACCCACCTGCCGCAGAAGACGAAGCAGATTGACCAGCCGATCGGCGCGCTGCTGGACGACCTCAAGCAGCGCGGCCTGCTGGATGAAACGCTCGTCATCTGGGGCGGCGAGTTCGGCCGCACCTCAATGAACGAGGCGCGCGGCGGCAGCAAACACCTGGGCCGCGACCACCATCCGCACGCCTTCACCCTTTGGATGGCCGGGGGCGGCATCAAGGGCGGAACGGTCCACGGTTCGACGGATGAACTGGGATACTTCATCACCGAAGGCAGGACCGGCGTCCACGACCTCCAAGCGACCATCCTGCACCTCCTCGGGCTGGATGCGTGGAAGCTGACCTATCCGTTCCAGGGACTCCAGAACCGCGTCATCGGGCCGGAAGGCGCGGCACGGGTGTTGAAGGAGATCGTCGCGTAGATTCGGGCCTTGCTTACTTGGTGGCGCGGGTCTTGATCCGATTCTTCACTGCGGAGACGCCGGACTGCTCCTTCGCAATGGCTGCAGCGCGGGCGCTCTCCTTGGCGCTGTTCACCTCGCCGGTCAGCGTGGCAACGCCGTTGTCCACCGCCACGTCGATCCGGTAGAGCCGGATGTCGGGGTCCCGCGAAAGGCGCGTGCGGATCGCGCCGGAGATTGCGGCGTTCTTGGTTGCATCTCCGGCATAGCGGACCGCCGCTCCGGCCGTCTTCCCCGCCGCCTCCCGCGCCTGTGGATGCACGGTGTCCGGCTGCCCGTTCTGGTTGGTGTCCACGCAGCCCACCAGCCCAAGGACCAGAAGAGCGGCGCTTACTCCCGTAGCGACGATGCGGATCATTTCGAACTCCCTCCAGCGTGGCCCCACCAGGCGAATGTGGAACTTTACCCGTCATACGGGTGAAACCAAGCACAAACGTGCGGGTGACGCAGGTGAATCATGGTGACGAGGGAGTGGTCACTCGCGACCCGAATGCGCACACCCGTTCCCTCCAGCACCCGTGTAGGGCACGCTCGCCGTAGCGTGCCGTCGCTCCCGACACCCGTCCATTTTTCCCAAAGCGGACGCGGCCTTCGTTGCCGGCAGGCCGGAGCGGCGTCCGGCCCCTACCCATGCCACCCTGCTGCGCACTTCTGGCGGTCACTCCCGTGCGGAGATCGGGTGTAGGGTAGGCTGCGGGCGCGGTCATTTCTTCCCCGTTTCCCGCAGCCCCCCTCCGAACCGTGCGTAAGGTTCTCCCTTACACGGCTCTCCATCGGACCTTCACCTGCCCGCGGG
>JANPLG010000224.1:0-20388 GCA_031426395.1 Actinomycetes bacterium
GAACGGCGGCACCGACAGGGCGGCTCGGGAGCCTACACCCGCCGCCGCCTTCCGCGGCGCACCCGTCTGGAAACGGAACTCACCAATCGGAACTCTCAAGGCAAGTGACCCACTAGTTGGTACTGCATTCGTGGAGCTTCGACGACCATGTCAGTTCTCGGGACTCCGCAACGGCGATGAGTTGATTGTAGCGGGATGCCGACAGAGGTTTCAGGACAGTACTGGCCGGATGACTTCCCCGTGGACATCCGTGAGGCGGCGGTGGATGCCGTTGTGATAGTAGGTGAGCTTCTGGTGGTCCAGCCCCAGCAGATGCAGGACGGTGGCGTGGAAGTCGTAGATGGAGTGGACGTCCTGCTCCGCCTTATAGCCAAACTCATCGGTAGCACCGTGGGAGACGCCGCCCTTGACGCCGGCACCGGCCATCCAGACGGTGAAGCCGTTCGGGTTGTGGTCCCGGCCCTGGCTGTTGAGCTGATGGGTGGGCATCCGCCCGAACTCCGTGCACCAGAGGAAGAGGGTGTCTTCCAGCATTCCCCGCCGCTTCAGGTCCTTCAGGAGCGCGGCGGTCGGCTGGTCCATGATTGGGCAGTGGCGCTCGTAATCGGCCTTGAGGGTCTTGTGGGCGTCCCAGTTGAGGAGGCCGTCGACCTGCGAGGCGGGACCGCCGCAGAAGAGCTGAACGAAGCGCACGCCCCGCTCCAGCAGCCGCCGGGCGAGGATGCAGTTGCGCGCGTAAGCGGATTTGAGCGGATCTGCGCTGTCCGCGCCGTAGAAGCGCAGCGTCTCCGCACTCTCGGCGGCGAAGTCGGTGACCTCCGGCGCGCTCAACTGCATCCGGGCGGCAAGCTCATACGCCGCAATCCGGGCGCTGAGATCGGAGTGACCGGGGTTCCGAAAGAGGTGGCCCCGATTGATCCGGTCGAGGAAGCCCCGAACCTGCTGCTCCCCCTCGGCCGTGGCACCCGCCGGCGACTTCAGGTTAGCGATCGGCTTCTCGGTGTTGAACGAGGTCCCCTGGTAGGCCGCCGGAAGGAAGCCGGAGTTCCAGTTGGCGGGGCCGTTGGGGGGCTGGCCGCGAACATCCGGGATGGAGACGTAAGCCGGCAGATTCTGCGAGACGCTGCCCAGCGCATAGGTGACCCACGTTCCGGCCGCAGGAAAGCCCTCCGTGATGAAGCCGGTGTTCATCTGGAGCAGCGCGGGACCGTGCGTATTGCTCTTCGCCGTCATGGAGTGGATGAAGGCGATGTCATCCACGCAGCCCGCGAGGTGGGGGAGGAGGTCGCTGATCCACTTGCCGCTCTGCCCGTGGCGCTGCCAGCCCCACGGGCTCTTCATCACGGAGCCGTTGGCGCCCTGAAAGGTCACCACGCTTTCGCCGGGGAGCGGTTGGCCGTTCCGCTTCTCCAACTCCGGCTTGTACTCGAAGGTATCGATCTGGCTGACCGCGCCCGGACAGAAAACCTGGACAACGCGCTTGGCCTTGACCGGAAAGTGGGGCTGTCGCGGGGCGAGCGGGCCCTCTGCCACGGAGGCTCCGGCAGCCGCCGCTTCGTCCGCAAGCAGCGCCGCCAGCGCGATGCCGCCCAGGCCGGTGCCCAGGTGGGCCAGGAAATCACGTCGATCCACGCTCATACACACCTCGTCAAGAAGGGCGACTCCTACAAGAAGGTCACCATTCGCCGCTGACCCACGCCTTATCGCCTTCGGGAACGCCGGTGACTGCCCTCAGTAGTAGAGGAACTCGTTGGCGTTAAGGAGCGCACGACAGAGCGCCAGAAGGCCCCCGGTCTTGCCATCTCCCAGCCCCTCCGACCGGATGAGGCTCACCGTCTCTACCAGTTCCTCCGCCCTCGGCTCCCGCCCGAAGGTGAGGCGGAAGGCCTGTTTCGCCTGGGCCGCAGGCTCGCTGCCCGCTTCGTTCCGGACCCGTTCAGCCAGGAAGCCGGCCTGCTGGACCATGAACGAGCCGTTCAGCAAGCTGAGTGCCTGAAGCGCGGTGGTGGTGCTCACCCGCCTCGGCGTCCGCTGGCTGCTCTCGGGGCAGTCGAGGGTCCCCAGCAGGTCGTCGCGGATGGCGCGCGCGTTCTGGCGGTAGACCCCCCGCCGCCATGTCTCCGGGCCGAATTCATCGCGGGTCTCGTAGATGGCCACGTTGACTACGCGGTACTTGAAGAGCTGGTAGCTGCCGCCGCCCATCCGCCGGTCGAGCTTGCCGCTCACGGAGAGGACCGCGTCCCGCACCACTTCCGCCTCCATCCGGCGTAGCGGCATGCGCCAGAGTAGCTGGTTGCCGGCGTCGACCGCCTCCCCTTGGGGCGTCACCGCGTTGCTCTGCCGGTAGGTCGCGCTCGTTACGATGAGCCGGTGCATCGACTTCAGCGACCAGCCGGCGCCCGACCATCGCGTGGACGACGCGGGTGACGCTTTCTCGACGCGAGGGACCCACTCGCCACCCTTCCCCGCCTCCCACTGCGCGCCGCGATCTGCGGTGAGCGTGGCCGCGAGGAAGTCGAGCAGTTCCGGGTGGCTCGGCTTCTCGCCGTTGTGGCCGAAGTCGCTGGGAGTGCCCACCAGCCCACGCCCGAAGTGGCCGTGCCACAGCCGGTTGACGATCACCCGCGCGGTGAGCGGATTGCGCGGATCGACCATCCAATCCGCCAGTGCGAGACGCCGCTGGGCATCGGAAAGCTTAGCGGGTTCCTGGCCCAGCTCGCCAGGGAAGCCGGGCATCCGGGAGAGCGCGGCCGGCATCACCACCGCCTCGCGCTGCATCACGTCACCCCGGCGCAAGAGATGGATCGGCTCCGGGTCACCGAAGAGGCCGGCATAGGCAGCCTGCCCGCTCCGGATCTCGTTAGTACCGCCGCCGTCGCCGCGCTGGACAACCGTCTTCCACTCCGCGCCGTCTTCGGAGACCTGGATGGAATACACGGCTGGGATGCGGTCGCGAAAACGCGTCACGGCACCGCCGTCACGGCTCCAGACCACACGGCGCAGCAGCACGGACTGCGGAAGCTCGATCTGCGCCCAGCCCTTGCCCCGCTCCTGGCTGATCCAGCTATGGTCGTTGCCCAGCTTCCCGTCGTTGAGGTGCTGAACCTGGTGCATGGGGTAACCGGGCAGCAATGAGGAAGCACTGGCCTTCGCGCCACCTGCGGCTAGCGCCAGATTGGCCTCGCCCTGAGTGCCGTAGACTTCCAATTCGTCCAGGCAGGGCTCGTTGCCGTCCGCGGTGCCCTGCACAGTGAAGCGGACAAAGCGCGCGGTGACCGGCGGGAAGTCCTCCCGGTAGCGCATCGCGCCGTCCGCCGATGCGGCCGCTCCCATTCCCAGGCGGCGCTCACCGTGCCGGACGCCGGCGAACACGGCGGCGAGGCGATAGAAGTCCTTCTGCGGGATCGGATCGAACTTGTGGTCGTGGCACTTCGCGCAGCCGACCGTCAGCCCGAGAAACGTCTCGGCGGTGGTGCCGACGATGTCGTCCAGGTCGTTGGCCCGTTGCTGGCGACGTCCTTCCTCCGTGCCGTTGCCGACCGTGTCGTGGATGCCGGCAACGAGGAACCCGGTCGCAGCGTCGATGGCCGGGTCGCCCTTCGCCAGCACATCGCCGGCAAGCTGCTCCCGGACGAAGCGGTCATATGGCTTGTCTTCATTCAGGCTGCGGATCACGTAGTCCCGGTAGGGCCAGGCATTCGCCCGCAGGTGGTTCTGCTCGTAACCGTTGCTCTCCCCGTAGCGGACCACGTCCAGCCAATGCTGGCCCCAGCGCTCGCCATACGCGGGAGATGCGAGGAGCCGATCCACCACCTTCTCGTAGGCGTCCGCTGCTCGGTCTGCTTGAAAGGCATCGATCTCGCCGGGGGTGGGCGGAAGGCCGGTCAGGTCGAGGGTCACCCGGCGGAGCAACTCTAGCCGCCCGGCCGGCGGGGAGGGCTGCAAGCCGGCCGCCTGAAGCCGGGCGAAGACGAAGCGGTCGATCGGGTTGCGGGCCTGGCGGTCGAAGCGGGAGACGGGCAGCGGTGCACGCCGGACGGGAGCGAGCGACCAGAGCGGCTCATCGGCGCTGGTCCGCGCCTCCAGTTTGGCCGTCGGATAGAGCAGGCCATCGCGCGCCCACGCCCGGAGCGCCGCGATCTCTTCGGCGGGAAGCTTGCCGGTGGGTGGCATCTTGCCGGTGGTCACCACTCGGACCAGCGGGTTGCGGGCCGGGTCGTCCTTCGCGGTGAGCCCGCCCGCGGTGGCAGCGGCACGCGTGGAGAGATCCAGCCCTCCCGCTTTCTTCTCGGGGTTGTGGCAGGAGAGGCAGCGTCGCGCCACGACCTTCAGTCCGGCCGGCTCCTTCGCATTCGCTCCCGCTTGACTCGCTGCGGCAGTGCTTGCGACACCGGCGGTCGCGGCGGGCAGGACGACCAATACGCAAAGGGCCGCCGCGCCAAGGAGGGCGGGTTGCGGGCTGAGCCAATTCTTGGGGGTCAGGATCACGAAGAAACTCCAGCAGGCCTACCAGAACCCGGCACGCGGCTTCCTGAGTAGAGTGCCGGATGCGCCTTGAGTTACACCCGGCGTGGGCAACGGGTTTCGTCCGAAATGTTGAGCCCCCATGGTGAGCCGGGGTTTGACTACCGGCCCCCTTCGGTAAGACGCAGTGGCGCCGGGTGCTCTGGGGAGAGGCACACGGTTGTCCGCCGGGCTCCGCAAGGGGCCCGGCGACCTAACTTCCATCTAGGATGCAGGCGCACCGCCCAGCAGCAGCGCGGGCACCTCCGCAACCGACGCGAGGATGGCGGTGTGCGGGTAGGCCATGAGCTCTTCGTGCGAGAAGCTCCCGCTGGTCACTCCGAGGACAATACCGCAACCGGCGTTGATCCCCTCCTGAAGGTCAACCGGAGTGTCTCCGACCTTCACCACGTTCGCCGGCTCGCTGACCTTCAATCGCGCCATCAGGTGCCAGATCATGTCCGAATGCGGTCGGCCCTGCGGAACCTGATCGCTGGTGACGCAGGCATCCAGGACCTCGGGGACGGTCCATCCCAGCCGCTGGAGGAGGACGTCGACAATGTCCCGGCTGAAGCCGGTGTCGAGGGCCACCTTGATGCCCGCAGCGCGCAACTCACGGAAGGCCGCTGATGCGCCCGCGACTTCACGGATCGAGGGGTCTGCAGCGTAGTGGTCCCGTATCCGCCGCACGAAATGACGATGGATCGAGGACACGCGCTCATCATCAGCGGGGAGGCCCTGCTCGGTCAGCAGCAGGCGAATCGCTTCCGGCTTCGCCAGTCCCATCACCTGATTGACCGCGGCGGCGTTCGTCCCGACGCCACCCGCCGCCAGCGCCTCCCGGAAACAGGCGTTCACGGCATCGCCGTCGTGGACGGTCGTTCCCGCGATATCAAACACCACCAGCTCAATCATGCGGTTCTCCCGGCGGGTTCACCCAGCCATTCGGTGATCACTTGCTCCGCGAGTCCAAAGGAAAGCGTCATCCCGGCCCCGCCTACCCCGGTGAGCGCCAGGACACCCGGGGAGGGGAAGGCGCGGACAAACGCCTCGGTGGGATGCTTCACGTAGATCCCGTGCCAGCGACTCGCGATCTCCAGAGCGGGCAGGGTCACAAAGGTGCGCAGGTACTCAAGGACCAGGGTGTCGATGCGAGCCTTGTCGAACGGTTCGATCGCGTCCCCGTACTCGTGCGAATCGCCGATCACCACTTCGCCAGAGCCGTTCTGCGCGGCCATCACGTGGATGCCGTACCGTCCGTACTCCGGCATCTCCGCGTCCAGCCGCGCAGCCAGCGATGTCAGCGTGGGGCAGCCGGCGAAGGAACCATAGTGGCGCAAGGTCAGGCCGCCCGCCAGCATCGTTCCCAGGCGAAACGACTCGCCATACGGCTGGGTGCGCATCATCTGCAGCTTGCACGGGTAGAGGCCGCTCTCCGCGAAGCTCTCCGGCAGGAGTTGGCGGAAGTCGGCTCCGGTGCAGATGGCCACCCGGTCCGCCCGCCACTCGCCGCGCGTGGTGACGAGGCCCGAATCGCCGAGGGCCAGGACCTCCGTGTCGTACTCGAAGGTCACGCCGTGCACGCGCTGCAGCCACAGGGGCAAGCCGGCGATGACCTGGCGCGGGTCGACGAGCATCTCCACACCGCTCCAGAGGCCGCCCATCAGCCCCGCTGGGCATACCGCCGGAAAGCGGTCCGTCACTTCCGCCGCCGTCAGCAGGGTGCAGGGCCGGATCTCCCGACCGTCCTCCGCCGCAAACTCGCGCAGAACCTGGGCTTCGTCCGCGTGGTAGGCCAGGTGGAGCGATCCTGCTTCCTCATGCCAGAGGCCGCTCTCCCGCAGGACGTGAAGCCACAGCTCACGGCTGCGTCGCGCCAGGTTGTACCGGTTGCCCAGCGGCTGACCGATGGGCCAGATCATCCCGAAGTTGCGCACTGACGCGCCTTGCGCGCGCGGGTGACGCTCAAGGACGGCGACCTTTAGACCGCGGCGCGCCAGGTGGTACGCGCACGCCAGGCCGAGGATGCCCGCCCCCACCACTGCCACATCGACTTTTCTGCTCATTTAGCGTAATCCGATCCGAGAGACTCCGGTCCGCTCCACGCGGCGACCAGCAGTAACGATGTCAGCAGCCCACGGTAGTGCTCCAGGCCCGGGACGGCGAGTCCCAGCACCTTGGCCTCGTCATCCCACCGACGGAGCGCGACCGCCCCCTCCCAACCAGCCTCAGCCTCGAACATGCTGACCTCACTGGCGTCGAAGGGACCTCCCTGGAGTTGGAGGCTCTGTCGGGACGCGGGGGAGAGTCCCTGGGCATAGCCGGGCACTACGGCGCAGAGGTAGCGCTTTGCGTCCACATGCAGCCGCACGGGTGCCACGACCTCATTCGGGAAGAGTCGTTCCAGCCATCGCGCACCGGCGTCCTCGTGCCGCGCGTCGATGCCTTGGTCCGCCACCTGCTCGCCCAGGTCGTGGAGCAGGTGGCCGATGTCGTGGAGGAGCGCCGCCGCCACCCAGGCACCCGGGGCCGAGGCCTGCTCCGCCAGGTGGGCGCATTGCAGCGCGTGCTCCAACTCCGTGACGGACTCGCCGAAGTAGGCGCCGCCGCCCTTCTCTAGAAAGAGCGAGAAGATCTCATCAATGCGGGAATCTGGGGTCGCCGAGATTGTGCTCACGCGGCCGCTCCTGGATCACCTGAAGTGCAGATCACCGAAACCCGGACGCCCGGACGCGCGTGAGCCACCGCGAAGGCTTCCTCCGCGCGCTCCAGCGGAAATTCCTCGGCCAGCAGGGAGTCGAGCGGGTAGCTTCGACCAGGGCCGCCGAGAAAGGACAGCGCCGTCTCAAGGTCTGCCGGATGGTAGTTGTGGACACCCCGGAGCGTCAGCATCCGCCGGACGACGCTCTGCGGATCAAGCGCCAGCGGCGGCCCAGGCGAGACGGAACCGGCCAGCACTACGATTCCGCCCGTACGGACCATCTCAAGGCTTGCGGCCACGGCGTCCGGGTGCCCCGACAACTCCAGGACCACATCCGCGCCGCGCCCCTCCGTCTCCTCCGCAACCATCGTCGACAGATACGGGGCATCCGGAGGGCCGGTCCGGTGCGCTCCGAACTCAAGGCCCCGCCGCTGGAGTTGCGGCACCGGGTCTGCGGCGAGCACCTTCGTCGCGCCTGCGGTACGCGCCATGGCAGAGGCGATGGACCCCAGCACCCCGAGGCCAAACACCAGGACGGTTCGATCGGCCAGAGGGCCGACGCTTCTCAGGACTGCCGCCGCCGTGGCTGCGGAGCAGTTCGCCAGGGCCGCGATACGGTCCGGCACCTCCGGCGGGACCCGGTACCAGGCCGTCCCGGAGACCAGCAGGAGGTGATCGGCCAGCCCGCCTCCGTGTGGCGCAGAGAGATCCGTCTGCTGGTGGCCGTACTTGTACTGGCGCTGGCACTTCTGGGGCAGCTCATCCTTGCAGAAGAAGCAGTTCCCACAGCCGACGTTGATCGCCCAGGTGACGCGGTCGCCCAACTCTGCGGGACGCCCTGCGGCGTCATGCCGGTCCGCATCGGGACCGAAGGCCGCAATCTCACCCACAATCTCGTGCCCGAGGACGGTGGGTGTCGCCTCCAGCCGCCGCCCCGAGTGGGTGAGAAGATCACTGCGGCAGAGAGCGGTGCGTGTGATCCGCACCAGCACCTCGCGGCCCATGGGCATGGGTGCGGGTCCCTGCACCATCAGAAGCGCGGACCCCGTGCCGGTGAAAAGAACGGAGCGGCCTGAAACCTCCATCACGGCGTCGTTCCCGAGGCCGCCGCCGTCTCGAGCGGCCCGTCGGTCACCGGCGAGTGACGGGTCGACTGCCGACGGGTGGACGGATGACGGGCGAAGTATCGCCAGCAGGGGACCAGCAGCGCGAGGCATGCGCCCGCCACGCACCAACTTGCGGCGACGAAGAAGCCGAGGAACGAGCCGGACGCCCCCAGCGCGTTCTTGCCGAAAAGGACGGCCACGTATCCCAGGTAGCCGAACGCGTCGACCAGGTAGAGCAGGTAGCCGACATTACCCCGGTCGCGGGTGAGCGCGATCAACCGCTCGAAGAGGGTGGTGTGCACGGCGATGTAAGGCAGGTACAGGCCGAGACCGTGGAGCACCATGAAGGCGAACGGCGAGAGCAGTCCCGCCCCTAGGCCGAGAAGAGAAGCAGCGATCAGCACGGCACCGCCGCCCGCCAGGAGGAGGGCGGCGAAGAAACCTCTCCGGTTGCTCTGAATGAAGACCAGCGACCCATTGGCCAGCAGCACCCCGGCAGCCACCAGCGTCTCGGAGCCCGCAAACACCTCCGGGGCGACGGAGGCTTGCAGTCCCCTCCAGATCTCGGGGGCGAAATCCGCGCGGACGCTCCGCAGCACCGTCACGAGCAGGTAGATCACGCCAAGCAGGATGAGACCGGGAGCATAGCGCCGGAAGAACGTGCCGCGGTCATCCGCCGTCATCGGGGCGCGCTCACTCCGGGCGACGACGTCCGCGGTGGAAGGCGCTGGAATCCTCGAAAGCATCCAGGCGAAGAGAAGCAGCGGCGGGGTGAAGAGCAGGCCGGTAACAAACGGCATCCAGAACTGCGAGACGCCGCCTGTCAGGAGGAAGGCACCGGTCGACTTGGTCACCCCATCCGCGATGATGAAGCTGGCGCAGAGTCCCGCCGCCAGCGCCTCGCTCTGACGCCGGCCTTCCAGGAAACCCAGCACCATCCCGAACACCATCCCCAGCGGCAGACCATTGAAGAAGAGCCAGACGCAATTCAAGGGTGGCGGTGTCACCGCGAAGAGAAGCAGCGCCACCTGCGAGAGTCCGATCAGCGCGAGCAGGATGACGACCCGCCTCCTCGGGTCCACTTCCGAAACCACCTTGATCCCGATGAACTTTGAGACGGTGTATCCCAGGACCTGCGAGATCACCAGCACCGACTTGAACCCCATTCCCCAGAGCATCAGGTCAGCGTAGCTGGCAGCGGTGAAGGGCTTGCGAAAGGCATACATGCAGAAGTACACCCCAAATGCGGCGACCACGCTCCAAAGCGACTGCCTCCACACAGGCCATGCGCAATCGGACGGGCGTGCCGCAGGATTCTCCAATGATGTCGCACTATCGGGTGCTGCTGTGGTGGATGGAACCATATTCCAGTCGTTAGGCGTGATGCTTCAGCCTACTGATTTGTAAGCAGGCAGAGCAGGCAGGGCTTCCCTGGGCTTCCCTGGAGGGAGGCACATGGGAGCAACTGACGAGGGTCCGTGAAACAGCCCGAGCGGAGCCTTCGACGCTCGCCGCGTCAAACCTCTCTCTCGCCCTCGGAACAGCGAAACGATGGGCAAACGTTAAGAACTCCGGAGCCTGCACTCTGCCAAGCGAATTGTCGAGTCGCCGAATCTCACCCAGCTAACCGTGGTCCACCACCCGCGCGCAAGTCGTGCCGAACTTCACTTCAGAAGGCCCCGTTGGACGACAAGCAGGACCCGAGCCACGACACTGCGAATCTCCCAGAGGTGCGGAGCCGCCCGGCATCGTGGCCGCCACTCCCTCTTCGGGTGGTCGGGAAAGTCTCGGGGCCGGACCGCGAAAAAGAGCCATGCACAGCAAGACACCGCTTCTATTCGGCATCGCGATGGCCTGCGCCGCCGCCGCATTCCCCGTTAACCCGTCCCTCTCCGCGCCGCTCCCTAAGGGCGTCCAGACCAAGGCATGGGGCAAGACGGCGGAGGGCGAAGACGTTTCCCTCTGGACGCTCACCAACCGCCGGGGAATGGTGGCGAAGGTCACCACGTACGGGGCCCTGCTCACCGAGCTTCACGTTCCGGACCGGCGCGGACGGAAGGCGGACGTGGTCCTGGGCTTCTCCAACCTGAAGCAGTACCTGGCGGGCCATCCCTACTTCGGCGCGACCACCGGCCGGGTGGCCAACCGGATTGCCAAGGGCAAGTTCACGCTGGACGGCCAGGAGTACGCGCTGGCGGTCAACAACGAACCCAACCACCTGCACGGTGGCGTCAAGGCGCTCGATAAGCGCGTCTGGAGGGCGACCCCCGCCTCCACCTCCGAGGGGCCGGCGGTGATCTTCACCTACAAGAGCCCTGACGGCGAGGAAGGCTACCCCGGCACGCTGACCTGCTCCGTGACCTACATCCTGACCCACAACAACGAACTGAAGCTGAACTACAAGGCGCAGACGGACAAGGCGACGCCGGTCAACCTCACCCACCACAGCTACTTCAACCTGAAGGGCGAAGGCTCCGGCACCATCCTGGACCACGTCCTGATGATCAACGCGGATCGCTATACGCCCACGGATGAGACCTTCATTCCATCCGGCGAGATCGCTCCCGTGAAGGGGACGCCCTTCGACTTCACCAAGCCGAAGAGGATCGGGGCGTCGATGGGCCAGCTCAAGGGGGATGCCGCCAAGAAGGATCCGGGCGGTTACGATCTCAACTACGCGCTCAACTCTGGCGGCAAGAAGCTGGCGCTGGCGGCCCGCGTGAGCGAGCCGACGAGCGGACGGGTGATGGAGATCTGGACGGACGAGCCGGGCATCCAGTTCTACACCAGCAACTACCTGGATGGCACCCTCAAGGGCAAGAAGGGGGTCGCCTACCAGAAGAACAGCGGCTTCTGCCTGGAAACGCAGCACTTTCCGGACAGCCCCAACCAGCCCAAGTTCCCGAGCGTCATCCTGAAGCCCGGTGAGACCTACCGCCAGACGACGGTCCACCGCTTCCTCTGAGAAGTGGAGCCGTTGACTCCCGGGATCCCGGCGGGCCTCGAACCTCCAGGTCCGCCGGGTTCAGCAGATGCTCAGGCTCAAACCGTCGACTAAGCGCAGCGCTGAACTATGCGGCCGGCACCACGTCGCTATCTGGCTGCAGCTTCCAACGGTTGTGAAGCCAGGTCCAAAGTTCCGGCTGCTCCCGAATCTGCAATTCAATAATCCGGGTCAACTCGCAAGTCAGCCGATGCACGTCGGCATCCCGATTTCCCGTAGGGCAGGGGTAGATGGGTGGCCAGGCTCTCACGGTATGGCTTCCATCTCTCTCCCGGATGCAGAAGGTCGGGATTAAGGCGGCCCCGGTCTTCAGGCTGAAGGCAGCCGGGCCGGCTGCGGTGCTGGCGGGGTGTCCGAAGAACGGCACGAACACCCCGCCCTTCAGCGTGTTCTGATCCAGCATGACCGCAAGAACCTCGTTGCGCCGCAGCACCGCCAGGCCTTCTCGGGCGGCCTTCGCGCGGGGGATCTGCTGACAGAGGCGGCGGCGTATGCGCCCAATGAGTTGGTCCATGCCAGCGTCGTCGGACGCACGGCTGATCCCGCTGACTTGATAGCCCGCATAGGACAGGCGTGGCCCGATCAGTTCCCAGTTTCCATAGTGGGCGCTCACAAGAACTACGCCTAGACCACGAGCGTGCCCTTCCTGGTAATGGTGCTCGCCATCGAAGCGGATCTCGCGCTCCGCCTCTTCCTGGGTCAGCCTTGGAAGCCGCAGCCAGAACTCGGCCAGCGTGATGCCGAGGTGCTGAAAGCTCTCCCGGGCTAAGCGATGAAGCTGTGGGTCGTCCTCCGTGAAGGCGTAAGCGCGTCGCAGGTTCGCCACGGCGACGCGACGGTAGCGCCGCATGCTGGCGTAAGCGATCAGACCCAGAGCCTTCCCGATGGGCGCGGACGCCGCATGGGGCGCAATCCTCCCAATCAGGTCCAGCCCGTGGGCGAGTTGACGGCTCACCCACCATTCCAATGGCTTCGACCACCTTCGCTTTACAACCGGCGCTCCACTCACTCTGCGCGTTCCCCTGATGGAGGAGTTACCTGAAGAAGACACGGCTCCCTGCGGGGATTGGTGTTGCAAACGAACTTAGGCGGCAGCCGCAGGCTCACGGTGGCCGCGACGCGCCGGGTCGTGTGCACGCTGACGCCACGGGGATTGCGGGAATGGCCAGACCCG
This sequence comes from Actinomycetes bacterium, assembly GCA_031426395.1. Classification (GTDB taxonomy): domain Bacteria; phylum Armatimonadota; class SYMT01; order SYMT01; family SYMT01; genus JANPLG01. Next base: position 12,489 of record JANPLG010000224.1, read on the forward strand.
ACACCCGAAGTGCAGAGGTGCGGCCCGCTTGTGCACGAAACCCTATCGGCATCCAGCAGCGCCACAACCAGCACGTGGATCGTACGCGCTCAACAACCGCCCATGGAGGCGACGATGGAATCCCGCAAGACACGACGCCAAGTGCTGGAAGGAGTCGGCGCCGCAGCCACTCTCGGAGTGCTGGGCGACGCTGCCGCCGCAGCATTGGCGGTCGAGGAAACGGCTCCGGATTCCCCCAGCGCGGGTCTCCCTTCCCGGATTGCGTTCGGCTCCTGCGGCTCCCAGGAAAAGCCCCAGCCCGTGCTGCGAACGGTGGTGAGCAAGAATCCGGATCTGTTCATTTACCTGGGCGACAACATCTACGGGGATACGCGCGATATGGGCGTACTCCGCGCCAAGTACGCAAAGCTGGCCGAAAAGCCGGAGTTCCGGGAACTCCGCTCCCGCGTGCCGCTACTGGCCACCTGGGACGATCACGACTATGGTGAGAACGACGCTGGCAAGGATTACCCGATGAAGGAAGAGTCGCGGGCGATCTTCCTCGACTTCTGGAAGGTCCCCGCCGGCAGTGCCCGCCGCACGCACGGGGGCATCTACGACGAGCAACGGTTCACCGCGCGGGGCAAGACTCTTCAGGTCCTCCTGCTCGACACCCGCTGGTTCCGCGATGCGCCCAAGCGGAACGCAGGAAAGCCGCCCGCAGGATCCCCGTGGAAGAACGATTACCAGGTCGACGAGGACCCGCAGAAGACCATTCTGGGCGAGGAGCAATGGCGGTGGCTGGAGGCCTGCCTCCGCCGCCCGGCCCACCTGCGGATTGTCTGCACCTCCATCCAGTTCGGTCACGAGTACAACGGCTGGGAATCGTGGACCAACTTCCCTGCCGAGCACCGCAGGATGACCGATCTGATCCAGAAGACGCGAGCCAACGGCGTGGTCTTCATTTCCGGCGACGTCCACTGGGGCGAGATCTCCCGCCGGGACCTGCCGGGTATGTACCCGCTCTACGACGTAACCGCCAGCGGCATCACCGAGACATGGCCCACCGTCGAGCCGAACCGGTACCGCCAGGGTGAAGTGGTCCGCGACAATCACTTCGGGATGATTGACGTGGACTGGACCAAGGACGATCCCGAAGTGGCGCTCCAGATCGTGGACCGCGCCGGGGATGTCCGCGTGCGCCACGTCATGGAACTGAGCCGCCTTGCCCCCCGCCGCTGAGCCGGTGGCAGGCTACCACCCAGTGCCCGGTCGAATTGGAATGGAGAGACGGTCAGATCGAGGGATGGAGACCCGCGGAGCGCGGGCGTCCCGCCCGCACCCACCTACCGACTGCCGGCCGTGAGAGGCAAGATGGCGATCCGACCTCCCCTTGATGGTGCAACTGTCCTGATCACTGGCGCTTCCTCAGGCATTGGCCGGGAGCTGGCCGGGCAACTCGCGCCACGGGTGGGCGGGATGGCGCTGGTGGCAAGACGAAAGGACCGGTTGGAGGCGCTGGCGGCGGAACTGAGGTCCGCCCACCCGCGGCTGGAAGTGATGCCCTTGGCCGCTGACCTTGCCGAATCTGACGCTCTTCAAGCGATCGTCGAGAGGGTTGAGCACAGCCTCGGACCGGTGCAGGTGCTGGTCAACAACGCCGGCCTGGGATACTACGCGCGCTACGACGAAGTTGATCCGGCGCGGTTGCAGCAGCTCATCGCCGTCAACGTCACCGCGCCGCTCCTGTTGACTCGCGCGGTGCTGCCGGGCATGGTGGCGGCGGGTCGCGGCGGGATCCTCAACGTCGGCTCGGGCGCCGGCTACGCCCCGATGCCGGGCGGTGCGGCCTACGTGGCCAGCAAGTTCGCGCTGACCGGCTTCAGCGAGACCCTGCGCCTGGAGCTGGAGGGCACGGGTGTCACGGTCACGCTTCTTGCCCCCGGTCCCGTGCCAACCGAGTTCAACGAAGTGGCCGGCCTCCCCGGCAGCGACGGTTTGCCCCTCGTTCCCATCGTCTCGGCCCGGCAATGCGCTAAAGAGGCCCTCCGCGGCTTCGAGCGTGGGCAGGCGGTTGTGTATCCGGGACGCGCCTACCGATGGATGATGCGCGCCCTCGCGGTCACGCCGCGACCGCTGGTGCACCTGGCCGCGCGGCCCATGGTGCGAGCGCTAGAGAAGTTGCGATCCTAGCCAGCAAGCCCTCTGAGGCAAGAAGGTCCCGGAACCGCCTGGTTCCGGGACCTTCTACACTTGAACCCGATTGATTTCGCCGCACCAGGATCAGCAAGGACCAGGGAACAGCCGATCCGGGGCGGTTAGTTCCGGGCGGGTACACCCGCTTCCGGCCTGTGCGGCGGCGCGAAGAACGGGAAGTCCGTGAGGAACGGCACGTCGTTGCTGTTCACGCCATCCGTGGGCACCACGCCATTGCTCGCCAGGGAGAGCACCGTGTCGATCACGTCATCTTCCGGCCGGCGTCCGTTGAGGGTGGAGAAGCCTGCGCTGCTGGTCACGTCCAGCGGGATGATGTCCGGCAGGAGTGCGCGGGCGATGCCGGTGGAGTAGGTGCGGTCACCATTGATGGCCGTCAGGACGTCGATCGCCTCGCTCTCGAAGAGCCGCCGGTCGGTGAGCGGGCTGACGCGGTTAAACAGGTCCTTGCGGGAGCTGGTGCCGGCCACGCGGCCGATGAGGACGGTGTTGATCACCGGTAAGCCATTGCGTTCCACCTGCACCCAGGGCTGATGGACGACCGGGTCCTTCTGGCGGCGCTGCGTGGTCACCCTTGCACGCGATGTGGTGGCCCAGACGCCGATCTTGTTGTCCTTGCCCGCGCTCAGGACCACCGGCGGCAGTTCAACGGCGAGGATGGACACGTTCAGCCCCGCGAAGAAGTCGAGGCCGGCACGGTTGGGAATGCTGCCGGGGCTGATGCCCAGGGTGCGGGTGATCTTCACGAAGTCGAAGAAGAACGGATCGTCCCGGAGACCGGCAAAGACCTTGACGCCATTGGGTCCATTGACCACGGTGCCGTCCGCCGGTCCTACCACAGTCCGGTTGCGGCCGGGCAGCAGGGTGTCCACCACGCCGTCCGTTGCTGGCCGCGCCGGGCCACGCAGGCTGAATGTCTGTCCGACGCCGCTGGTGCTCGCCTTGGAGAAGGTGGTTTGAATGACCAGGTCCTCGCGGGCGTCACCGTTGGTGTCAATCTTGAACTGGTAGAGCACGTCCGTTGCGAAGGAAGCTCCCACGCCCGGGACGGTGAACGGGTTGACGGTCAACGCCAGCACAACGTTCCCGTTGTTGGGGTTTTTGAAAGCGTAGATATCGGCGAGATCGGCAGCGGGGTCGGAGGTGAGTCCAGGCGCCTCACGGTGGTCGGCCGTCTGGGCCGGGGAGGCCACCAGAGCGACCGCTCCGGCCGCGAGGAGAAGCCCGGCGAGCGGGAGTTTCCAGGAGGAGATCTTACGAGGCGACATAGGTGGGATCGCTCTGCCCAGATGGGCGGGGAAAGGACAGCGCAAATGGGGGGAGGACAGCTGTTGACAGGTAGGTTGGCCACTCAGCCAACAAGAACCTGCAAGTTCGGATATACCCCGTCCGCCCGCTGTCGTCAAGAACATCCCGGGTGCGTCCAACAAAAGTAGCTAGGCCGACGCACGGATAGGGCCGGATGCCGCTCCCGCCCGTCGGCGACAGAAGCGGCCACGGCCATCACCACCATCCGCATCTCAGGGAACTGCTCAGTTCGTGCGCCTCACCCCTCGACAATCGCTGGCTAGACATCCTCTAGGGTGACCGGTATAAAAGGGGACACCCTGCTTCCTCGCCCCGGGGATCAAAGCTACGGAGTTACCCCACGGGCGCGCTTGAGGACTTCCCAGTGGCCGCGAACAAGAACCAGAAGCCTGCGGCCGGCAGTCGGCCCGCCCGTCCCGAGAGCGCCCGCCGCCTCGTGACAGCCAACCGCCGCGCGCGGCACGAGTATGAGATCGAGGAGACCGTCGAGGCCGGTCTGATGCTGACCGGGACGGAGATCAAGTCGATCCGCGCCGGGAAGGTGCAGCTTCAGGACTCCTTCGCGCGCATCAAAGACGGCGAGGCGTGGCTCCACAACATGCACGTTGCGCCGTATGAGCAGGGCAACATCAACAACGTGGATGTGGTCCGGACCCGTAAGCTCCTCCTCAAGCGGCGCGAGCTGGACCGTCTGCAGCGCAAGGTCGACGAGAAGGGCCTGGCCCTGATCCCGCTCGATGTCCACCTGCGCAACGGCTTCGCGAAGGTGGAGCTGGCGCTGGGCAAGGGCCGAAAGCTGTACGACAAGCGCGAGGCGATCGCGGAGCGTGAGCAGAAGAGGGACCAGCAGCGCGCCATGAGCGAACGCCAGTAGCCTAGCGCTCCATGCGGGCCTTCGTGACGCGGCTGTTAACACTGGTCGCCCAGGAACTCCCACGCCCTCCGCCGTCATTCCGGGTGAGGCGACGCCCGGTTCGTGGCAACCGTGCCCTCCCGGAATCCACCGGTAATTCTTCAGCGCGTCATCCAGCACAGGCTCTCCGGGGCACTCGGAAGCGGCTCTGGCCCGACAACCACGCTCGTCTGGCAATGAGTCGGCCGCCACTTGACTTGGCTCGCTGCCTTCCTGGCGGGATTAGGATTAAGAGTAGGATTAGGAACGTATTGATGGACAGCATCCCTGCTTCGCGTGCCCGGATCGGGGCGCACATGCCGACCGCTGGCGGCCTCCACAACGCTCTATACAAGGGCAAGGAGGCCGGCTGCGACATCGTCCAGATCTTCACCAAGACGCCGCAGCAGTGGAAGTCCAAAGAGATCACGGACGAGCAGGTGGAGCTCTTCCTGAAAGCGCAGGAGGAGACCGGCATCCCGTGCTTGGCCTCCCATGACTCCTACCTGATCAATCCTTGCGCGCCCGGCGAGGAGCTCCTTGAGAAGAGCCGCGCCGCCCTCGCCGACGAGCTGAGCCGCTGCGCCCTACTGAGAATCCCGTTCGTGGTGATGCACCAGGGGTCGCTGGTCGGCGCGCCGGAGGCGGAAGCCCTGGCCCGGCTCATCGACAGCGTGAAGTACGTCCTCGACCGCAGCCCGGAGAGCGGCCCAGGGAGCGCTCCGACGCTCCTGCTGGAGATGACTGCCGGCCAGGGGCAGTGCATGGGTCACCGCTTCGAGCAGGTCGCGGCGGTGATCGAAGGCATCGAGAACCACTACGGCGCGGTCGCGGCGGACCGGCTGGGGGTCTGCCTCGACACATGCCACATCTTCGCCGCCGGCTACGACCTCCGCACCCCGGAGGCCTATGCGGCCACTATGGAGGAGTTCGACCTCCGCATCGGACTCCGCCGCGTGCGCTTCATCCACGCCAATGACAGCAAGAAGGAGCTAGGGAGCCGCGTGGACCGCCACGAGCACATCGGCCAGGGCCACATCGGTCCGGAAGCATTCCGGCTGCTCCTCTCCGACCCCCGTCTGGCGCACGCCGCCGTGGCGCTCGAGACCCCCAAGGATGACGACATGGACATCGTCAACCTCGCCGCCCTGAGGGCGCATTTCCGATAGTGCCGCCCATCGCCCGGCAGGGGCAAGGCAAGCCTTCGCGAGCAGGTCGCACGACGGGCTACCGGCTGGTTAGCTGCCCAGTCGCCATGTCCCTGTGGCACACGCCCCCTGACGCGAGCCAGGTCCAATCGTTCCAGGTGTCGCCAGAGCGCACCGCTCGGGCCGTCCACCCGCGCAGAGCGGCAAGCGCGGTGGAAGTAGCAAGCGAGTCTGGATTCTCATCCACGAACAGGATGCGAAGCGGGACGGCGGGGACCATCGTCATCACTTCCGACGCGGACCAAGGGATCGGGCCGAGTCGATTACAGCTTGAGAAGGCTTACAACCGTACTGTCGGCCAGGCAGGCCTGCCGTCTGGACGATACGGCCTATTCTCTCGTTACCGTGGAAGCCCCGGCGTCCCGAACGCGGCGGTCCGGGCCCCGACTGCAAAGGCAAATCGCCTTGCTCCGCCGAACGGTCCTTTCGCCGCAGTTTCTTCGGTTGCAGCACAAGCGCCCTCGGTGGGGCGTGCCCTCGCCAACCTTCGTCCTCTCAAGACCTCACGACAGGCTGAACTTCCATGGATGCCAACCTCTCTCACCCCATCGGCGATGCGCTTCGGCGGCGCGCACTGGAGTACCCGGAGACGGTGGAGGAACTGCCGTGGGGCCACCCGGCCATCAAGGTGCGGGGGAAGGCGTTCCTCTTCATGAGCGTCACGGAGACCGAACTCTCTCTCACGATGAAGCTGCCGCACTCACGGGACGGGGCGCTGACCCTGCCGTTCGCGGAGCCGACCGGCTACGGTCTCGGCAAGAGCGGCTGGGTGACGGCGCGGTTCCCCGTAGGCGGGGCGGCCACGGAAAGCAACACGGAGATTCCGGTCGAGATCCTGGAAGATTGGATCGACGAGAGCTACCGCGCCATCGCGCCGAAGAAGCTCGTGGCCCTACTGTCCCCGGCCGCGTAGCGGAAGCCGCCTCCAATCGCCGTAACACCGATCATTCTCACCAGAACCATAGACAGCGGTTTGTGCCGTCTTGTGCCACGTTCGATCACGGTGCTGTCCCCTCGCAAACGCGACCGGTCGCAGGACAAATCCATCGTCCGTCATCCTGGGAATCCCTAACCTGCCGATGCGTGGACTCACTGCCCTCCCAGGATCCACCCGGATCCGCACTGTGCGTCAGGGACACTCCGTCAACCGGTCGAGTAGAGCGTCAAGCGCGGGGGCCAACGACCGTTGCCGTACAGTGTGCCCCGGTCTCTCCATCTCCGCGTCTCTCCATCTCCGCGTCTCTCCATCTCTCCCTCGCCCGATCGTGCTTGACCGTGTGGAGAGATCGTGACAGGACCGCCCTGCGGAACTGAGATCGGCTCACTCGCGTCTCCACTTGTGCGCCCCGCGCCCACGCGGTGCCCCACGCCCGGTGCCTCGTCTTGCCGCGACCGCTTCCCCACTCTGTCCCGAGCTCCCTCACGCGCCCACCCTGCCCAAACGGCACCCAGCGCGGCTTCACGCTGATCGAGCTGCTGGTGGTGATCGCCATCATCGCCATCCTCGCCGCGATCCTCTTCCCGGTCTTCGCGCAAGCCCGGGAGAAGGCGAGGCAGATTTCCTGTGCCAGCAACCTGCGCAACCTGGGCACCGCGGTCCTGATGTACACCCAGGACTACGATGAGCAGTTCCCGCTCGCTGCCTACGTCGCCAACGGCTTCGAATTCAAGACCTGGCATGACCTCACCGATCCCTACGCCAGGAACACGCAAATCTGGCAATGCCCCAGCAGCCCCGTGAAGAAGACCGACGCCAATGGCAAGCCGACCACTCACTTCGGCTACAACGTCCGCTACCTCACCACCATCGGCCTCGACATGGCTTCCACCTTCCTCAACCACAGCGCCGTCTCGCTGGCGGCGGTGCAAAGCCCCTCGGAGACCGTGATGCTAGGGGATGGGATGTCCAGCCTCCCGTCAAGCTGGTGCGGCGACGACGGCAAGTTCTTCCTGCTCCCAGGGGACCCCAACACCGACTGCTGGGGTCGCCCCAACCCCCTGCACAGCGGTGGGCTGAACCTGCTCTGGGTGGACGGTCACGCCAAATGGCAGAAGCCCGCCCAGTTCTACCTGGGGCAGACACCGCCGGACCGCTACCTGGACCTGCAGTAGACAGGAAGGAACTCGCCCTGGATCAAAACGACATGCAATCAGTGAACCTAGTAGTCCGTCAGGCGTTATCCGAATCATTGGGACTTAACGTGAGCGGCGTATGATTCCATTGTGCTGGAGGATCAGCACCGTGTCCCGAAATCAGAAGCATCCGGTCAACCTGTCGTCAGATGAGCGCGCTTGGCTG
>JANPLG010000225.1:0-26970 GCA_031426395.1 Actinomycetes bacterium
CGGGTGGGCGTTCAAGGACTGACGGGCATTCAATTGCGGAATGCGGAATGCGGAATGCGGAATGCGGAATGCGGAATGCGGAATGCGGAATGCGGAATGCGGAATGCGGAATGCGGAATGCGGAATGCGTGCGAGGACGCAAGCATGTGGGCGTCATCGACACGGAATCCGTGCCCGCGTGCCGGGCGGTCCGGCCCCTCACTCCGTGGCGGGGACGGTTGCCGCTTTGCCGTTTGACCCGTCGGCCGGTTGTAGGGCGGGGCGTCTCTGCCCGCCCCGTCCGGGTGAAGGAACCGTCATCGACGAGGAGGCTGCGCCAGCGTTCCTGGCGGGTGCCGTCTAACACGAGGGGAACCGCAACGAGAACGGAGCGGCGACGGAACAGCCGCCCTACGCTCCGTGGCGCGGACAAATAGCGAATGGGTGAGTGGGCGAACCGAGGGTGCCTCGGCTGCTCACTCACCCACTCATCGCTGATCCACGGTCAGTCGGCTAGCGCTGTCAGTTAGCGCCGGTTGAGCCAGAAGTCCGGGCTTAGCACGCGGTCGGTCAGCACGCGGTCGCTGCTTCGTCCGCTGCGGTCATTGCGATCCCGGTCAGCGCGCTCCCGGCTGCGGCGGCTATCGTCGTAGCGGCCATCGTCATCGCGGCGGCTATCGTAGCGATCGTTCTCGTAGCGGCCGTTCTCGTAGCGACCATTGTCATACCGATCGTTGCCGTATCGATCGTTGTCGTACCGGTCATTCCCGCGACGGTTATTGCGCTGGCTGGCATAGTACTCATCGCGGTCCCGCTCGTAGCGCTCATAGCTATAGCGGTCGTCCTGATCCCAGTTGCGGTCACGGTCCCGATTGCGATCCCGACCGTTGGCGCGCCAGTCTCGGCCGTTTCCGCTGCGGCCATCGCGGTCCCATCGATCGTTCCGGTCGCGCTGTGCTTTCTTCCACTGGCTGTAGGTGTAGTACGTGCCGACGGCCCCCAGGATGGCGATGCCGGTCTTCTTCTTGGCGAGGGCATAGGCCGTCCCCGCGCCGAGCGCGTAGGTGGCAATACGCGAGTTGCGCTCCTTATCGCTCTCGGCGGCGACAGGCGGTGCGGAGGCCAGCATGGCTCCGGCGGCGGTGAGCACGGCAAGGGCGAAGGAGAGTCGCCGGGAGGCAAACGGGAAGCTCTTCATGAGGGCACCTGGGTTGTTGCGCCTCCAGAGGAAGTTCGCCCGCGAACCGGGAGAACAGGCACCGGAGAGTCGCCACGGCTTGTGGCGATGCAGCATGGACCCGCGCCGGCTCGCCTGGTTCCATCCGCGTCCAGGGGAGAGTTCCGAGCGTTTGCGGTGCAATCTCGCAACGGAGCACCCCGCTTCTCCAGCGGTCACGGCATGCTAGGCCGCCGTTAGATACCATGGGGGAGGCTTGCAAGCGAGTCGCGTTGTCGACTTTCCTTGGGCCGCCCGAAAGAACTCGCCTGTCGCTCGTTTCGCCGAACTCCGCTCCCCATGAAGTCGCTCCGGACCCTTTTCCTCACCATCGCCGTGGTGGGCGTGCTGCTCCCGCAACTGGTGCTGGGAGTCTGGCTTAGCCAGAGCCAGGAGAGCTTCGCGCGGGAGACGCTCGACCGTTCCCTGCTCCTGACCGTCACCATGGTCGCCCGAACCCTGGGTCCGTACGCCAATCCTGACCTGCAGCGGCGGATTGAAGCGCTGGGCGAGCGCCAGAGCGTGCGGCTGACCGTGATCGACTCCGAGGGGAGAGTGCTGGCCGACAGTGAAGCCGATCCCGGCCGCATGGAAAGCCACGCCAACCGGCCAGAGGTCCAGGGAGCGCTCACCCTGGGCCAGGGCAAGGACGAGCGTATGAGCCAGGCCGTAGGTGAGCCGATGCGCTACATCGCGGTTGCCGAAGGGACGGGCGCCTCGCGCCGGATCTTTCGGGCTGCGGCACCGGTGGCGCAGATTGAGCAGCAGACGAGGCGAACCCAGACCAACATTCTGGCGGGTGCCGCAGCACTGCTCGCGCTCTCCGTGCTGCTCTTGGCCCGGCTGAGTCGCTACGTTCTGCGTCCCCTCCGTGCCATCAATGACGCCACAACCCGCTTTACCGCCGGCGAGCCCGCCGTGCGCGTACTGCCGGACGGGCCGGTTGAGCTGCATCGCTTGGGGAGCAGTTACAACGCGATGGTGGAGCGCTTCAACTCCCAGCTACGCCGCCTGGACGAGGCGCAGGGCAACGTGGACGCCATCCTGGGGCAGATGCCGGAGGGCCTGCTGGTGTTGGATGGCCGGGGAATGATCACCCGCGCCAATCCGGCGGCAGCGGTCCTGGTGGGGATGTCCGTGGAGCGGATTCTCCATCGCCCACTCCTGGCCGTGCTGCTCAGCTACACGCTGGACCATGAGGTCACTCGTGCTTTGGAGGGGGATGCCACCAGCGCGGTGGACGTGCGGCTCCCGGAAGGGCGCTCGCTGCGGGTGACCCTCGGTCCGCTCCGGGTGAGCGGGCAGCGGCGGGGCGCGGTGGTCCTGCTGCAGGACCTGACGGAGCTGCGGCGCACGGACGAGATGCGCCGCGATTTCGTGGCGAACGTTAGCCATGAGTTGCGCACGCCGGTCGCATCCATCCGGGCGATGGTGGAGACGCTCATGCTCCGGTCGGCAAAGCGGCCGGAGCTCCTTGCGGAGTACGGCCCGCGGATTGTGACGGAATGCGAGCGGGTCGACGATCTGGTCCGCGATCTGATGCTGCTTGCGGAGACGGAAGCAGGCCAGCTTTCGGTTCAGCCCGAGCCGTTGCAGCCGAAGGACGTGGCTGAAGAGGTTGTGCGGCAGGTGGCTCCGCTGGCGGCGGAGGCGGAAACGCAATTGGTGCTGGAGGAGTTTGCGCCAGGGAAGATCCTCGCGGACCGGTATGCGCTGAGCCAGTGCATCCGGAACCTGGTGGACAACGCGGTTCGGTACGCGCCGGGCGGCGCGGTCAGGGTCGGGGGGCGGCTGCAGGAGGGGCAGATGGTCCTCTACATCGCGGACAACGGTCCCGGCATTCCCTCAGAAGACCTGCCCCGGATCTTCGAGCGCTTCTATCGGGTGGACAAGGCGCGCAGCCGGGAGCGCGGCGGTAGCGGCCTGGGCCTCTCCATCGTCCGGCATCTGGCGGAGTTGCAGGGCGGGCGGTCCTGGGTAGAGAGCCAGGAAGGCAAAGGCAGCACCTTCTACCTCAGCTTCCCGCTACACTCTGGGTAGTGCGGTCTGTCAGGTGTTTTCTGCTGCGCAATGATCCGCGCGGATCGATTGAATCCGCGTCATCCGCGTTCTATTCAGCTTGCATTTCCACGCCTATCGGGCGTAGTCGGATGAGCGGGTTTCGCGGATCACGGTGACCTTGATCTGACCGGGGTACTCCAGCTCCTGCTCGATGCGGCGGGCCGTATCCCGCGCCAGGCGCGCCGACTCGATGTCATCCACAGCATCCGGCTTGACGATGATCCGCAGCTCCCGCCCAGCCTGGACTGCGAAGCTCTTCTCTACGCCGGGCAGGCTGTCGGCGACCTTCTCCAGGCGCTGCATCCGCTTGAGATAGCTCTCCAGCATCTCCCGCCGGGCACCGGGCCGGGACGACGACATGGCGTCCGCAATCTGGACGATCACCGCTTCCACGGAGCGGAACTCGACATCGCCGTGGTGGGCTTCTACGGCGTGGATCACGGACTCGTTCTCCCCGTACTTGCGGGCCATCTCCACGGAGAGATCGAGGTGGGAGCCCTCGAACTCGTGGTCGAGCGCCTTACCGACGTCGTGCAGCAGCCCGGCGCGACGCGCGGTGGCGGCGTCCACGCCCAGCTCCGCGGCGAGGATGCCGGCGAGGTGTGCGACCTCCACCGAGTGATCGAGCGCATTCTGGCCATAGCTGGTGCGGTAGTGGAGCTTTCCGAGGATGCGCACCAACTCCGGGTGCAGCCCTGCCACGCCGCTCTTCAGCACCGCCGCCTCGCCCGCATCCCGGATCCGGGCATCGATCTCCTCCCGCGCCCGCGTGATCGTCTCCTCGATCTTCCCCGGATGAATGCGTCCATCCGTGATGAGGTTGCCCAGCGCCACGCGCGCCGTCTCGCGGCGGATTGGGTCGAAGGCGGAGAGGACCACCGCCTCGGGCGTGTCGTCGATGATGAGGTCGACGCCCGTCAAAGTCTCGAACGCACGGATGTTCCGTCCCTCGCGTCCGATGATGCGGCCCTTCATCTCGTCCGTGGGAAGTGGCACCACGGAAACCGTGCTCTCGGAGACTTGGTCAACCGCGCATCGCTGCATGGCCATCACGAGGATCTGGCGCGCGCGGCGGGTCGCTTCCTCGCGGGTCTCATCGTCCAACTGCTTGATGAGGCGGGCCGACTCCATCCGCAGCTCGTCCTCCAGGGACCGGAGCAGTTCGCTGCGAGCTTCCTCGTGGGTCAGCCCCGCCATCCGCTCAAGCTCGATGCGGTTGCGAGCGACCAGCGCCTGGGCCTTGTCGCGCTGCTGGCGCACCTCCTGCTCGCGAGCCTTGACTTCCGATTCCCGCTGTTCTAGGGAAGCGAGCCGGCGCTCCAGGGCGCCCTCCCGCTGGACCAGATGCTCCTCCAGCCGCTGCACCTGGGCGCGAAGCTCGCGCGCCTCCTGCTCCGCCGCCTGGCGGATGATGTGAGCCTCGTCCCTAGCTGCCAGTAGGACTTCCCTGCGCAGTGTCTCGGACTCGCGCGCCAGCTCCTGCCGCTCGCGCTGGAGTCGCTCTTCCAGAACGCTAGTTTCCTGACGACTCCGCTCCGCCGCTTCTCGAGTCGCTGAAGCCTCTGAACGGTTGGAGATTGAACGCCGGAGGAGCAAGCCTCCGCCGCCGAGGGAAACGAATCCCGCTACCAGTGCTGACAGTGAAAGGGGGTCCATAAGCTATCAGTGAGGATAGCTCAGTGCGGCAGCCAGGAACGGGGAACCGTGTGCCGCCGCCTTTGCAGTCAGCCGCGAGAACGCACCATGGACGAGAGACCCCGGCCGTCGACTTCGACGGCCGGGGACCCTCCTCATCGCAGCCGTGCCCGCTGGACCAACGGGCTAACGGTGCGCGGTCTAGATGTTGCTGGAGAAACGCCCGTTGTAGCGCTGGAAGGCGGAACGGACGGTGTCCGTGCTCACGCCGCTGCTACGGGTGTCTACGGTCACCAGGGTGCTGCCCTGCTCTACCTCGCCCGCATAGTAGTGGGACTCGGCTTCGTTCAGGCCATAGTGGCTGAGCGCACCGGCCAGTGCGCCGGAACTGCCGCCCACGATTGCGCCCGCCGCCGCCGCGCCACCCGCAGTGCCAAGGGCGCTGGCCAGGGCCCCTGCGGTGATGAACGGACCAATACCCGGGATGGCCGCAGCCGCCAGGCCAAAGATCACCCCAACGCCCGCGCCAATCCCCGCGCCGACCAATGCGCCCTTACCGGCGTCCCCACCGTCGGCGTGGGAGTCATCCTCGTCCAGTTCGCTGGCCATGTCGCCAGAGGCGCGATAGTTGTCCTGGTTGCGGGAAACAACGGAAATGGAGCCCTCCGGAACGCCGTTGTCTCGAAGCCAGTCGACCGCCTTCTGCGCGTCACCGTTGTTGTCAAACGCGGCGGAAAGGATGCTGGAGCCGTGGGTGCCGGTACCCATCGACCCGGTCGTCCCGGTGCCCATTGCCCCGGTAGTCCCGGTGCCATATGTGTTGCTCATGTCGGACATTGCTAGAACTCCTGCTTCTGTAGGCGGCTGCTAGCGCGCCTTCACTGGGTAAGTAGCCGGTATGCCAGATGGGGACCGCACAACCCATCCTGACAGTAGCTACCGGCACTCCTGCACGGTTCCGTTCCCAGCGCCTTGCTCAAGCTAAACCTGATCCATAGCAGGCAGGGCTTCGTTCCCTCGCCACGCGGCCCACCCAATCTCCGCGTGTTCTGCTTCTGCTTCTGCACCGCTTGGAGGAACTGCCCGCACTCGCTCGGAATTCTCACCAGGCGTTTCCCTGGAGGATGCCTCTCGTGACCCGCCTCCAGAGGCTGCAGCGGGTCCAACGCCCGGGGTTTCCAGATACGCGGGGGCGAGGGACGCGTGGCGGGACGACTGGAAGTGATCACAGGGCCGATGTTCAGCGGGAAGTCGACGGAGCTACTCCGAAGGCTTCGGCTGGCGCAGATTGCCCGAAAACGGACGGCGGCATTCAAGCACGCGGTCGATATCCGCTACTCTGAGGATGAGATCGCCACCCACGCGGAGCAGCGCACCGGTGCGATGGCCGTCTCCACGGCGCGAGAGATCCGCGAGTCGTGGCACGCGCGGGCGGCATCCGTCATCGGCATCGACGAGGCGCAGTTCTTCGGAGAGGAGCTGGTGGGGGTGGCGGAAGGGCTGGCGGCCCAGGGCAAACGGGTAATCGTGGCCGGGCTGAACCAGGACTCCTTCGGTCGGCCGTTCGGGCCGATGCCGGAGCTGCTGGCCCGCGCGGACGACTTGCGCCTTGTAACGGCCGTCTGTCTCGTCTGCGGCGGCGACGCCACCAAGAGTTTCAGGAAGCCGGGCGCGGAACTCGCGCAGGTGCTGGTGGGGACGGCTCACGAGTACGAGGCCCGCTGCCGGGACTGCTGGCAAGCAGGCGAAAAGTCGAAGATGGGGGTTGGGAGATAGGGATGGGAGTTGGGAGTTGGGGATCGGGCAACCGGCCCCGCACGCAACTCGAAATCCGAAATCCGCAATTGACCTGGCTGTCGTTTTTATTGAGTTCGGAACAAGGATCGCCGCAATGTCGTCCCAACCAATAGCATTCCTGCCGGTCGGCACCACGACGGCAATCCGCCCTTACTCACGCGGGCGGAGATCTTGACAATTCCAGGCACACCCATGGCGGCGTACGAGATCCAAGCCGGCAGCCGCCTCTTCTGCGTGCTCGGCCATCCGGTGAAGCACTCCCTCTCCCCCGCGATGCAGAACGTCGCGCTCCGCTGGCTCGGGATCGACGGCGTCTACACGGCGTTCGACGTGGCGCCGGCGGACCTGGCCGCCGCGGTCCGAGGGTTGCAGGCGCTCGGCGCGGGAGGAGTAAACTGCACCATCCCGCATAAGGAAGCTCTCCTGGAGCTGGTCGACCACCTCTCCGAGGACGCGCGGCGACTGGGCGCGGTGAACACGCTGGTCTTCTCTGGGCGCGGGGTTGAGGGCCACAACACGGATGCGCCAGGCTTCCTGGCAGCCCTGCAGGACGAAGAAGTGACGATTCAAGGCGAGCGTGCCGTGATCCTCGGCGCCGGAGGTTCTGCCCGCTCCGTGGCGATGGCGCTGGCCGGAGCCGGCGCAGCGGTCACAATCTGCAACCGGACGCTTGAACGCGCCAAGGAACTTGCCGCCACGGTCAACGAACAGTTCCCCGGAAACCAGGCAACCGCGCTGGAATTGGAGTCCGGCAACCCAGCGTTGAGGCGCTCCATCGAAGACGCGTCGCTGCTTGTTAACACGACATCGCTTGGAATGAGCCCTCAATTGGAGGAGTTACCCCCCATCTCAGTCGAAGCGTTCCATCGACACCTTTTTGTTTACGATCTGATCTACAACCCCCGCGAGACCCGGCTACTGAGAAATGCGCGGGAAGGCGGCAGCCGAACCGCCAACGGAGTGGGGATGCTGGCTCACCAGGGTGCGCTCTCCCTGGCGCTCTGGACAGGCAAGGCGGTTCCGGGCGAACTGGTGGAACGGATGAAGTCGGAGATTCAACGGAAGCTACCCGGTTAGCAGGCGGCCCTCAGAAGCAAGCGTGGCCGACGCAGGGGTGGCAGCCGGACGGGTTGGCAGGTTCGGCAGGGCAGATTTCAACGTGACGACGGCTTTCACCGTTAAGCGAGCAGGAACGGCGCGGTAAACAATGGCCCAGATGATGCGAAGAGACGTCGGCGAGCTGCTAGTCCAGGGGAAGGTGATCACCCAGGAGCAGCTTGCTCAGGCACGCGAGGCGTCCCAGAAGAGCGGGGTGCCCGTAGAAGACGTCCTGGAACAGCAGTATCAGGTGGATGGATACAAGATCCTTCAGGCCAGAGCCTACCAGCACAACATGCGGGCGGTGGACCTCAGCAAGACCGCTCCCGAACCCAGCGCTATCAACTTGGTGCCAGCCGCCGTGGCGCAGCGGCACAAGGTGGTCCCGGTCACCCGCCTGACGCAGAACGGCCAGGACGTGCTGGTGGTGGCGCTCGCGGACCCGTCCAACGTCATGGCGATCGATGACGTGCAGGCCGCCTGCCGGCTGAAGATCCAGCCGGTGCTTGCGTCCGCGTTCCAGGTGGACGAGGCGATCAAGAAGAATTACGGCGAGGCCAGCGCTACCAACGGCGCCAGCGCCTCCGCACCCGCCAAGGCCGAGGGGCCGAGCATCGGCTTGGCGGGCATCAACAGCTTGGTGAACGACTACGGCGGCGCCGAGGTGGACACCACCGAGGCTGCGGACAATGACGAGACGGTGCAAGGCCCCATCATCCGGATCGCGCACGCAGTGGTCCAGGAAGCGGTGAAGGCCGGCGCCTCCGATATCCACATCGAACCCGGCGCCCGCCACGTCCGCATCCGCTACCGCATCGACGGCGTGCTGAATGAGGTGATGCAGCTTCCGAAGCACATCCATCCGCCGCTCGTCTCCCGCTTCAAGATCATGGGGGAGATGAACATCGCCGAGCGCCGCGTGCCGCAGGACGGACGTATCGGCATCAACTACCAGGGCAAGGACTACGACCTCCGCGTAAGCTGTCTCCCGACGCTGAACGGGGAGAAGATCGTGATGCGAATTCTCGACAAGGGAAGCGTCATGATCGGTCTTAACCGGCTCGGGTTCTTCCCGGACACAATGAGCCAGCTTGAGCGCCTGGTGATGCAGCCGAACGGAATGTTCCTGGTGACGGGTCCCACCGGAGCGGGCAAGACCACCACCCTTTACTCCGCCCTCCACCGGATCAACTCCGTGGAGCGGAACATCATGACGGTAGAAGATCCGGTGGAATACCAGCTCCCCGGCGTCAGCCAGGTGGCTGTGAACCGGAAGGCCGGCCTCACCTTCGCCACCGCCCTCCGCTCCTTCATGCGGCAGGACCCGGACATCATCATGGTCGGAGAGATCCGCGACCTGGAAACGGCGGAAATGGCCATCCAGGCCTCCCTCACCGGCCACCTTGTCCTTTCCACCCTGCACACCAACGACGCTCCTTCCAGCGTCACCCGTCTGGTGGATATGGGCGTGGAACCATTCCTTGTCTCCGCTACCCTCATCGGTGCGCTGGCCCAGCGGCTTGGCCGCCGGGTGTGCGACAACTGCAAGGAGCAGTACGAGGCCGACCCCGCGGATCTGCTGGAGCTTGGCTACAAGCACGAAGGCAGCGGGATGGTGACCCTCACCCGTGGCCGCGGCTGCGAGACGTGCAACCACAAGGGCTACAAGGGACGCATCGGGATCTACGAGCTGATGCTCACCGATGAGGAAGTCTCGGAGTTGATTGTCCGGCGGGCGCCCGTCAACGAACTGCGGCGCGCGGCGATGGCGATCGGAATGAAGACGCTTAAAGAAGACGGCCTGCGTAAAGTCCTGGCGGGGATCACCACCATCGAAGAGATTCAACGGGTGGTCTTCACTGCCGGCCATTAATCCTAGCTAGATCCAGCGCCGCCGTTCCCATCCGCTGCGTGCTCGAGGCCGAGCACGTCACCGGATCCGACGGCGGTGTGCGCCAAAGGGCTACCCACCGTGTCCGAACCTACCCAAGTCCAGCCCCAGCCTCCCCTGTTCGGGGCGGTGCCTGCCCAGCCCAAGGGCCCGCGCGTGCTCCCCCTCGACGAAGCACACATCGACGACCTCCTCCGCCTGGTGGTGGAGTGGCAGGGGTCCGACCTCCACTTGACGGTCGGCGTGCCGCCCGTCATCCGCGCGGACGGTCACCTCAAGCCCACCCCCTACGAGCGGGTCACGCCGCAGGACTCCCAGCGGATGTGCTACGACATCCTCACGGATGATCAAATCCAGCGCTTCGAGAGTACCTTGGAGCTTGACTTCTCCTACCAGCTCCCCCGCGTGGCGCGCTGGCGGGTGAACATCTTCAAGGAGCGGGGCAATCTGGCGGCGGCGCTCCGGCGGATCCCGCAGGTGGTTCCGACCCTCGACGAGCTTGGGCTGCCCCCGTCCCTCCGCGAGTTGACGTTGAAGCCGCGCGGCCTCATCCTGGTGTGCGGCCCGACCGGTTCCGGCAAATCCACCACGCTTTCCGCGATGATCAACGAGATCAACACCACGCGGAGCGAGCACATCCTCACCATTGAGGACCCGATTGAGTTCGTCCACCAGCACAAGTACAGCGTAGTGGCGCAGCGCGAGCTGGGGATGGACACCAAGAGCTTCGCGGCGGCGCTGAAGAGCGCGCTCCGAGAAGATCCGGACATCATCCTGGTGGGTGAGATGCGTGACCCGGAAACGATGCAGCTTGCTGTGACCGCCGCGGAAACGGGCCACCTTGTCTTCGCGACCCTCCACACCAACAGCGCGTCGCAGACAGTGGACCGCATCGTCGACGTCTTCCCGCCCGGCCAGCAGGACCAAATCCGCATCCAGTTGTCGAACAACCTGGAAGGCGTGGTCGTCCAACAGTTGCTGCGCCGCGCCAACCAACCAGGCCGTGTTTGCGCCCTTGAGATCATGATGGCCTCCCCGGCCATCCGGAACCTGATCCGGGAAGGCAAGAGCCACCAGATCAACTCCATGATCCAGATCAGCAACAACATCGGCATGCAGACCATGGACCAGGCGCTGCGTGATCTCTACGCCAAGGGTGTCATCACCTACGACGATGCCATCACCCGTGCCATGCAGCCGGAAGAGTTGAAGAAGATGATCAGCGGCGGCGCCACCGGCCCGAGCATGGGACCGGGCGGACCAGGCGGTCACGGCAGTCACGGTGGACCGGGCGGGCACTAGCTTCGGATAGCGGGCATGCGGTTGGCCCAGTCTCTTAACCGCACTGAATAGCTCCCGCGCGGCGCACCTCCCGATGCCGCGCGGAGATCTCCTGGAGGGCTCGATGCCGACATTTCAATTCACCCTGAAGGACCAGGCCGGCAAGGTTGTCACGCAGGTGAAGGACGCGGAGAACCAGTCCGCCGCAGTCCGTGCGCTCCGTGAGCAAGGCTTCACCGTCGTCAAGGTGAAGTCGGTCAAGGCCCGGAAGGCGGGACAGAAGACCGCGCCCGTCAAAGGCTCCGTCAAACTGACCGAGCTCTCCATCTTCTGCCGCCAGTTCTCCACCATGATCGACGCCGGCGTATCGCTGGTGCGGTGCCTCTCCGTGCTGCAGGAGCAGTGTCAGAGCGTGCGGCTCCGGCGAATCACCGCGGACATTCAGGCGGAAGTGGAAGCCGGGAACTCGCTCTCCAAGGCGATGACCAAGTACCCCCGCGTCTTCAACAACCTCTTCGTCGGTCTGGTGCGTGCGGGGGAGGTCGGTGGCGTGCTGGAAGAGGCGCTACAGCGGCTCTCCTTCTTCCTGGAGAAGGACGTCTATCTTCGCCGCAAGGTGAAGGCCGCGATGACCTACCCCACCATCGTGATGTTCGTGGCCATCTCCATCGTGCTGGGACTTTGCACCTTCATTGTTCCTGGCTTCTTCAAGCTATTCCAGGAGCTGGGCATCAAGGAAGACCAGTATCCGGTGATGACGGTCTGGCTGAAGGCCTTCAGCGACTTCCTTATCGCCGGGGCGCCGTGGCGGCAGATCATCACCATCGGCGTGATTATGCTGCTCAGCTTCGCCTTCAAAATGTTCGTGCGGACCAAATTCGGCCGGCGCGTCTTCGACCGCTTCAAGCTGAAGGTGCCGGTTTTCGGTTCGCTCAACCACAAGATCGCCGTCGCCCGCTTCGCACGGACGCTCTCCACTCTCCTCACCTCCGGCGTGCCGATCCTCCAGGCGATGGAGACGGTGGCCGGAACCGTGGACAATGAGATCCTGTCCGAGGCGATCATGAACGGTCGCGCGCGGATCCGGGAAGGGGACCGCATCGGTGAGCCGCTCCGCAAGAGCAAGCTCTTCCCGCCCATGGTCGTCCAGATGATCTCCATTGGCGAAGAGTCCGGTGCGCTCGACTCCATGC
The DNA here is from genome assembly GCA_031426395.1 of Actinomycetes bacterium. Classification (GTDB taxonomy): domain Bacteria; phylum Armatimonadota; class SYMT01; order SYMT01; family SYMT01; genus JANPLG01. The sequence continues at coordinate 12,152 of JANPLG010000225.1, forward strand.
TCACCAAGGTGGCGGAGTTCTATGAGCAGGAAGTGGAAGCGGCCCTGGAATCGCTCACCGCAGCCATCGAGCCGGTCATGATCGTCTTCCTCGGAACGGCTGTCGGCTTCATCGTGGTCGCAATGTTCATGCCGATGGTGACCATCATCCAAAGCCTCTCCGGCGGCGGCGGCGATGAGGGCGGAGGCGAGTAAGCGGCCCCTGGGCCGATAACCGCCTGAAGTTTCAGACCCGGTTGACCAATCACCAGAAGGTGCCTCGCGGCTCGTTCCGCGGAGCGCCTTCCTGGTGATTGGTCGTTTAATGTTAGTGACTCCCTGATGGCCTTTTGGAACGCTTACTGGACTTTCACCGCGTTCGTTTTCGGCGCAATCGTCGGGAGCTTTCTGAACGTATGCATCTACCGGCTGCCAGCCGGACTCTCGCTCTCCAGCCCGCCCTCCCACTGCCCCAGTTGCAAGCACCGGCTCAAGTTCATTCCGGACATGATCCCGCTGTTCAACCAGCTCTGGTACTGGAGCCGGTGCCGCTACTGCAAGACACCGTTCTCCTGGCGGTACTTCTGGGTGGAGGTCCTCACCGCGTGCCTCTTCGCCGCGGCTTACATCCGGTACGGCATCCTCGCGCCGGATAACTTCTGGGACCTGGAGCGCACCGTCTCGCCCTTCCTCGGCTGCGCTTTCGTGGGCGCGCTGATTGCCATCTTCTTCATCGACCTGGAGCATTACCAGATCCCGGACGTGGCGGTGCTGGTGGCTTTCGTGGCGGCTGTCCTGAAAGATGGGTTCTTCATCTGGCGCGGCTTCATGCCCCTCTGGCAGGAGATACCCGGCCTCTCCTTCAAGGTGCCCGTGCCGCAGTCCATCCTCTTCGGCCTGCTAGCGTTCTGGCTGCTCTGGCAGTTTGCGGCCCTGGCCACCGCCGCACTGGGCAAGGAGGCGATGGGTGCCGGCGACTCCCTGCTGATGGCGGCGATGGGCGCGTTTCTGCTGCCGTGGCCACTGCTGATCGTCGCTTTCCTGGCTGCGGTGGCCCTGGGCACTGTGGGCGGCCTCGCGGGCATCTTCTTCGCCGCCCGCTCCGAGAAGGCGGTCGGAACCGCTTCCGTCGCCAACGCAGAGCCTGACGACCAGACAGACAGCACACCGTCTCCGGAGGAAATCCCACCGGTGATGGTGACCGCCGAGATGCTGGCCGAGGCGCGCCGCACGGGCGAGTTCAGCGAGAGCTCATCCGATGCGGACGGATCCGCGCAACCGCAGCTTGACGGCTTCAAGGTCCTCGCGGCGCAGGCGTTCCTCCACAAGATGCGCGCCGTCGACCTTCGCCGCACGCCTCCGATGGTTGGAATGGAAGCGCACTTTGCGCCGGAGTTGGCACGCCGCCTGGGTGTGGTTCCCGTTTGCGAAGCCGAGCGGGGCGAGAGCACGGAACTGGTGGTGGCCGTACCCCGGCCGGAGATGAACGGCGGACTGGCCGAGTTGCAGGAAGCAACGCCACTGCCGATCCGCACCGTCCTCGCCGACCCCCTCCAGATCGAGGCCGCGCAACGGCGCATCTATGGCTCTGCCGCCACACCGGAACTCAGCAGCCCGGAAGCGGACACCCGCGATCAGCCATTCACCGAAGACGACGTGCCCCCGCTTCCCGCCGGGAGCCGGTGGGGCCGTCTGGTAACGGTTGTCGGAACTTGGGTCGCCGTGGGGGCGCTCTGGCTGGGTGCTGCCGCCGGTTCCACCAATCTAGGGATGGGGATTGGGGTCGGCGTGGTTGGCCTTGCCGCCGCTGCCGCCATGATCACCTGGGGCAGCAAAGTCTGGACGCGCTCCGACGAGGCCTGGCTGCCGGCCATGGACACCCTCTTCGAGGAAGGGGAGCCGGGCCCGCGGTTCATCCCGTTCGGCCCCTACTTGGTAGCTGGCACGCTCAGCGCCATGTTCGTGGGCAAACCGATTGTCCACTGGTACCTGCAGAGCGTGATGATGCTGCCGCCGGACACGCTGGGCAAGCTCTTCTGGGAGTAGCCCCCCGTTCCTACTCTCAATCGTAATCGTGATCCTAATCCTAATCAACAGCGCGACTGGCACCCTCCCCCGACCGGTGACTGAGATGGCGCCAATGGGATATCGCCTCCGACCCACGCCCGCAAGGGGGCTACGCTACCTGCGCGCGGGCCGAGACCCGGACCCGAGTTTGGTACCCTCCCCCAGCCCGAGGGGTCACCCAAAGCAAGTCGCCTCCGACCCACGCCCGCAAGGGGGTTACGCTACCTGCGCGGTCCGAGCTAACGGCCGGTCCACCCCCATCGAGCCTATTGAGTTTTTGACTTCCCTTCCCCACGGCTGTAAAGTAGGCGGGTATGCGCGTCACCCGGCGGAGAGCTTCCGTTGAAGTGGGCCGGCGCGTGAAGCGGAGAGTAGACGCCTGACATGCGCCACAGCCCCCAGCGGAGTTGTGTCGGCTGCCGGACCGTTAGGGAGAAGCAGGAGCTGGTCCGGGTGGTTCGCACCCTGGAAAGCCAGTTCCGGCTCGACCTGACCGGGAAGCAGGCGGGACGCGGTGCATATGTCTGCCCGTCCGGCGAGTGCCTGGCGCTCGCGCTGAAGCGTAAGAGTTTTGATCGCTCCTTCCGCCAGTCGGTCTCCCGTGAGGAGCTGACGGTGGTGGAGCAGCAGATCCGGGAGCATCTTTCAGGCGCCGCGCCGCAGCCTGATCGCAACCCGCCCGGACCTGCCGAGTAGGAATTGGCAGTACTTTTTGCAACCGCCGGAGCCTCGTGGGCGCCGGAGCGGGATGTGCCTTCGGGCGGAGATTGACGTATGGCTCACTAGATCCCCAGTTCTAGCGTCCCTGCTTCGCTTTCGTCCGGGGTCCCCGCTCTGATTGTCACGTTCCCAACGGCCACCGCCATTAACGCGACGCGAGTAAGGATCAGAGCAACGTGAGTTTGTTGACCCCCACCGCACCGGGCAGTTCCAACCCCGGTGGCGACGAAGAAAAACTTATTGAGATCAACGGTCCGCTGACCGTGAGCGACCTGGCTACCAAGCTGGGGATTCGCCCGCAAGATGTCCAGCGTGAGTTGATGAATTTCGGCGTCCTGGCCAACCTCACGGCCCAGGTGAGCGTCGATCATGCCGCCAAGGTCGCGGAGAAGCGCGGCTTCATTGCCATCACCGCGACTCCGGCCAAGGCCGCAACGACCGCTGGCAAGGGTGCCCCTGCCGCGCCCGGCAAGAAGGCGCGTCCCACCGGCCCTACGCCTCGTCCTCCCGTGATAGTCATCATGGGCCACGTCGACCACGGCAAGACCACCCTCCTGGACACCATTCGCCGCAGCAAGGTGGCGGAAGCGGAGTTCGGCGGCATCACCCAGCACATCGGCGCCTTCCAGACGGCGGCGGACACGGGTGAGGAGCGGGACGGCAAGAAGGTCCTCCGGCGCCTCACCTTTCTAGACACTCCTGGTCACGCCGCGTTCACACGGATGCGTTCCCGCGGTTCCTCTGCGGCCGACATCGCCGTGCTGGTGGTGGCCGCAAACGACGGCGTCATGCCGCAGACCGTCGAAGCGATCGACCACGCCAAGGCGGCCAAACTGCCGATCGTCATCGCGGTGAACAAGATCGATCTCGCGGAAGCGGACCCGAACCGCGTTCTGACCGACCTCACCCAGCACGGCATCGTCGTGGAAGACTTCGGTGGTGACGTGGCGGCCATCCAGATCTCCGCTAAATCCGGCCTCGGCGTGGACGACCTCCTGGCGCGCCTCGCGCTGGAAGCAGACATCCTTGAGCTGTCCGCGGACGCCAACGGTCCGGCGGAAGGCGTCATCCTCGAAGCGCGCCTCGACACCGGAAAGGGTCCCGTCGCCACGGTCATGGTGGAGAGCGGCAGTCTCTTCGCTGGGGACAGCGTGGTGGTCGGCAAGCTCTACGGCAAGATCAAGGCGATGTCGGATGACCGCGGCCAGAAAATCAACCGCGCCGGTCCGGCCACCCCGGTTGAGATCCTCGGCCTCTCCGGCGTTCCCTCCGCCGGCGATCGGCTGGAGTCGGTCGAGTCCGATAAGGAAGCGCGCCATCTGGCGGCGGAGCGCGCGGCGGATGACCGCGAGATGCGCCTCGGTGGCCACGCGGGCCGCATCGACTTCGCCAGCCTCTTCGAGAAGATTCAGCGCGGCGACGTGAAGGAGCTGAACCTCATCATCAAGGCGGACGTCCAGGGCTCCCTGGAAGCCGTCCAGGACTCCCTGGAGAAGCTCTCCACGGCTGAGGTCCGCGTCCGGATACTCCGCACCGCCGTGGGCGCCGTGGGTGAGAACGACATCCTCCTCGCGTCGGCGTCCAACGCCATCGTCATCGGGTTCAATGTGAAGGTGGACCCCGCCGCCGCGCGCGTCGCCCGAGACGAGGGCATTGAAGTCGAGACCTTCAAGATCATTTACGAGGTGATCGACGCGGTGGAGAACTCCATGCGCGGCCTCCTCACCCCGATCTACCGGGAGGTCAAGACGGGTCACGCCGAAGTGCGCGCCACCTTCAAGTTGCCGAACAACAACATCGTTGCCGGCTGCTACGTGCAGGAAGGTATCGTTCGGCGCGGGTGCGGCGTCCGCGTCCACCGGGGCAAGGAAGTCGTCTTCAGTGGCAACCTGGACAGCCTCCGGCACGTCAAGGAGAACGTCAAGGAGATGGCGACCGGCTATGAGTGCGGCATCATCACCGACGGCTACAACGGCTACGTGGTCGGCGACATCATCGAATGCTTCGAGATGGAGCGCGTCCACCGGGAACTCTAACCCCGGAGCAGCGATTCGCGCGGACCGGCACTTCCTTACTCGGAGCGCCGGTCCGCTGCTTTCTCTGGGCAGGCCCACCTGGCTCGCCCCTTTAGCTCAGGTGCCGGAAGCCTGGGGAAGCCGCCCCGAAGCGGTCTCCCGAATCCGGTCATCGCCATGCCGGCAATCGTGGGTCTCTGCACCATCGAGTTCCACATCCCGGGCGCCACCTCTCTCAAGGCGAAGCGGTCGGTAGTCAAGAGCATGCTGGACGGCATGCGGCAGAAATTCAATGTCTCCGCTGCGGAGACGGAGTACAACGACCTCTGGCAGCGGGCTGAGATCAGCATCGCCTGCGTCAGCAACAGCCAGCCGCACGTCGATTCGAGCCTGAACAAGATAGTGGACTGGGTAGAGTCCAATCCCAGCATCTACATCACGCGCGTGGAGATCGAGTTTCTCTAGCGCCGCGTGATCCAGATGCGTGGATCAAACGCCAGATCCCGGCGGCATCAGCACCGGATCACGGTCGGTGTCGCCTCAAAGTGCTCGGGTACTTCGCACGCAGCCTGGGTAGCTCGTAATGGAACGTGGGTCCACCGAAGCGGCTGGCCCTCAGAGCAGGAAATCATGCCCACAACCAGACAACGACGCGTGCGGGAGCTTCTCGTTCAGGAGATCAGCGTGATCCTTCAGCGGGAGCTCAAGGATCCCCGTATCGGTTTCGTAACCATCACCGATGCGGAGGTGACACCGGACCTTCGGACCGCGCGGGTCTACTTCAGCGTTCTGGGCGACCAGACCGTTCGGGACGAGACTCACCAGACGCTCAATCGGGCGGCGGGGTTTGTCCGCGCGGAGTTCGCTCGCCGCGCGCAATTGCGGTATGTCCCGGTCATTCAGTTTCATTTCGATCCGTCCGTGGAGCGCGGTGCCTACATGTCGCAGCTCATCGCCCAGGCGCGGCTAGCCGATAACGCCGGTCAAGAGGAAAGCAGTGCAGACGCAGCCGATTCAGACGCAGCCGATTCAGACACTCCCGTCGCAGTCGCCACTGCCGTCGGCGCAGACGGCGCGGCAGAAGCTGCTATGCCAGGCTGCGAAGGCCATCCAGAACGCGAATAGCCTCGTTCTCTCGTGTCACGTGCGGCCGGATGCGGATGCGCTCGGGTCATTGCTGGGCCTGGCGCTCGGGTTGGAGCAGATCGGTAAGCGGGTCGTCCCGCTGAGTCCGGACGGAGTTCCGGCCGGCTACCGCTTCCTGCCGGGCTGGGAAAAGGTGCAGGCGCACGCCAGCGGCTACCACGCCCTCGGCACCTTCGATATCGGCATCGGCTTGGACGCGGACGGCTCCGACCGCCTTGGGGAGGCGGAGGCGGTGATCCTGGCTCAGCCGCTCGTCATTGATATCGATCACCATACCGGACCGGACCCGTACGGCCAGATCCAGGTCGTGGACCGGACCGCTGCCGCCACCGGGGAACTCGTCTTCCAGTTGCTGGAGCAGTTGGGCGTCCGCCTCACCGTGGAGATTGCCACCAACCTCCTAGCCGCAGTGCTCACGGACACCGGCTCCTTCCGGTTCAATAGCGTGACACCGGAGACGTTCCGCATCGCCGCCGCGCTGACCGAGGCGGGCGCTCACCCCGGCCCCATCTTCGAAGCGGTGTATGGCCGCCGAGCCTTCGCCGCCAGCCGGCTTCTGGGCCGGCTTCTGGAGCGGCTGGAGGCCTCTCCCGATGGCCGGATTGTCTGGGCAGCCATCGCCCGCAGCGACTTCCAGGAACTGGGCGTGGACAGCGAGGCGACCGAGGGATTTGTCGACCAGATCCGGATGGTCGAAGGATCGGATGTTGCCCTCTTCTTCCGTGAAGAGCCGAACGGCGAGATCCGAGTCAGCCTCCGCTCCCGTGGCGGCGTCAACGTGGCGCAAGCAGCGGCGGAGTTCGGTGGGGGAGGGCATCGGGCCGCTTCCGGCTGCACCCTGCTGGGGCCGCTTCATCTCGCGGTGCCACGCGTGGTGGCTGCCGTCAGACGCGAGATGGGTCAGGGCTGATTCATGGCGTTGGAGACACCCGGCGAGCAGAAGCACGCCGTGCGGACCGCCGAGCCCCACGGAGTCTTGAACCTCTTCAAGCCGAAGGGGCCGACCTCGCACGACTGCGTCGCGAAGGTGCGGCGGGCGCTCCGGACCCGCCGCGTCGGACACGCGGGCACGCTCGATCCGCTGGCGTGCGGGGTGCTCGTGATTGGGGTCGGCTACGGCACCCGCATCCTGGAGTACCTCCAGGGCCTGCCGAAGACTTACCGCGCCCGAATGGTCTTTGGTGTCGAGACTGATTCCCAGGACGTGACCGGGGCCGTCGTTACGGATGCGGACGCGTCCGGAGTCACGGAAGCACAGGTGCGAGAGCATCTCACCACCTTCCAGGGCGAGATCATGCAGGTCCCGCCGATGGTCTCCGCGCTGAAGATCGGCGGCCGCCGCCTGTACGACATTGCCCGGCAGGGAGAGACTGTTCACCGTGACGCCCGCCCCATCACCGTCTACGAGATCGAGTTGCTCTCGTTCGAGGCGGGAGCGCGCGCCGAAGCGGAGATCCGGGTCAAGTGCTCGGCCGGCACCTACGTCCGCACCCTCTGCCATGATCTGGGCGCACTGCTTGGACCCGGCGCATCGATGTCCGCCCTGGAGCGCGAGGCGATCGGCACGCTCCGGTCGGACGAAGCGGCCTCCCTCGACGAACTTGATGAGCAGACGCCGCTGGTAAGCCTCGCGGAGGCGCTCTCGCACCTGCCCAGCATCGACGTGGAGCCATCAATGGCGGCCCGCCTGCTGCATGGCCAGTTCATCCCCGTGCCGGAAACCACTCCGGACGGCCCCATCCGCGCTCTGGATGGAAGTGGTAACCTTTTGGCGGTCGGCACGGCACGCGGACACGGCGCGGCGCGGCTCTTCTCGCCGGACAAAGTCTTTCCGCCCTCCGCACCGCCAGCCTCGTCTGCCCCTCCCAATGAACCGGTTGCCGGGCCGTCCACCGAGCCGGCCGCCTCGATATCTGCCGGCTCCTGAATCGCGAAGTATGCGGCGTGTCATCGGCCTGGAAAACCTGGATTGCCCGCTTCCCCGTGCGGCGGTCACTATCGGCAAGTTCTTTGCGGTCCATCGGGGGCATCAGGCACTCATCCAGGCCACCGTAGAAGCCGCCAGCCGTCACCAGGCACCAGCGGTGGTCGTCACCTTCGACCGCCACCCGGCGGATCTCCTGCGCCCCGATCAGCCGCAGCCGGTCTTGGCGGATCTGCACGAGCGCCTCTCCCTGATCGAGGCCGCCGGCGCCGACCTCTGCCTCGTCCTCTGCGTCACGCCGGAGCTTCTTGCCACGGAACCGGAGGCGTTCGTGAGTGAGGTGCTCTCTCGGCAGCTTGGCGCAGTGGAACTCCTGTCCGGAGACAACTTCCGCTTTGGTCGCCGTGCGCGAGGCGATCTCGCGCTGCTGACTGCGATGGGTCCCTCCCTCGGCTACCGGGTCACGGCGGTCGAGCCGGTCATGGTGCGCGGGGAGCGCGTCAGCAGCAGCCGCATCGCCCGATGTGTTTCGGAAGGAAACGTCACGGGCGCTGAGGAGCTTTTGGGGCGCTTCTACAGCGTTCCTGGAACGGTGGTTGAAGGGGATCAGGTGGGCCGAAAGCTTGGATTTCCCACCGCCAACGTGGCTACGCCATCCGGCAGGGTCTTGCCTGCGGATGGCGTCTACGCCGTGACCCTTCAGTGCGACGGACTCGCCCAGCCGCTGCCCGCTGTCGCCAACCTCGGCGTCCGGCCCACCCGTGACGGGGTCCGCCGCGTCCTGGAAGTCCACGTCCTTAACTGGTCAGGCGACCTCTATGGACAGCATGTCCGCGTCACCTTCCACGACCGCCTCCGCGGCGAGGAGCGCTTCCCCAGCCTGGAGGCTCTGAGCCAGCAGATCGCCCGTGACGTAGCGCAAGCAAGGGTCTTCTTCCAGCCGTGAGATTGGGAGAATGGGGGAGAGGGTGAATGGGAGATGCTCCGGCCGTGATGTCTCCCATTCACCCTTTCTCCCACTCTCCCTTTCAATCTGTCAGAACATCATTGACGCACGATTAGAGCGACATGCCCCCGTCTATGGTGACGGTGGTGCCGGTGACGTAGCCGCTCTCGTCTGCGGCAAGGTAGAGGGCCAGGGCAGCGATCTCGTCGGCCTTTCCGAGTCGGCCCATGGGCTGCCGCGCCACGAACTGGGCGAGGGCGGCCTCGTAGTCCCCGGTGGCGGTGAGGCGTGCCTGAAGGGAGGGCGTGTTGACCGTCCCCGGGTTGATGGCGTTGATGCGGATGCCGTCCGCCACGAAGTCCATCGCAACGCTCTTCACCAGGCCGACCACGGCGGCTTTGCTGGCGGAGTATGCGGCGCGGTTCTTCACGCCGATCTGGCCGGCCACGCTGGCGGTGCAGACGAAGGAGCCGCCGCCGCATCGCTGCATGGCTGGGATGCCGTACTTGCAGGCAAGGAAGACGCTGCGGACGTTGACGTCCATCGCGCGGTCCCAATCCTCGTCGGTGCAGTCGAGGACCGTGCCGCCCGGTACGATACCGGCGTTCGCGTAGAAGACGTGCAGCCCGCCGAAGGTCGAAACGGCCGTCTCGATGAGGCGGCTGACATCGTCCGACTGCGCGGCGTTTCCAGCGAAGGAGACAGCCTCGCCACCAGCTTCTCGCGCCAGTCGGGCCGATTCTTCCGCCGAGGCTGCATCAAGGTCCGCGCAGACCACTTTGGCCCCCTCACGGGCAAAGAGGACGGAAGCCGCACGTCCGATCCCGGCACCCGCGCCGGTGATGATTGCTACCTTGCCCTGAAGCCGCATTCCAATCCCCTGTCTGATGAGTGCCTAGGTGGTCGGTCAAGCTAGGTCTTTGCTTTCGGTGATCCCTGTGTGCGTGGGCACTTGCGCCCTTCCAGGGCTTTTGAGGATGCTTGCTGCGGACACCAGGGGCTTGCGCCCACTGGCTACATGCTTTCGCCCCTCCGGGGCTATTGCCTGCAAGATGTGGGCATTGACGCCCAGGTCCCCGCTTTCGAGCACTCTGCTTCGCAGTATTCCTGACATAGCCCACCACCGGTCCGGCGTCCATGCCAGGAGTTCGGTTCCCACCTACGTCGGCGGGTGACTACTTGTCTAGGAGTATCATGACCGCGCTCCCGTCCGGTAGCCCGAGTGAATGCCATTGACTTAGCGGTCGTTCCGTTACCGCCATCCGCTCCCAGACCGTCCTATAATTCGAGGCTGTGGTTCGTCGAAGGGGCTTAAGCCCTCCGAGACTAGACCGCGTCTTTCCGGCGGAATGGGAGAATGGGAGAGCGGGCGAGTGGAAGAGGGCTCCGGCCACGAGGTCTCCCGCTCTCCCATTCCCCCACTCTCCCTTTCGGCCGGTCAGAACATCGGTGGTAGGCTACTGGTTCGGCGGGGCGGGAGATTGGATGCGGACGCGCTGGAGCCAGGACGAGATCGCGATAGAGATCCTGCGGCGCTACGCCGTGAACGAGCCACTCAGCTACGGTGAAGTCCAGAAGTGCGACCTCCGCCTGCTGCGAGCCGCGACGCGCTACTTTGGTTCTTGGCAGGCCGCCATCGAGTACGCCGGCCTCGATTATGAGGCGATCCGCCGCTATCGGGTCTGGACGCCGGAGCGCATCGTGGAGCAGCTCCTTGCCTACCATCAGAAGGGGGAGTCGCTCTCCTGGCGCCACGTCTCCACGCGGTTGAACCCCGCGCTTGCCGCCGCCGCTATCCGCATCAACCGATTCGGAAGCTGGGACGCTGCGTTGCGGGCAGCGGGACTTGATAGTGATGAGATCCGTCGGCATCGGCGGTGGGAATCACCGGCGCTGCTGGCGGAGCTGAAGCGGATGCAGGCCGCAGGAGAAAGCCTGCGGGTCTCGGATGTCGCGGAACGCGCCCCGTCTCTGGTTGCCGCAGTGCGCCGCCGCTTTGGCGGCTGGTACGACGCGGTCCAGGCGGCCGGGCTGGATGAATGGGAAGCTCGACTCGGCACGGACGGCCGCTACGACCGGGACGAGGCTCGCGGGCAAGTCTCGTGGTCAGCCCTCAATCATTCAGCAATCGATCATACAGAACCCTGGAAGTAGATGTAGCCAGAGGCAAGCCAACCTGCGGAGGCGTACGTTAATGACAATTCGCGAGTCGCGCTGGCTGGCTGTCAAGGCAGACGAACTGGCGATTCTGACGCAGATCGACCCTGACCTTGCAGAGCAAGCGGGTGAAGCGTTGATGGTGCTCGAGCAGCTCGCTGGCGTCGGCTCAGTTGAAGTCATCGAACTCGCCGGACTTGTCTCAGGAGTGCTTTCGCTTTACCGGTGGTCAGATGGCAAATCCGAGGTCTGGTGTTGGGCCGGCGACGTTCCACCTGCATTCACTCGGGTGACGCGCAAGATCGGACCCTGTGCTGCTTTGGAAGAGATTTGCCGGACCTTCGACGCGGGCGTAAGCGAGTGGATGGCTGATGGTCGAACGAGTCGCCTTGATCTCAGAGTTCGAATTGGCCTGGGGCGACTTGAGCCCGACGAGGCTCTTATCGAATTGCTGGCAGGACGCTTAAGGTTCATACGGGAGCGGATCATCCCGTACTTTAAGTCCGGACAGGCGCATCCCTCCCACTACATGTGAGTGACGGCGACCGAGTGACAAACGAACGCGGGTCTGATCAGGTGATGGGTGACAGCGCAATCCGAACCGCTGGCCCACACCATGATAAGTTGGGCCGATGGAACGATGGCCGTTGGAGGATGAATGCCCGTGGGACTGCGGGGAGAGTTGATGGCGGCCGAAGTGGCATCGGGTGAAACCAGGCAGGAAGGTCTCTCACAGTGGCATCGCTTCATCCTGTCCGCCTCGATGTTCCTCTGCGTCTCCGCCTTCGGGTTCCTGGAGCCGTTCGTTCCGCTCTATCTGGAACTCAGCGGTCTTAGCCGGGGCCAGATCGGCCTGGTGGTGGGCGTGGGCGCAGGTTTAGCGCTGCTGGTGCAGCCACTCCTTGGACGCCTCTCGGACCGTATCGACAAGCGCCGCCCGCTGATGGTGGTGGGCGCATTGCTCACCGCCGCCGCCTATCTCTCCTACCGGGGAGCGGATCACCTGGTGCTCTTCGTGCTGCTGACCGCCCTGGGCGTCAATGGCATCTCTTACCTCAACACCGCTAATGCCGTCCTGGTGAGCCGGTTGGCACTGGCACACGGAGGCAGCCGCGGGGCCACCGCAACCTTTGCCTCATTCCGCGTCTGGGGTTCCGTGGGGTACGTGGTCGTCTCGCTGCTCACCGGTCTTCTGGTAACGCGTGGACTTGCGGGACAGTCGCCCACACGGGAGGGACTCGATCCGCTCTTCACTTACGCCCCCTTAGTCTTCGTTCTGGTCGCCGGGGTGGCGATGCTCCTCCCAGACCCGCGCCGATCTGAGCTACCCGTTCCGCCGCCCGACAAGCAGAGCAAGCGTGCCGTGAGCGGAGAGCCCAAGGCTGATTCGACGGCCGCTCCCCACCGCGGGGGCCAGCAGAACCTCCGGTGGTTCCTGTTCGCCTACTTCCTCTACTGCTTCGCGTGGAACGGCTCCGCCTCGTTCCTGAGCCTCCACCTGCGGGCCCTCGGCGCGACCCCCGCCTGGATGACGGCAGTCTACGCCACCGGCGTCCTGTGCGAGATTCTCGTCATGTCGCAGGTCAGCCGCTGGTGCGACGAGTTTGGGCGGCGACCCCTTCTGGCCGTCGCGCTCGCCGCGATGCCGCTGCGGTTGCTCCTCTACGTTCCGGCGCCGCACCCGCTCTGGATTCTCTGCGTGCAGACGCTGCACGGCATCAACTTCGGAGTGCTGGTCACGGTGACGGTCGCCTTCGTGAATGACGTGTGCACGGAAGAAACTCGCGGCGCGGCGCAGTCCCGTCTCGCCGCGACGAGTGGGCTCGCGGCGGCTTTCGGACCGGCGGTGGGCGGATGGCTCGCCTCGGCGGTCGGCATTCCAGCGACCTTCCTGGTGATGGCCGGTGTGGCCGGCGTGGGGGCAGGTTGGTTCCTCTGGAAGGTCCGGGAGACGCACCCGGACCCGGTCCGGCTCCATCGCCAAGGTCCGATGGTGCTCCGTCCGCTCTTCCGGGTGCTCTGCATCCCTGGCGTCTGCCTGGCACGACTTCCGCGCGTCAGGCGCTCCAAAGCCGCCTTCGATGCCCGCGCCGAGAAGTGACGTGGTTCGGGTCCCGATTGCTGAAGTCGCTGAAGAGGATTCGCGCCTGCTTGCGGCCCAATTGCCATAGGGGGTGACGCGCGTCTCGCATCTGATTCGCGCCCCGGCCCCTGTCGTCCCGTCTGCCCGTCGTTCCGTCCCGATTCGCACTGAGGTGTAGTGTATGCGATCTCCTGCCGCCCTGCTGCTACTCCCGGCCCTTGCCGCTGGCGTGGTCACCCTTCTGGCGACCGTCGCGAGCAAGACGGAAGCCCAGGAGACGCCGGACCTGCGCGTCACCCGGCTCCGCACCAACCAGGAGGGGGCAGCCTTCCACCCGCCGGCAACCAAGACGGAATGGATGAAGCGGCGGGAAGAGGTGAAGCGCCGTCTCCTCGTCTCGTGCGGGCTCTATCCAATGCCGGAGAAGACGCCGCTGGCACCACAGGTGTACGGCAAGCTGGAGCGACCCGGCTACACCGTGGAGAAGGTGGTGCTTGAGACGCTGCCCGGCTTCTTCGTTTCCGGTAACCTCTACCGTCCCGCCGGCAACACCGCGCGCGTGCCTGCTGTTCTCAATCCCCACGGGCACTGGCCGATCGGCCGGTACCAGCCGGACATCCAGGCGCGGTGCGTCGGCCAGGCGAAGATGGGTGCCGTTGCGTTCAGTTGGGACATGGTCGGCTACGCGGACAGCAAGGCGTTCGGGCACACCTTCGGCGACGATGAGCTGGTCGCGCTTGGGATGAACCTGAACGGACTTCAGCTCTGGAACAGCGTCCGCGTTCTGGACTGGCTGCTCACCCTGCCGGACGTCGACCCCGCCCGCATCGCGGTGACCGGCGAGAGCGGCGGCGGCACCCAGACCTTTGAGCTGTGCGCCATCGATGACCGCATCGCGGTGGCCGCGCCGGTTTGCATGGTCTCCCACCACTTCCAGGGCGGCTGCCTCTGCGAGAACGCGCCGCACAAGCGGGTCGGCACGGACAACGTCGAGTTCGCCGCTCTCTTTGCGCCGAAGCCGCAGCTTCTGGTCGGCGCGACCGGCGACTGGACCAGCCAGATCATGGATAAGGGGGTGCCAGAGCTGCGCGCCACCTACCGGCTCTTTGGGCAGGAACAGAACCTGCTGGCGGTGGTCCACCAGGCGGACCACAACTACAACGCGCAGAGCCGGGAATCGGTCTACGCCTTCCTGAAAAAGCACCTCTGGGCCTCTGACACGCCCCCTGATGTGAAGGAGCCGGCGACCCTTGAGCCGGCGGCGGTCATCTCCACCTGGGACGCGCAGCATCCGCAGCCGGCGATGGATCCCGCCAAGTTGAAGGCGCACCTCAAGACGGTGGTGGAGCAGCAGGTCGCCTCATGGGCACCCGCCAGCGGCGGGCAGTGGTCGAAGTCTCGCGCGGTGATCAAGGACGCGCTCCAGACACTGCTGGACTGCGATCTGCCGACTGGGGATCAGCTACTGACCTACAGCGGCGACACCAGCGTCCTTGGCCCCGGCTACCGGATGAGCACCTTCCGCGTGGCCCGAAAGGGCGTGGGCGACCAGCTCAAGGGCGTCCTCCTCGTTCCTGCCAAGGGCAAGCCGTCCAGTGCCACGGTCCTCGTCCATCCCGGCGGCGCGAATGCCCTCACCGGCACCACCAGCCCCTACGCCGCCCTGGTGAACGGCCTCGTGAGCGAGGGCGGAGCGGTGGTCTGCATCGACTCCGCCCTCCGCGATGGAAAGGAGGCGGTCCAGAAGCGGCAGGCGAGCCCGTACTTCACCACCTACAACCGG
>JANPLG010000226.1:0-19597 GCA_031426395.1 Actinomycetes bacterium
CCGGATCTGGCGCTGGTGGTTGAGGCCCGTCGCGTGACACACCCGCGTCCCGAGAGTGGCTATTGGCAAATAGCTCCCGATCTCGTGGTGGAGATCATCTCCCCGGGAGACAGCGCCGAGGAGATAGCCGGGAAGGTTCGAGACTACGTTGAGGCTGGCGTCCGACTGGTCTGGCTCTTCTATCCGAAGCTGCGGACAGTTTCTGTATTCCATTTGGATGGCAGGGCCGAAGTGGTCCCCGAAGCGGGAACGCTGCGTGGCGAGGACGTGCTGCCCGGTTTCGCGCTGGTGATGGCGGAGTTCTGGAAAGAGGCGCTGGCGTGATCAGGTCAAATGAACGGTTGAGCGGCACTGCGGTGCCGGGGGAATGGCCGGGATGGGCACCTGCAAGGGTGGCCGCCCGGCGCACGCTTGGGAGCCGTGGGTAACGACGTCTCCCGCCATCGCTGAGGCGATGCGGTCTGCCCTTCAGTTCCCGATAGGATCCAAGGTATCCCCATGAGCCACCGCATCATCAAGATCTTCGATACGACCCTCCGCGACGGCGAGCAGTGCCCCGGCGCCAGTATGACCGCCCACGAGAAGCTGGAAATCGCCCACGAGTTGGCGCGACTCAAGGTGGACATCATTGAGGCCGGCTTCCCCTTCTCCTCGCCCGGCGACTTCGAGTCGGTGCGGCAGATCGCCCGCGAGGTCCACGGGCCGGTGATCTGCGGCCTCGCCCGCGCGCGCTTCGATGACATCGATCGTACCGGCGAGGCGATCCGCGACGCGGCGCAGGGGCGCATTCACACCTTTCTCGCCACCTCGGACATCCACCTCAAATACAAGCTGCGCAAGAACCGGGACGAGGTGCTCGAGATGGCGGTCGCCGCGGTGAAGCGCGCGCGACAATGGACGGATGATGTGGAGTTCTCACCGGAGGACGCCGCCCGCTCCGACCTCGCTTACCTCTGCCAGGTGGTGGAGGCGGTCATCAAGGCCGGCGCAACCACCATCAACTTGCCGGACACCGTGGGCTATGCCACGCCGGAGCAGTACGGCCAGATGTTCGCCACTCTCATCAACAAGGTGCCAGGCGCGGAGACGGTCACCTTCTCCTGCCACTGCCACAACGACCTTGGCATGGCGGTGGCCAACTCGGTGGCGGCGGTGGCGGCGGGCGCGGGCCAGATCGAATGCACCATCAACGGCATCGGGGAGCGGGCGGGCAACACGGCGCTGGAAGAAGTGGTGATGGCGCTACGCACCCGCAAGGACTTCTACCAGGTTGATACCGGCATCAACACGCACGAGATCCTGCGCGCCAGCCGCCTGGTGAGCAAGATGACCGGCTTCCTGGTCCAGCCCAACAAGGCGGTGGTCGGCGCGAACGCCTTCGCGCACGCGGCGGGCATCCACCAGGATGGCATGCTCAAGGAGCAGTCGACCTACGAGATTATGCGCCCGGAGGACGTGGGGCTGGACAGCAGCAAGCTGGTGCTCTCCAACCGCAGCGGCCGCCATGCCTTCAAGGTGCGCATGCAGAACCTGGGCTACATGCTGGAGACGGATGCCGAGTGCAACACCGCCTACCAGCGCTTCCTGGAGGTGGCTGATCGCAAGAAGGTGGTCTTCGACGAGGACCTGATCGCGCTGATGGCGGAGGACGAGGGACTGCATGAGAACCTGTACACGCTGGAGTACCTCACCGTGGTCACCGGACTGGTCGGTTCCGGCGTCCCCACGGCAACGGTCCGCCTCCAGCGGGACGGACAGACGCTCACCGAGGTGGGGACGGGGGTCGGCTGCGTGGACGCGGTCTACCGCACCATCGACAAGCTGGTGCCTGTGGAGCATCACCTGATCGACTACGTGGTGAGTGCGGTCACCGGTGGTACGGACGCCCTGGCCGAGGTGGCAGTCCGCCTGGGCCGCGGCGAGCAGGTATTCACCGGCCGCCACGCCAGCCTGGATGTGGTCGAAGCGAGCGCGCGGGCCTATCTGCAGGCGCTGAACAAGCTCCTCTACTACGGCGCCCGCCGCAGCGAAACCGAGCGGCTCTCTGCGCAGGAGGTCTGACCTCCATGCGGGATGACACTCCCGTAGTATTGCCGTCGCCGGCCGTTTACGTTCCGTTCGTAAGCGGCCGGTATGACGTCTCGCCCTCGCTGCGGGGGCTTGGGGCGGACTTTGGCAACGGCGCAGTGGATCGCCAGGCGTTCCAGTTCGACCGCCAGTTCCCGGCCTACCGCGAGAACAAGCTGCGATGCCGGACTGAGCGTCTCTCTAAGTACGTGCTTGAGGCTCCGGGTGGGTCACCGCTCCTAGCTGCAGAAGGCGCGCGGTGGATGGCAGGCGACCTTGCGGAGGAGCATCCCGCCCTCTTCTCGCTGATACCAGAGGTCGACGGCTGGACTCTCCATTGCCGCCTGACCGGCGAGGACCTACGGTTCACCGCAGACGGGTGCCTCGCCACGGAGGTGCGAACTGGAGTTCAGTATGCCAGCGCGTGGGATGCGCTCGGGTGCCAGGTTCAGGAAGACCTCGCGCTGGTAGCGGTTGCGCCGGATGGAGCGGACTCACTGGCTGCGCTGCACGTGTGCGCTCCCAGTTCCTGGCGTCCCGAAGAGAAGCTCGGCCTCTCCTTCGGAGCGGTACACGCGCCGGTGCCGGGGATTGAGCCGACGGCGCGGGCCGCTCCTCGCCTCAATCGGTCCATCGTGTCCGGCAAGCCGTTTGTTCGCTTCGTCTGGGGCATCGCCGCCGCCGCTCGCCTCAACCGGCACCCGGACCCTTTTTCCGGCCAGCCGCTCCCAGACTCCGGGCGCGCGTTCGACCCAAAGGCTGATCCGCCATTCTGGCTGCGGGTGGAGCGACAGGTCCTGGTACCGCTTCCGGGTGCGGGCGGCTATCTGTTCCTCATCCGCCTCTACTGCTATCCGGGCACCGAGGTGCGGACGCGGCCGGGCTGGGCACCGGGCATCCGATCCGCCCTAGCCGCAATGACCGACGCGCAGCTTGACTACAAGGGGCTGACCGAGAGCCGGGATGCGCTGATGGAGTGGCTTGCGTCCATCGACTGACTGCGCTTGCAGCGGCTACAGGATTCCGCGGCGGATGGCTGGGTCGAGATTCGGGTCGAGGGGCGGGCGCGGCCCGAGCGGGACCACGGGAGCAGGCGTTGGCGGGGCGAGCCGGGAGATACCGGTCTCCGCTTCCGGATATGGCCGCCGCATCTCGCAAGCGCGGTTGTAGGCAGCAACGGCCTCGCCCCTGCGCCCAAGCTTTTCGTAGATGACGCCGAGGTGGTAGGGAAGCTCAGCGGCCTCCGCGCTACCCATGGCTCGGCGTTGGAAGCCGCTCGCCTCCGCCTCAGCCAGCTTCATCGCCTCTAGCTGTCGGAACAGCGCCTCCTTGTAGCGGCCCTGGCGATAGTAGACCCAGGCCACGGTGTCCGCGATGACGCTGCTCTTCGGCGCGAGGATTGCCGCGCTGATGGCGTACCGCTCCGCTTCAGCGAGGTCGCGGCGTAGGTGCTCCGCCAGGACCCAGGCATGGTCGTTGTAGGCAGTGGAGCGAAGCGACGGATCCGAGGAGAGCACGCCCGCACGGCGGAAGTCGATCAGCGCTTCCTCAAAACGGCCCTGGTCCATCGCCCGCTTTCCCCGTTCCACGAAGTCCGTGGCCACCTGTTCCAGCTTCCCCTGCTGCTCCTGGGGAAGCGACGCTCCCTGCGCCCGACCCGGAAGCTTCTGGATGAGGCGCGCCGCTTCGTCGTGCCGGCCCTGTTGCCGGAGCATCTCTACCACTTGTAGGGTCAGCTCAGTGAAGCGGGGATTCCGCTCTGCCACTCGTTGCAGGATGTCCGCCTGCACGGTGGGATCAGAGGTACGTGCTGCCCGGAAGAGATCCGCGCGCTGGGGCAGGGTGGTGGCTAGGCCGAAGATACCGTAGCCGATTAGCCCGACTGAGGCGGCGAGCGTGATCGGGAGCGGTAGCCACTCCCGGCTGCGGAAGTGGCTCCAGGCGAGCCGGCCTTCCATCAATCCGCCCAGCAGCATTCCACCCGCTAGCCCCCCAAGGTGCGCGAAGGCGTCGGTGCGCGGCACCACGCGGTCGACCACCACCTGGACGAAGAGCATTACCAGGAGGACCGGATAGATCTGTCTCGAACGCTCCGGAAGGATGCGGCGGTTCTCAAAGTGGTGGACCACCAGCGCCCCGAAGAGTCCCATGATGCCGGTCGAGGCCCCCAGGCTCACCCGCGGCGTGAGGGCATAGCTCACCGCCGTTCCGCACACGGCCGTCAGCACGAAGATCAGCACCGTCCGCATGCGACCGAAATACGACTCCGTCATCCACCCCAGGAAGAGGAGGCCGAAAACGTTCAGGGAGAGGTGCAGCCACGTAGCGTGGAGGAAACTGGCCGTGACGAGACGCCACCACTCCCCCTGTGCCACCAGGGATGGCACCTTGGCGCCCAGCGCCCAGCCGACGAACCCAGCGGCGGGATCGCTGCCGTCCAGGTGACCGCCCGCCAGGAAGTACTGAAGACCAGCAATGGCCGAGATGAGGGCCACCAGTGCGAAGGTGACTACCGGGGTACGTCGCGGGAGGTCGTCAAGGCGCTGGTAGATCACCTCCGCCTCCGCCTCCTGTGTCGCTGCCGGGCGCGCTTCCGTTGGGTGCATTGCCTTACCTGGCTTTGACTCGGCCAACGCCATTCGCTTTCCCTCGCTCCCTCGCCCGCTCGCTACTTCCCCCCGGTGCCCTTCTCGTTGATCTGGGTCTGGAGGTTGCGGAACGCTTCCAGGAGGGAGTCCGGGATGGTGGGCTGCCGGATCCCGGCGTTGAGATGCACCTGGGCGTCGTCCAGCTTGTTCTGGCGCAGGAAGAACGCGGAAAGGTAGTAGCGGGCGGTGGCGTTATCCGGGTCCGCCTTGAGCGCCAGCCGATAGGCGACCTCCGCCTCCTTGAACTTCCGTGCCAGTTCCAGCGCCCGGCCCTGACTTAGCGGCACGTAGGAGAGAGCGGCGTCGGCGGTGGAGAGTTCCGTGGCTTGCGTGAGCAGCTTGAACCCTTCCTCGGGCTTGGCCTGCTTCACCAGCAGGTTGCCCAGGCGGCAGTGGATGCCGGGGTGGGTGGGGAAAGCCGTGAGCGCGCTCCGCAGCAAGGTCTCCGCTTCCGCGAACTTCTGGCTCTCCTCGTGGACCTCCGCCAGGACCAGGAGCGGTTCTACGTCCCGAGGACCGGCGGCGCTCGCGGCCTTGAGCGCTGTCACTGCTGCCGCGTAGTCGTAGTTGAGGTGGTGCACGCGGCCCAGGTACATCTGCGCAAAGACGCTCTTCGGGGCGAGGCGGGCGGCGGCTTCCAGTGCCTTGACCGCCGGCTCGATCTTCTGGGCCTGGAGCAGGATTCGCCCCAGCTCCATCCGGGCGAGCGGATCCTCCGGAGCGGCCTTGAGGATGTCCTGCTGCTCTTCCTCGGCCTTGGACCACCGGCCGTCCGCGCACCAGGCCAGGCTTCGCATCTCACGGGCCATTCGCTCGGAAGCACCGGCCGGGCGGGGAACGGTGGGCGGGTTCACCTGGGTGAAGCGCTCGATGCCGGTGGCGCCGGCCTTGCGCAGCAACTCCGCCAGGTATCCGGTGAGGCTGCCGGCGGGATAGACGGACTTGTCGGTCTGGCTGGGCCGGTAGAGAGAGTGGAACACCGCCACCACCGTGCCACGGTCGGAGGCGACCATCGGGCCGCCGCTCCAGCCAGGCTGGGCGTCCGGGCAGGGGGTGAGCACGCAGAGGTTGGTCTCGTCCCGCCGGGCCACTTGATTGAGGCGGGCGTCGTTGCGCTCCGGCTTCGCGAGGGCGGCCACCGTCCCCTCGCCGTAAGTGAGCGGGAAACCGTAGAGTCGGAGCGGCCGGTCCTTCAGGGCGTTGAGGGCCGGGGTGGCCTCGGTGACATCCATCCCTTCCAATGGCAGGGCCGGGAACCCGGCTTCGGGAAGGCGGATGAGGGCGATGTCAGCGACGCCGTCCACGGCCACCACCTTTGCCTCGTAGGGGCGGCCGGTCCAGGGAATGTAGACGAGGACGCTGGGATCGAAGGCGCGCCGCCCCTTGCCGAGGTCGACCGAGACGACATGGCTGGCGGTGACAACCCAACCGCCGTCGCCGATGATGAAGCCGCTGCCGCGCGCCGTACGCAGCGAATTGAGGCTGCGGACCAGGACAATGGAGTCGTCAGGCGTGGTGGCGGTGACGGCGGCCACTGCCGAAGGATTGGCCCCCACCGGAGCGGAAGCAGGCCCAATGAACGGCGTGATGCCGATCGCCGCCAGAGCAGCGACCACGAACCATCGACGGGAGGAGCTTCTCATCAGGCAGATACCGCGATTGAAAGATGAGGGGCAGCCGGAAGCTGGTTGGAATGCAAGAAGGCCCGGGGTTGGCTTGCGCGCACCCCGGACCCGTTACTGTTGTCCTACTCTACTGGTGAATCACGAGATCGTTTCCCGCCTCCAACCAACTCGCATCCCAATCCGCACTCCGAAATCCGCAATTCATCAGCGCTTGCGGAGGAAGGGCGGAATGTCGAGGTCGTTGCTCGCCGGGGCTGCATGCGCGGTGTGGGTCGGTCTGGCCGGTTCCGGCGCATACTGCGGCGGCGCGATGCTGGAACCCACGGGTCGGCCGGTGGGGCGGCTGGTCACCGTCGCTTCGTGGCGAAACATGTCTTGAGGGCCGCCCTGCCCCTGGAAACCGGTCGCCAGTACTGTGACGCGGACCTCGTCCTGCAGCGTGTCATCAATCACACAGCCGGTGATGATGAACGCGTCTTCCGTATCGGTGGCGCGGGCCACCACGTTGGCGGCTTCGTAAAGCTCATCCAGCGTGAGATCGCTGCTGGCGCTGATGTTCAGCAGGACGCCGCGCGCGCCTTCGATGCTCGACTCCAGCAGCGGGCTGGCGATGGCGATCTCGGCGGCTTCCACGGCGCGGTTGTCACCTGAGGCAACCCCGATCCCCATGATCGCGGTGCCGGCGTTTTGCATGATCGCCTTCACGTCCGCAAAGTCGACGTTGATCAAGCCGGGGATGGTGATGATGTCGGAGACGCCCTGCACACCCTGGCGGAGGATGTCGTCCGCCATCCGGAACGCCTCGGTCAGCTTGGCGCGCCGCTCGGCTACCGAGAGGAGGCGGTCGTTGGGGATGACGATGCTGGTATCGACGCGGGTCTTGAGGGCGGCAATGCCCTCCTCTGCCAGCCGCTGGCGTCGCGGACCCTCGAAGCCGAACGGCTTGGTGACCACGCCCACGGTCAGCGCGCCGAGGTCCCGCGCAATCTCCGCAACCACCGGCGCGGCGCCCGTCCCGGTCCCACCGCCCATGCCGGCGGTAATGAAGACCATGTCCGCGCCTTCCAGAAGCTTCTTGATATCTTGCCGGCTCTCTTCCGCGGCGTTGCGGCCCAGCTCCGGGTTGCCCCCGGCGCCGAGGCCCTTGGTGAGCGCCTCGCCAAGCTGCAGGCGGACGGGAGCCAGGCAGGTCTCCAGCGCCTGAATGTCAGTGTTGAGGGAGATGAACTCCACGCCGGAGACGCCGGACTCGATCATCCGGTTGACAGCGTTCATGCCACCCCCGCCCACTCCGACCACCTTGATGTTGGCGTAGTTCGCCACTCCTCTTGCTGCTGCCATGAGGCTTTCCCCTGTCCTGATCAGCCGTGAAGACTAGTTCGTGGACGCCAAGCGTCCGGAATCCTGTGGGGAAGGCGCGCCCGTGCTGCCGACGCTTACTCTTCGCCCTTTAACATTTTGGGTCAGGAAGGGCGGGAAGTCCTGATTCTTTTGCACTGTTGCTGGGGTGGGGGCCTCTTCGACACAGAAGGACACAGAAGTCACAGAAGGGACGCAGAGGGTTGGGACGTTCATGCGGTTCGGACGCCGACGACGCTGAGTGAAACATCATGGCCCCGGTGAACGACAAAGAGCACGGTCAGTCGGGCACAGTTGCAAGTTTGAATCACGGGGACGAGGTGGGGATGAAAGCCGGCAGGTTGTTCTGGATTGCGG
The DNA here is from genome assembly GCA_031426395.1 of Actinomycetes bacterium. Classification (GTDB taxonomy): domain Bacteria; phylum Armatimonadota; class SYMT01; order SYMT01; family SYMT01; genus JANPLG01. The sequence goes on from JANPLG010000226.1 coordinate 8,057, forward strand.
TGGGCATGACGGGTGCTTGGACCGGTTTCGCCGCCGTTTCCACTTCGCAGGCCGCGCCTCCGGTGGCTCCGGCCACAAGCTCTGCGGCGGAGGCTGCGCATTTTGAGACGAAGGTCCGGCCTCTGCTGGTGCGCGCCTGCTTTTCGTGCCACGCGGAGAAGGTCCACCTCTCCGACCTCCGCCTCGACTCCCGCGCGGCGCTGCTGAAGGGCGGAAAGAAGGGGCCAGCGATGGTGCCCGGCACCCCCGAGAAGAGCGCCCTCCTGACAGCGGTCCACTACGAGGGCGCGCTGAAGATGCCGCCCGCCGGCAAGCTGAAGGCGGAGGAGATCGAGGCCTTGACCCGATGGGTCAAGGCAGGCGCGCCCTGGCCGACCTCAAAACCGGTGGTCGCGGACAGGCGCCTCTGGGCCTTCTCGCCGGTTAAGCCTCAAGCACCGCCGCGGGTGAAGGATGCGCGCTGGGTGAGGAACCCGGTCGACCAATTCGTGATGGCTGACCTGGAGCGACGAGGGTGGAAGCCGAGTCCCGAGGCCGACCGGCGCACCCTGATCCGCCGGGTCAGCCTCGACGTGACCGGGCTGCCCCCAACACCGGAGGAAGTGGACGCCTTCCTGGCCGACCGCTCCCCGAACGCCTATGAGAGGGTCGTCGACCGCCTCCTCGCCGCCCCGCACTTCGGTGAGCGGATGGCGCAGCACTGGCTCGACCTCGCCCGCTACGCGGACTCCGATGGGTATCATGACGACACCGACCGCACCATGTGGGCCTACCGGGACTACGTGATCGACGCGTTCAATAAGAACAAGCGGTTTGACCAGTTCACGTTGGAGCAGCTTGCCGGTGACCTGCTCCCCAACGCCACGCGGGAGCAGAAGATCGCCAGCGCGTTCAACCGCTGCGGCCCCACCTCTTCTGAGGGCGGAGCGATTGTTGAGGAGTACCTCGCGAAGTATGCGGTCGACCGGGCCACCACCACCGCCACCGTCTGGATGGGGCTGACGGTGCAATGCGCCGAATGCCACGACCACAAGTACGATCCGATCACGGCGAAGGACTTCTACAAGCTCTTCGCCTTCTTCAACCAGGTCCCTGAGACCGTCCTCTATCGGGGCGCGGACGCGCCGCCCACACTGGTGACCGCGCTGCCGGGGCAGGAAGAGAAGCTGGCGGAGCATGACCGGCTGGTGGCCAGCCTGGAGACCCAGCTCAAGGCGTGCGCCCCCATGGGCCCGGAAGCGGATGACCTGAAGAAGAAGCTGGAAGCCGCGAAAAAGGCCCGGACGGAGTATGACAAGACTATTCCGCGGCTGCGCATCATGGCCGAGCTGCCCAAGCGGCGTCCGACCCACATCCTGCTGCGGGGCGATTACACGAAGCCGGGCGAGGAAGTGCAGCCAGGCGTTCTCGCCGCCCTGGGCTACGAGATGCCCGCCGGTGACCCGCCCCGCGTCGCGCTGGCCAAGTGGCTGACCGACGCGCGCAACCCGCTGACGGCACGGGTGACGGTCAACCGCTTCTGGCAGCTCTTCTGGGGCCAGGGCCTGGTGGTGAGCTCCGAAGACTTTGGAACCCGCGGCGAACAACCCAGCCACCCGGCGCTGCTGGACTGGCTTTCGGCCCGGTTCTCTGGGGTTTCTGGTTCGGAGTTTCTGGTTTCTGGTTCAGCAGGAACCGGGACTGCGCGTGGGTCCGTGGACACGGTCAACCAGAAACCAGAAACGATTAACCAGAAACCGTCCCCTTGGAACGTGAAGGCGATCATCCGACTGATGGTGACCAGCGCCACCTACAGGCAGTCGTCGCGAGTGACGCCGGAGCTGATGGCGAAGGACCCGCAGAACCGCTACCTGGCACGGGGACCGCGCTTCCGGCTGCCGGCGGAGTTCATCCGCGACAACGCGCTGGCAATCAGCGGCCTCTTTGACCGGAGCCGCGCCGTGGGCGGACCGAGCGTGAAGCCCTACCAGCCGGGCGACCTCTGGCGTGAGCTTGCCGCCAACGACCAGGAAGCGAAGTCGTACGTGCGAGACAAGGGGCCGGACCTCTACCGCCGGGGCATCTACACCTGGTGGAAGCGGTCGATCCTCTACCCCGCCTTCGCCGTCTTCGATGCGCCCAAGCGGGAGACTTGCGCGGCCCGGCGGATGCCGACCAACACCCCGCTCCAGGCGTTCGTGACCCTGAACGACGTTCAGTTCGTGGAAGGCGCGCGGGTCTTCGCGCAGCAGATCCTGGAGAAGGGCGGCCCCTCGGTGCAGTCGCGCATCGACTACGCCTTCCGGAAGGCCCTGGCCCGCCCCGCCACCCCCAGAGAGCAGCAGATCCTCTCCCGGACCTACTTTGCGACCCGAGGTCAGTACCTAGCAGATCGGGACGGAGCCACCAAGCTCGTGGCAACGGGAGAGTCACCGCGCTCGAAGGACCTGGACGTGGTGGAGCACGCCGCCTGGACCTGCGTCTGCAACGCCATCCTCAACATGGATGAAGTGCTGACCAAAGAGTGAGTGGGTGAGTGGGTGAGTGGGTGAGTGGGTGAGTGGCCGGCAAGCCCTGAAGGGGCGGAATACGCTAGCCAGGGGTGCAGCCCCTGGTACGGTGAGGATGAGTGCGTGATGGACCCGAGAGATGAACTGCGCGTCTTGATGAACCGGCGGACCCTGCTGGGCCGAGCTTCCCTGGGAACGATGGCGCTGGCCTCACTGCTGAACGAGGCTGCGCCTGCGGCTGCCGGAATGAAGCCCGGTCCAGCGGGCGTGCCCGGCGGAGGCGCGCTGCGGGTGCTGCACGCCGCTCCGAAGGCGAAGCGGGTGATCTACCTCTTCCAGAGCGGCGGCCCCTCGCACCTCGACCTCTTCGACCCCAAGCCAAACCTGAAAGAGGTGACCGGACAGGAACTGCCGGAGTCGGTGCGGATGGGCCAGCGGCTCACCGGCATGACCTCCCAGCAGGCGAAGAAGCCGGTTGCCGCGTCGATCTTCAAGTTCGCGCAGCACGGGAAGAGCGGCACCTGGCTTAGCGAGCTGCTCCCCCATACCGCGAAGGTGGCGGACGATCTTTGCGTCATCAGGACGCTCACTACGGACGCAATCAATCACGATCCGGCCGTGACGTTGTTCCAGACGGGAAACCAGCAGCCCGGACGGCCCACCCTCGGCGCATGGCTCTCCTATGGACTGGGCAGCCTGAACCGGGACATGCCCGCCTTCGTGGTGCTGCTCTCCGGGCAGGTGGGGCAGAACCTCCACACCCGCTACTGGGAGAGCGGGTTCCTGCCCAGCATCCACCAGGGCGTCCAGTTCCGCTCCACCGGGGACCCGGTCCTCTTCCTCTCCAACCCCGCAGGTATGAGCTCCCGCACCCGTCGCACCGTGCTGGACGGCATTCGGGACCTCAACCGAGAGAAGCTGGGAGCCGTCGGCGACCCGGAGATCGCCACCCGCATCGACCAATACGAACTGGCGTATCGGATGCAGACCAGCGTCCCGGAGCTGATGGACGTGTCGCAGGAGTCCGCTGCCACTCTCGAGCGGTACGGGCCGGACGCCGCCAAACCGGGCACCTTCGCCGCCAACTGCCTCCTGGCCCGCCGGATGGCCGAGCGGGATGTCCGCTTCATCCAGCTCTACCACCGGGACTGGGATCACCATGGAGGCCTGCCGGGCGGCATCCGCAGCCAATGCAAGCAGACGGACCAGCCCAGCGCGGCGCTGCTCCTGGACCTGAAGGAGCGCGGCATGCTGGACGAGACCCTGGTGATCTGGGGCGGAGAGTTCGGCCGCACCGTCTACAGTCAGGGAGAGCTGACCGCCACCAACTACGGTCGCGACCACCATGGCCGCTGCTACAGCCTCTGGATGGCCGGCGGCGGCATCAAGGGTGGCGTCACCTACGGCCAGACGGATGACTACGGCTACAACATCGTCAAGGACCCGGTGCCGGTCCCGGACTTCCACGCCACCATCCTCCACCTGCTGGGAATCGATCACACCAAGCTGGTCCACCGCTCCCAGGGACGGGACTTCCGCCTGACGGACATCGCCGGCGAGGTGGTCAAGGGAATCCTCGCCTAGCGAGGGTTCGGGGTTCGGGGTTCAGGGTTCAGTCTTGCGCCATCGGCTTTGGCTTCTGGGCGTAGGGGGCCTTCGAGGCCAAGGCCAGTCATTCGCGCCACCACTGGGGGTGCTTCCAGTGGGTCGCCCACTGTGGGCAACCTACGCATAGGTCCTTCCGCGTCCGAAAGCGCAAGATGCCCGACTTCATCGACACCGTCCTCGACCAACTCGCAGTGCTCATCTCCACGGAGAGATTCGCGGAACTTGAGTCCGATGGACTGGAGATCAAGCCTATCCCGAGCGACAGCGGATCGTGGAACGAGTGCTACAAGTCGGTGAACGCTTTCCTCAACACCCGGGGTGGCATCCTTCTACTCGGCATTCGCGAGATGGGTCAGGGTGATGCCCGCCGGTACGTATTCACCGGCTATCGGGAGAATGCGGAGGGGAAGCTTAAGGAGCTTCCCGATCTGTTTGAAGATCCTCACGGCGTCAAACTGGACCTTCGCGAGCAGTTCCCCGCCATGCAATTGAGGGACTTCAGGGGGGGCCGGGTGGCGGTCGTCTGGGTGGACGAGCTGCCTGCAGACAGGAAGCATGTGTTCCACAAGGGGAAGGCCTGGAAACGAGTCCTCACCGGCGATCATCAGATTTCCCGGGCGGAACTGGAAGCGCAGGATGCCTACCGAGAGGAAGCCTGGCAGGCTCGAGAGGTTCAGCCCCTGGGCAGCATCGGGTTGGATGACCTGGATCTGGATCAGATCAACGAGTACATCCAACTCCTGAACCGGCCGGTTCGGATCGAGACCATCAAGGCCTATCTTGACGCCGCGCGTCCGTTCCTGGAGCGGAAGTCCTTTCTCAAGGATGGAGCCGCAACGCTTCTTGGCGCTCTCGTGTGTGGCCGGCACCCGGCAGACCTGCTCGGCTTCCGCTGCCACGTGCACGGTTACGTGGATGTTCCGTACGAGGTCGCTCAGGACAAGCAGGATCTCACCGGCAACATCCTGCCGCTGATGGATGCCAGCAGGAGTTACATCCTTCGAAACATCCAGGTCGGAGTGTCGGTCGCGGGCGGCGGCACCAGTTCACCCCAATATCCGGAGGCCGTGATCCGCGAGACCGTCAACAACGCCCTGGCGCATCGCGACTACTCCATCAACAAGCAGGCGGTGATCGCAATCCAGCCAGGAGTCCAGCTATCGATCCAGAATCCCGGACGATTCAGGAGCTACCTGCTGATTGAGCATCCGCAGCATGCCATCCCGCTACGAAGGGTCATCCCCGAAGCCAAGGCACGCAACCCGAAGCTCGCCGATGTTCTTCGGGTCTATCGCCGGTGGGAGGGGCGGGGAATCGGGATGGCGACTCTGGTCAATCTCTGCCTCGACAACCAAATCGACATTCCCACTTACCGCTTGTATTCAGAAGAAGTCTGCCTGATCCTCCGGCCGGGGAAGCTGTGCTGCGACCGCATCGAGACCCGCCTGCGCGAGTTCGACGCTTACATCGACGACAAGACGGGTGGCCTGCCGCTTAGCCCCGAGCAGAAGTCCGTAATCGCGTACTTGATGAAATCGGAATGGGCCAACCAGCGCGCCCATTACTCGATCCTGCTGACCCCCGATAACAATCACTTCGAGCAGTTGCTATGGCTAGAGAAATGCGGTCTGATCTCGCAGCACCCGATGAGCACGCCGGTCTATCCAATCTATGTGGTCGACCGAGTGCTGATTCAGGATGGCTATCAGGCGGAGCTGCAGGAGCTGTTTGGAGCAGCGGTGCGAGAGCTTGATGAACTGAACCGGGCGGTGCTGGATGTCGTTTTCCGCCAGGGGAAGTACTCACGCGCCCACGCGACCACCGCCAAGTCGGCCGCATTCAGCCTGTGGTATGACCGTCGGGGTGGAAGCGAGAGTATCCGGGAGTTCGACAGCTTCTACCGGCGGGTCCGCTACGGATTCAACAAGCTCGAGAGGGCCGGTTTCATCGTCAGGGCGTCTGGCGCGCGCGGCTTTGTCCTGAACTCAGAGTTTCGGAGCGAGAGGTTGCTGTAAGTCATCCCCATGACCGCGTGGATCACCGAAGGAAAGAGCATTCCCGCTGGCTAAGCGGTTAGGGGCCGGTGCGTCTGCTCGTGGACGGCACACCTGGAGCGGAGCCGTAGATGCAGGTGGACGTGGCTGGGCGGGTTGCGGTGGTGACGGGGGGCGCAAACGGGATCGGGTTGGCGATTGTCCAGGCGTTGGCGGCGAACGGCGCCCGCGTGGCAATCCTGGACCGAGACGTAGAGCGTGGCGAGGCGGTGGCCGATGAGCTACGCGGGACGGGAAACGAGAGTCTCTTCCTGCCAGTGGACGTCACCGAGCTAGAGACCGTCGAGGCTGCGGCGGCTACGGTAAAGGATCGCTTCGGTCCGGTCTCGATCCTGGTCAACAACGCGGGGATCAACACGCAGCGCGACCGTGTGCCTATCGATCAGTATTCGGTGGACGACTGGCAGCGCATCCTGGCCGTGGACCTCACCGGCGTCTTCCACGTGAGCCGGGCCTTTATCCCGCATATGCCCGACCCGGCGGCGGGCGGTGGCCGGATCGTGAACATCAGCTCCGTGGCCGGTCTGGTGCCGCTGCGGCTGCAGAGCGCTTTCGTGGCGGCCAAGGCGGGGATTGTGAACCTCACCCGCTCCATGGCGCTAGAGTTGGGGCCGCGCGGCATCCTGGTGAACTGCGTAGCGCCGGGCTCTACGCTGACCCAGGGCACCGAGGCGCTCTTCTACGGCGCGGATGGCGCGTACACGGAGAAGGCCGCGAGCCTCCTTTCCCACATTCCGCTGGGCCGGCCCGGACTGCCCGAAGAGATCGCCGCCATGGTGCTCTTCCTCTGCGCCCCGGAAGCGAGTTACGTGAACGGAGCCGTGATACCGGTCGATGGCGGCTGGACGGCGGGCTACACGCGCGACTGGTAGCGGAGTTGAAGACGTGACGGATAGTAGAGCGAGTGGCTGGTGCAGGGACGCACCGGCAAGGAGAGTGCAGATGGCGAAGATCACCGATTTCAAGGGGTATGCGGACAAGAACCCGCCCATTCCCAAGCCGACGGAGCCCGTGCGGCCCAACATCGTGCGGGTGCGGGATGGGGTGCCGGTGCGCTACCCTGGCTGCGACGGCCTGGGAGTGCGGATCGTCCACCCGGTGAACCCCAACGCACCCGCGAAGAACCTGGGGCTGGTAATGTTCTACGTGCCGCCGCATGTGGTGCTGGAGCCGGGGAGCCACTGGACGGAGGAATGCTACGTCATCACGCGCGGGCGCGGCACGATGACGCTGGCCGGCGAAAGGGTCGAAGTCAGCGCCGGCGACTTCATCCACCTCCCGCCCTGGTGCGAACACGGAATCGAGAACACCGGTGATGAGACGCTGGAGATCCTGATCTGCACCTCGCCACCCAATCCGTAGCACGCCGGAATAGATCACGGATGAAGCGGATTCAACGGATCGTCGCGGATGGGGAGAACCCGGATGCTCACCTTTTCCACGGTTGGAACGCGAAGCAATGACCATCCTCGCAGCCAACTCGAAATCCGAAATCCGAGATCTGCAATTCAAAAGGGGCTTGCCGCTCTCCTGCGGCCATGTTAAATTACGCCTGCGCTTAAAGGCGTACCTAAGTGGCCCGTTCGTCTAGTGGTCCAGGATGCCTGGTTCTCAGCCAGGAGATCAGGGGTTCAAATCCCCTACGGGCTATATGAGAGACCCTTGCCTCTCCGGCGAGGGTCTTTTTGATGCTCCGGGCGGTATTGAACCTGGGGCTTGCCCGGCGGCGGCGTGCATAATTGCGCGTCAAGAAAGGACGGGCAGCATGGGATCGGTGTCGGATCGACTGAATGAGTTAGGGTGGGAAGTGCCCCAGGCCACGCCTGGCAAGCTCTGCCCCGCCGTCAAGACGGGCAACCTGGTTTTCACGAGTGGAGCCGTTAGCGCCATCAAGGGCAAGGTGGGAGCCGAAGTGACGGTGGAGGAGGCTTACGAGGCCGCACGGCAAGCCGTCCTCGGCTGCCTGAGTTCGGTGGCGTGGGCCGTCGGTGATCTCGACAAGGTCACGCGCGTGGTGAAGCTTCTGGGCTTCGTCAATTGCGCCGAAGGGTTCTATGACACTTCGTCATGCATCCACGGAGCCACGGATGCCCTGGTGGAAATCTTCGGCCAGGAGAAGGGGTGGCACTCCCGCAGCGCCATCGGGGTGTACCAGCTTCCCACCAACTGCGCGGTGGAGGTGGAGCTGATTGTGGAAGTGGCGGGGTAGAGGATGCGACGTCAGAACATCAGCTCCGGCACCCGCTGGGAGGAGAAGGTCGGCTACTCCCGTGCCGTCCGCCTGGGCAACCTGGTCTACATCTCCGGAACCGTGGCCGTGGATGAGACGGGTGCCGTGGTGGGCGGGGACGATCCCTATGCCCAGACCGCCTTCGCGCTGAAGAAGATTCTCGACGCGCTGATCCGCTCAGGCGCCTCAGTCACGGATGTCGTCCGCACGCGGATCTATGTGACGGACATCGACCAGTGGGAAGCGGTGGGCCGGGCGCACGCAGAGGTCTTCGGCCAAGTCAAGCCAGCCAGCACCATGGTGGAGGTCAGCCGCCTCGCTGGGAGTGGATTGCTGGTGGAGATCGAGGTCGACGCGGTCATCCCTGCGTGAGTTCACACCGCTGAGACGCTCCTTCGATACGCGGCGAGAACGTGCGTAGCAACTCCCGGCCACTCCTTAGCGGCTGGCCGGGAAGAGGATGCCGCCCAGCATCATGCCGACCAGGGCGCCGACTAGGCAGACCGGCACCGCGAAGAGGCAGCCCTCGCCGGTGAACATGTCGACGCGCGCATTCGGGTCCGCGTGCCTCGCCACGATATCGATCACCTTGAACGCTGCCAGCACTCCCGCCATGCCGGAGAAGAGGATTGCCACCCGGCGGATCATCGTTGAGTCACCTCTCGCGTCACCGCGACGCCTCACTTGGACTCGTGATTCTGGCGGGAGAAGAAGCTTTCTTTAGAGAGCCACAGGGGAGACGAGGCGTTCGTTGGTCTGGTCGCGTGCCGCTGGCGCTCGTCCTAAGGTAGACCGATGCGCTCCAACCATCCGCTGCGGGAGCGCGCTTCACAGCTACGGTGCTGGCTCACCAAGGACGGAATCGAGGTCTGGGGGAGGCGCGTTGCTGCGGCCGCTCCAGCCATGATCGTCCCAATGCGTGGGGCGCGCCCTGTTGGAGGCGGTGACCACCGGCCGGGCGAAGGCGGTCTCCAGGTCCTGCGGGAGCTGGTAGAGACGGCGTGCGGGCGGCAGAGAGCGGAGGACCACCTCGCCGTAGCGGTGGGTGAGGATGCGGCGGTCGAGGATGGCGACGAGGCCGCGATCGGTGCGGGAGCGGATCAGGCGGCCAAAGCCTTGCTTCAGCGCGAGGACCGCTTTCGGAAGCATGAAGCCGTTGAACCAGTCCTCATCCCGCGCCTTCATTCGGTCGGTTCGGGCCTGCACCACCGGATCGTCCGGGCTGGCGAACGGAAGCTTGTCGATGATGACGCAGGAGAGCGAGTCGCCGGGCACGTCCACCCCTTCCCAGAAGGTGGCTGTGGCGAAGAGGACGGCGTTCGGCGTGCTCTTGAACCACTCGATGAGGCGCGCGCGCGGCAGGTCTTCCTGGGACTTGCAGGGGTACGGAAGGCGGCCGATGAGCGCCGCGGCCAGTTCCCGCAGCGTGCGGTAGGAGGTGCAGAGCACGAAGGCCCGGCCCTGCGTCATCTGCAGGATGCGCTCGATCTCCGGCACGATGGCGGTGTTGAAGCCCGGGTCGCTCGGCATCGGCAGGGCCTTGGGGATGTAGAGCAGCGCCTGGTTGGGGTAGTCGAACGGGGAGCCGAGCACCGATTCCAGCGTGTTGGTGGGCAGCCCCAGTTCCCGGCGCAGGTACTCGAACTTGCCGTCCACGGCGAGGGTGGCGGAGGTGAGGATGCAGGTGCGCTGGGTCCAGAGCTTTTGGTGCAGCGCCTCCCCCACGTCCAGCGGTGCGGATTGAAGCTCGAAGAAGTCCCGGTTGGGATCCGAGACCATCCAGTTGGCCCGGTCGTCCATCGGGCGCAGCTCCGCGAAGTGGTTCCATCGCCCGGCCAGGTCGATGGCGACCCCCTTCATCTGATCGCGGACGGTCTCCGCCTGCTGCTTCGCCAGGGCCGGATCGTCCGCCAGCATCTCCATCTGGGTGGCGTCGACCCGCTCCAACCACCCGGCCAGCTTCATCATGTTTTCGGCCTGCGCCCTGGCCACCGTCTGGAAGCCGATCTCGGGGTCGAGGCGGAACTGGCCCTTGCCACGCTGGAAGACCATGTCCGCCACTTCCAGCTCAGCATCCGTCAGCTCCTGGATGAGCGAGGCGGGCACCGTCGGGAAGCGGCGCTGGACCCGCTGGAGCAACTTGGGTCCGAGGTAGCGGTTGAGCTGGTGCGAGAAGGCGGCCACGGCGCACCGGTCGAGGTGCTGCGCCTCGTCGAAGACGACCATCTCATGCTGGGGGATGATACCGGCGTCGGTGGCGAGGTCGGTGAAGTAGAGGGCGTGGTTGGCGACGATGATCTGTGCATCGTCCAGCGCCATCCGCGCCTTGCGGTGCGGCGTCCACATCCAGTTCGGGCACTTCGGCCCCAGGCAGTCCTCGCCGTCCGAGGCGAGGTGGTCCATCCAGAACCGCCCCTCAATGGTGAAGGGGAGATCGGCGCGGTCCCCGGCCCAGCGGTTGGTGTGGGCAAGCTGGATCAGCTCGCGAATCTGCGGCGAGGCCGTGTCCGTGGGCGCCAGAGTGCGGTAGGTCTCTTCCAGCTTGCGGAGGCAGACGTAGTTCGACCGCCCTTTGGCCAGCGCCACCTTGATCTCCCGCCCATAGGCCCGCTCCAGGAACGGGATGTCCTTGTTCAGGAGCTGTTCCTGGAGCGCGATGGTCCCGGTGGAGATCACCACGCGCTTACCGGACTCCAGGGCGGGGATCAGGTAGCCAAACGACTTGCCGCTGCCCGTGCCGGCCTCAATCACCGCATGGCGGCTGGCCGCCATCGCTCGCTCAATCAGCTTCGCCATCTCGATCTGCTGCGGGCGCGGCTCATAGCCCGGCAACTGGGAGACGATCTTCTCAATGGCCTGCTCGATGCGCGACAAGGGGCGGCTTTCCGGCGTGGAGGAGTGTCCGACAGAGGACGGAGTACTGTACCTGCGGGAGATGGGCTAGTCAAGGAATAGAGCCCTTATGTTTGCCGTACCGCCACCCTCGGGGTGCTCGGAGTCCTCGGAACCCTAATCTTACTCCTAATCCTAACCTGGCGGAGCCAGAACCATAAGGGGTTCGGCTGCGCCGAGGAGAAGGTTACCCGCGAGCCTCTCCTCTTGGCTTCGTGGTTGGTGGCCCCGATGCAACTGCTTACCGAACGCTACGCTTCGCAAATCC